>QZJS01000022.1 GCA_003597945.1 Desulfobacteraceae bacterium | reverse complement strand
TCGTTTTGTGGTGAAACAACAATATCCCCAAGGAGGATTTTTTTTCAAGGCCTCAATTTATCGCTTTACTACTGTAAAATGGTTTTTGGACAAGAGTGGCTTTCATCCTTAACAATGGAGCTGTATTCAATATAAGGAATGACGTAGTCAAGCCAGTCTACCTGTGGTGTTTCAAGGTAATAGCTCAGCGATACAGCCGGTATCCACGCTTCTGCCGCCACAAGGGTTGGAAAATCGAAAGCGCCCATCTGGACCAGCGTATCGGTTCCCAGCGGTTGATCGTTTTCCACGTCATACTTATAGTAGGTTATTTGCGTGGCCAGTTTGAAATTGGCTATTGAAAAGACGGCATGGGCTGATCCGGCATAGTGATCGCCATCGTCTTGCGGTCCGTTGCTTTCAAGCTGTCCGTACTGAACGGATGCGCCGATATCTGATTTCAGGTTGCCGGTTTCCATGGAATAAATCGCCCGCAGGTTAACCTGATGCCTTTCCTCATAACCGGTTCCTGTCTCATCGATAATATCATAGGAGTATCGCACGCCTTTTCTGGAAAAGTTTGCGCCGTTGTGAGAGCCTTCGTCAGAGAAGTAGTAGGCCAGATCGATGGTAAAATTTTCAAATGGTTTTGTATATTTGACACCTAAATCCATGTCATCGGCGAGGCCCACATAGTAATGCTGATCAAAGAACCAGCTTTGCGACACACCATAGGCCCCGGGACCGAAGGGAACGCGGTTTAAACCAAGCTGCACCTGGCTTTCATCGCCAAAGTTGTAACCGATCCAGCCGGTATGCGGAAAATGATAGCTGTCATGGTTGTTTGCACCATATCCCGGATAGAATCGATATTCAGCTTTTCCAACAAACGGGCCTTGATTGTAATCAAGGTTAAATCGGAAAGTGTCTAATGCAAACGCGCCGTTATCCTGCTTCGCCCGTGAAGAGCGGTCCAGTACCGGCGCATAGTCGCCAAAGGTGTAATTCGCGCGCATCGCTCCACCGATGGAAAGCGGACCGATCTCAACAGCGGTGGCGGTCACGGGAACTGTTAATAAAAATAACATCAATCCGACCGTTAACAGACAACGTGTTACAAAAAGAATCTTTTTTTTCATTTTAACTCTTTTCTCCTTTCTCCTTATCTTTATTATAAAAATCCCGTAAAAAACAAAAGTGAATGATCCCATCGTTAATGATAACCGCGATTCGCGGTATTATCGTGGGGTAATATTTCGTTTTTTACGGGACCATGGATTAAAAGGTTTACTCAGGCAGCCAGGCGGCGACCTTGTCTTTGTTTTCCGAGATCCACTTTTTAGCGCTTTTTTCCGGGGTCATGTCTTCTTCCTGGTTCCAGGCCATGACCGTCTGAATATCGTCGGCGCTCCATTTGAAGTTTGCCAGGAAAGCGTACAGATCCGGCTTGTCGGTCTTGAGACCTTTGCGGACCACGGTATCGATATACTCATCGCCGCCGTAGATGCCCTTGGGGTCCTTGAGATATTTCAGGTCCCACTTGCCGAATTTCCAGTGGGGAGTCCAGCCGGTGACGGCGACCCATTCCTTTTTGTTGATTTTGTCCTGTAAAACGGCCGTCATCATGGCCCCGCTGCTTTCCATGAGTTCCAGATCGGTAAGCTTGTATTCCTTGATGACCTGCTCGGTTTTGCTCATGATGCCGGCCCCCGGATCGATGCCGGTGATCTGGCCGTTGAATTTTTCGGCATGGGCGTTCATTTCGTCAATGGAATCAATGGTCACATACGTCGGGACCACCAGGCCGATGCGGGTGCCCACCAGGTTGTGGCCCAGGTTCTCCACCTTGTCTTTGAGCTTTTCATAGTAGTGATGATGCGTGGTGGGGAGCCAGGCCGTGGTGATGGCATCCACGTCGCCGGTGGCAAGGGCCTGCCACATGGCTGCGGCGCTCACCGGAATCAGTTCCACCTTATAGCCCATTTTTTCCTCGAGTACCGCCTTGACGACATTGGCGGACGCGGTGGCGCAGGACCATTCCACATAAGCGATCTGTGCGGTTTTCTGCTGGGCCGCCACGTTGCCGGCAAATCCCGCCATAAGCAGAGCGGCCGTCATCATGATGATCAGGTGTAAGAGTTTAAGTTTCATGTACAATCCTCCTTTACGTTTACGGTTCAACAAAGGCCCTGCATCCGCTGGTACGGAGCAAGACTGCGAATAAATAATTAATTAAGTAATTTATAACTAAATTACATCTGCTGTTTCTTGCCTCCGGCCACCTGCTGCATGACCCGGTCTAAAATGATGGCGATGATCACAATGCCGATGCCTGCTTCAAAGCCTCTGCCGGCCTCGAGGCGCTGGATGGCTCTCCAGACTTCGCCGCCCAAGCCTTTGGCGCCGATCATGGCCGCGATGACCACCATAGAAAGCGCCAGCATGATGGTCTGATTGATGCCCGCCATGATGGTGGTTTTGGCGATGGGCAACTGGACCTTGAAAAGTTTTTGCGCCTTTGAACTGCCGAAGGCATCCGCGGCTTCCACCATTTCACGGGGCACCTGCTGGATTCCCAGACAGGTCAAACGGATGCAGGGCGGCACCGAGAAGATCACCGTGGCAAAAATGGCGCCCACGGCCCCGAGCCCGAAAAACGGGATGGCGGGTATCAGGTAGACAAAAGCGGGCATGGTCTGCATGACATCGAGCACCGGCGTGATAATCCGGTATGCCGTGGTGCTCAGCGCGGAAAAGATGCCCAGGGGAATGCCGATGGCCACCGAAAGCAGCGTGGCAATGATGATCAGTGAAATGGTGTCCATGGTCGGCCCCCATAGCTGCATGTTCCAGATGAGACTCATGCCGATAAGCGTAAACAGGCCGATGCCCCATTTTTTGCTTAAAAACCAGGCAAGACCCGTAAAAATAAGGATCATGGCCCATGGCGGAAGAAACATGAGAATTTCGGAAAGATAGGCGATCCCTTTTGTCGTGAATTTGGAAAATGCAATGGTGGCAAATGATAAGTGGGTCACGAAAAAATCGATGCCCGCTTCAATAGCATCTCCGATGGGTATCCGGTAAACAGTCATCAGTCCGTCCCCCTTTCCGACAGGCCCGCCAGAAGGGAGCCCTTTATGATAACGCCTTTGAGTTTATGATCCGCATCCACCACCGGTAGCGGATACGGCAGCCGTGCCAGCAGGGGGATGATATCCACTCCGGGCGTTTCCAGCGATACGGTTTCAATATCGGTATTTAGGATTTGTTCCAGCGTCGGGTCCCCGCGTTTTGCGGCCATGGCGCAATCATCGGCGGTGACAACGCCGAAAAGCTTCTTATCCTTGCGAACAAAGATGGTCGATATCTGGGATTGCTTCATTTTATGCAAAGCCGCCTTTGGGCCGTCGGTTTTATAATACGCCATGGCCTTTGGCTTGAGCATGACCGATTCGGCCGTAATCACTTTTGCCATGTCCACGTCCTGGACGAATTTGGCCACATAATCATCTGCGGGTTTGGTCAGGATTTCCTCGGCGGTGCCGGATTGAATGATGGCGCCGTCTTTCATCAGAATGATCCGATCCCCGAGCTTGAGGGCCTCGTCCAGATCGTGGCTGATAAACACGATGGTTTTTTTGACCTTATCCTGAAGCGCCAGAAGTTCATCCTGCATGTCGCTGCGGATCAGAGGGTCCAGCGCGCTGAAAGCCTCGTCCATGAGCATGATATCGGCATCCAGGGCAAGCGCCCGTGCCAGGCCGACCCGCTGCTGCATGCCGCCGGAAAGCTGGGCGGGATAGGAATCTTCCCAGCCCGCCAGGCCGACCTGTTCCAGGGCCGCCATGCCGCGTTCTTTGCGTTCGGCGGGATCCACTTTTTTGATTTCAAGCCCGTAAACGGCGTTTTGCAGGACCGTGCGATGGGGAAAAAGGGCGAAATTCTGAAACACCATGCCGAAATGATCCAGCCGGAATTGCCGGAGCCCTTCCACGGAAAGCCGGGTTACATCTTCACCGTCCACGATGACTTTTCCGGCGGTGGGATCGATCAGGCGGTTGATGCATCTTACCAGTGTGGATTTACCGCTGCCGGAAAGGCCCATGACCACCAGGATTTCACCTTCATCAACGGTGAAAGAGGCATCGGCCACGCCGATTTGATGTCTGGTCTTTTCCATGATTTCATTTTTGGAATGGCCCTGCCGGAATAGTTCGATGGCGTTTTGAGGATGCGGCCCGAAAACCTTGAAAAGACCTTCAATCATAATTTTTTGAGCCATTAATATTGCTCCTTAAATTAATGTATTGGATTATACATTTTATTTAATGCTTTCAAAATCGATATTTTTAAAAATATTCCTTATAAATCCTTTAATAACGATGATCCGTGAAATAAATGATTATATATACCATCAAATGATGTATTTTTCAACAGATGATCATAAAAAATGATTAAAATCAATTATATTAAGGAATAAACAACCAGAAATACAATAATATAATGATATAAAAAATATATAATCACAAAATATCATGATTCATGATATTTTGTGATTATAATTTTTATAAATACTCTTTAAATAAGGATTTATAAGAATAAAAATCAGGAATGAACGATTTTAAATGGAATCGCGTGGTATTTTTAAAGGAAATTTGAGAAATGCCGGGGCAATATTAAAACAAGCGGGGTCAATAGCCCCGGCATTTCCTTTTTTGGAGGGGATTAAGCAGCGGAATCGGGCCGCATCAGTCCTTGAAAACCAGCTTGCCGCCCAGAAAACCGGCAATGCCGGTGGCCAGAAGCAGTACCAGGTGAAGCAGGATCAGCACCGGCGGCATGGATGACGGATCTTTGATCAGTTCCGGGTGAAACAGAAACCATAACACGATAATAACAGCGCAGACCGCTACCACGGCCGCTGAAATGAATTTGGCGATAAAAATGGAGGTTTTGCCGCTGTTGTATTTTTTACGCCATTCATTGACGCCGGAATAAAGAACCACGGGCAGGGCCAGCACCACAAATATCATGTTATAATACGCCGCCTGGAAAAGGCCGGCGGAGGTAAAAAGCATCCCCAACAGGACAAAGAGCACCACCGCCGGCACCACGCCGTTGGGCACATGCACGGCGATGGGGTGGAGGTGATGTTTTACCATCAGGTCGGTGATGGTGTTATAGAGGGTTTTGGGGGCCGGCATCTCATCTGTATTTGTTCCTTTCACCGTGCCGGCATCCTTTAAAACCCGATCGACAGCCTTCGCGGCGGGCGCGGCAGGTGCAGCCGGTTTTCCGGGTTCCGGGGCGCTTCCGGAAAGGTTGTTTGCAGGCGCATCTGTGACCTCAACAAACTTGCTGCGGTCCGCGCCGCAGACCGGACAAATTTCCGGTGGCTCATCGCCGGTGTGAATATATCCGCAGACCGTGCATCGCCATTTTTTCATGTCATCCTCCTTTTTGTTGTTTTTAATTATATTGAATGAATTCAAGATTTTTATAATGATTAATTTTCACATATTAGCGCTTTACCGGCATCTGATCAAGGTAATAACAGGCAATAACAGAAAATAATCCGAAAATAATCAGGCAGAATATAAGCGGCGCGCTTTCCAAGATGTCAACCATATTGACTTTTTTGTCTGCGTGTCATAGTCAACAGGGAAAGAAACGCATCATTTGAGATCTTATCTGCCGAATGGGGGGTAACCAGATTTCTAATACAGGAGTTTACACATGACAAAATCCATATTGATCACCGGGGCATCTTCCGGCATCGGGCGGGCCGTGGCCTGCGAAATGGCTCAGAGGGGCTATGCACTGGCACTGGTCTCCCAGCGGGTGGATCAGCTTAATGAAGCCAAGGCGGAAATCGAGCGATTGTGCAATCCCCCGGCTATTGTTGTGCGGGGCCTGGATGTCACGGATTACGACGATGTTTACCGGGCCGTTGATGAGATGGCGGAAAGTCTGGGCGGGCTTGATATTGTTTTTGTCAATGCCGGCGTGAGCCTGGGGGAGCGGGTGGGAAAGGGCGATTTTGAAAAAGCCCGTCGCACCATTGAGGTGAATCTGATCGGGGCCATTGCCACGGCGGACGCGGCCGCGGCCTATTTTCTCAAAAAAGGCGGCGGCCATATTGTGGGCACCAGCTCGGTGGCGGCCTTTCGGGGAATGCCGAAAAGCTCGGCCTACAGCGCGTCAAAAGCCGGATTCGCTACTTATCTTGAAGCGCTGCGGGCCGAGCTGTTCCGGAAAAATATCTACGTGACCGTACTTTACCCGGGATATATCGACACGCCCTTAAACGATATGCTCCCCAACCGGCCGTTTCTGATCAGCGTGGAAAAGGGCGCGGCCATCATTGCGCGGCTCATCGAAAAGCGGGTGAAATCCTCCACCGTTCCGGTCTATCCGTGGAACGTGATTGGCCGATTATTAAAAATTCTGCCCACGGGCGTGATTTCGCGGTTCTGATTCGTCGCCGCGCGGAGATTCCGGACCGGGTTTTTAGTCATCCGGTCATCCCGGTATTAATGAAAGCTATGGCTTGCCTATGAAAACGATCCTGGTTCTGCTTGACGGCATTGGAGACCGCTCGTATTCGACGATTGAAAACCTCACCCCCTTGCAGGCGGCACGCACTCCGAATCTCGATGCCCTGGCGGCAATGGGGGCCAACGGTCTTTTTCATGCATCCACCCCGGGCCAGTGCCTTCCAAGCGAAACCGCGCATTTTCTGATGTTCGGCTATGACATGGCCGATTTTCCCGGCCGCGGGCTGTTGGAAGCCGTGGGTGAAGGCGTTGCCTTTGATGATGCCGACGTGCTTTGCCTCTGCCATCTGGCCGGGATCCGCATCAGAAAAGGTGCTCCCGTGCTGGCTCATGGCCGGGATCACGTAAAGGGAACCTTTTCCGACCTCAGCTCGTTTTACGCTCGGATCGCGAGCTTTGCATATGAAGGCATAGGATTCCGGCTCCACCATACCCGCAGAAACGACGGCATCCTGGTAATATCCGGTGATGCGTCGCCGCATGTTTCCGACGCCGACCCCATCACCAGGGGAAAACCCATCGCAAAGATCATGCCGGTGGCCGGCGCTCCTGACCCGGAAAAAGCCCGCAAAACCGCCGATGCGTTAAATCATTATCTCAGATACACCCATAACCGGCTGCACAAATTAAAGCAAGCCCCGGCCAATATGCTGGTGACCCAGCGAAGCGGCCGCCGCGTTAGCCTGCAACCTTTTGCCGATCAATGGGGAATGCGGCCCCTGATGATCGCCTCCAGCGCCGTGTATTCGGGTCTGGCCAATGAACTCGGATTTGACTTTGCAAGGGTGGCCGACACCGGCGATCCGGGCCGGGATCTCCGGGAGCGCATCCGCATGGCATTAGATGATACGAAATATGATTTTATCCACGTGCACACCAAGGTGCCGGATGAGACGTCCCATAAGGGTACAGCCCGAATGAAGAAAAAGGCCATTGCCTCGCTGGACGCGGGAATGGACGAACTGGCGGCCGCCCTTTCAAGCACAAAGAAAAAGGCGGATATTCTGGCGGTGGTGACCGGCGACCATTCCACGCCTTGCAACTCGGCCTTGGTCCATTCCGGCGAAACTGTTCCGGTGATTTTCGCCGGCCGCACCGTCCGGCGGGACCGGGTGGATCGATACGACGAAATCAGCGCCGCCGCCGGCGCGCTGGGCCTTATGCGGGGACGCGAACTCATGCAGATGATTCTCAATTGCGCCGAACGCAGTGTTTTAAATGGTCTTTGCCTGGGGGGAAACATCCGGCCCTTTGTGTTCGAGGACTACCCGCCGCTGCTGCTGTAATAAGGCCCAAATTATGCGAAACCATCGGGGAAGAGGGCCTGTAACCGGTTGAATTGATCGCTTCGGGAGTCTTTATGAAAATTTATGCCGTGGCCGATATCCATGCCCGGTCCCATCGGCTGGAAAACATCCGGGCCGGCATCGCGGAGCTGGAGCCGGATTGCGTGGTCATCGCCGGCGATATGATCAGCTATTTTCGTCCCGGGCCGGTGTTTGCGGCGTTGGAAGCCCTGACCGTGCCGGTATTTGTGGTGAGGGGCAATTCCGACCCGGCTTACCTGGAAAAACACCTGAAAAGGCTTTCCAATGTGGCGTCTCTGCACGCCCGTAAAACAGTTTTTAAAGAGGTTCCCCTGGTGGGCATCAGCGGGGCCATTCCCGTGCCATTTCGGTCCCGCATCCGGTTTCTCGAGAAGGGATTGTTCGCGCGGATCAAACCCCTTGTCGGCCAAGACACGATCCTGGTGGTTCATCCGCCGCCCTACGGCATGCGCGACAGGGTAGGGGGAAAGGTTTCCGCCGGCTCCAAAGGGGTGAGGAGCCTGGTGGAAGAGACCCGGCCCGCGGTCGTGATCTGCGGACATATCCATGAAGACGCGGGCATTGATCGGCTTGGAGCCACCCTGGTGGTCAACTGCTGCATGACCGGCAAAAACCGGGGCGCCCTGATTACCCTGGAGCCGGGCCGGGAGCCTGACGTTGAAATGCTGTATAAAAATCAAAAGGAATGAAAATCATGAGCATCCAGGAACAGATCAAAAAAGACCTGACAGCGGCCATGAAGGCTAAAGATGAAGACCGGAAAAGCGCGCTGCGCATTATTCTGGGCGAGTTTTCCCGGGGAGACGCCAAGGCCCTTTCCGATGACGCGGCCGTCAAGATCCTGCGCAAACTGATTAAATCCGAGCAGGAGACCCTGGCCCGATCCGGCAAAACCGAAAGCGATTCCGCATATATCCGGATCGTGTCCGCCTACCTGCCGAATCTGGCCGATGACGATGAAATCCGGCAATGGATCGCGGCCAATATCGATTTCTCAACATATAAAAACAAAATGCAGGCCATGCGAGATATCATGGCCCATTTCGGCCCCCGTGCCGACGGCGCCCGGGTCAAGGCGATTCTGGATGCCATTTGATGGCAATTATTGGTCCCAATTATCTGTTAATCATTTCAAGATGGGAGAACGGACATGAAAGATCAAAAGGATTTTCAGGTCGTCATTGCCGGGGCCGGGCCCGGGGGCGCGCTGCTGGCACGTCAGCTTGCATCAGCAGGAGTGTCTGTTGCCGTCTATGAGTTGAAAAAAGAGGGAACCCTGGGCCACAACTGGTCGGACGCGGTGGAAAAAACAGCCCTGGCCGCCGCGGGTTTTGAAATGCCGACCATTGGAAACGGGCGTTACAAGGGCAGCCTGGTGAAAAAAAGTGAGGATGACGATAATCTTTTTGAACCTCATCGCATGGACCGTCTTCAGATCCGTTTTCCGGATCTTTCCGGCGCCACCCGGACCGCTGTTGACTTTCGTTATATCACCACGGACCGGCGGGTGCTGGGAAAGATGCTGGCCGGGCAGGCAATCGCGGCCGGGGCCGAAATCTTCTACCAGCATCGGGCGGACGGCCTGATCGGCGATACAAATGGGCCTTTGGAGCAGATACAGGTCCGGGGGCTGCGGGTGACGGATACGCAGACTGGAAAAACCGCCGATGTCCGTGCGGACGTGGTTGTTGATGCCGCCGGTTATCTCTCTTTGCTGCGCGCGTCATTGCCCGGCGCGCCGGCCTTGAATCGGAAATTTTCCGGCGGAGACCTGGCCTATGCCTGCCGCACCATCCGCCGGCTCGATACCAGCCGTGCCACAGCCGATGACCTGGTGGACCATTATCGCTACGGGGCCTTCAAGGGGTATTTCTGGACCCACCTGCATCATAACGACAGCGTCGACGTGGGCGGCGGGGTGAAGGAAGCGCCCGGCCGGGTGGATCCCATGGCCATTATCAAGGAAATGATCGCCGAGCGGCCCTCCATCACGGATGAGGAACTGGGCGGGGGAGGCGGCATCGTGCTGGTGGGCAAATCTCCCTGGACCCTTGCGGCCTCAGGTTTTGCGGCAGTCGGTGATGCGGCCGGCCAGGTGATTCCCACCACCGGATGCGGGGTGGGCGGCGCCATGACCGGAGCCCTGCTGGCGGCTGACGCCATCATGGCTGCTTTGAAAAAAGGGGCGTGCACCCTGGAAAATCTCTGGCCCTACAATCGCAACTGGTTTGCCGGACGCGGCAGCCATTTGGCGGCGCTTTCGGCCGTCAAGGAAATCCTCCAGGATCTCTCCCATGATGAGATATCTTTTTTGATGCGAAAAGATATCATGAGCGGTGAGATGCTGACCCCGACCATCAATGGAATATTCTTGGAACCGGACCTTCCCACCATGATACGCACGCTGGTCAACGGGCTGTCGCGGCCACTGCTGCTCATGAAGCTGAACCGGGCCACCACCCTGGGAAAAAAGATTTTCACGCACTATCGCGATTATCCCGAAGCCTGGCAACCCGCGGCATTTGATGAATGGGTCCGAAACAGCGAGAAACTGTTTGGATTTTAATCGGGGACAGCCACTGATTTCTGGTCTGAGGCCGACCTCAAGGAGAGAGGATTTACGGGCAGCCAACCAGTAGAAAAATCAGCGGCTACCCCATTTCGATATCTTCCACCAGATGCTGGTGCAGCACGCAGACGGCTTTTTCAAAATCATCTTCTTCAATGACAAATTGGACATCGATATCGCGCATGCATTTATGAAGGGCCAGCACGCTGATATCAGCGCTTTCAAGGGCATTGACGGCCTTAAAAAAAATACCCGGGTCGGCCATGTTGCTTCCGATGGCCGAGATCAATGACACTTTTTTGAGCAAGATATCGGCTTCGGGAAAGGTTTCCTGGATGTCGTCCGTCAGTTTTTTAATAATGGAAAGGGGTTCGGCCACATAATGAGTCAGGGTGTTGGCATTGGTGTCCTTTGCCAGGTATCGGATTTTATATTTGGCGAAATGTTTGAGCATGTCGATGTCATGGGTGTAACGGCCCGCCATTTCCTGGTCCCAGCATTCAATGGCGGTTACTTTTTTCCGGCCGGCGATGATCTCGACTTTGGGGGTTTCGCTTTTGTAATCGTTTTGAATAAGCGTGCCCGGATGATCGGGTTCAAACGCATTCTTGATTCTTAGCGGGATATTGCTTTTGCGCATCCCTTTGGCGGCCCGGGGATGGATGGCTTCCATGCCCAGATCCGAAAGCTGGTCGGTGACATCGTAATTGGTGTTTCCTATGGTTTTGACCTTGTCGACGCCGATGAGCTTGGGATCGCCGCTGCTTAAATGAAATTCTTTGTGGATGATCCCTTCCCGGGCCTGGGTGATCACGGCGATTTTGCTGAAGGTGATCTCGCTGTATCCCCGATCATAGGTGCCCATGATTCCTTCCTTGCAGTAGGTGTACCCCGTGGCGATGGGCAGTTCCTTTTTCAGGTCGATATCCTGGAAATGAAACCGGATCTTGTCGTCTAAGGAATAATTGGCGACTTCCCGCCAACCGCTGAGATCGACGAATCTGGCGTTGATCCCTTTTGCCGTTAAAATCTGGGCCGTGTTGTAGGCGCTGTGGGCTTCTCCCACGGCGGAAAGCATTTCCCGGATGGTCATCAGGTGTTCATCTAAATGAAAATTGCCGTAGGAGCAAAGCCGGGTCAGATCCAGCATGCAGCTTCTGACCCCTTCGATCCGCTCTTTGACGAATTGATCCGCAAAGGTCAGGTCCAGGCCCAGGGGCTCCAGGTCCGCGTTGATCCGGCACATGTGCTCACCGACCTTGGAGATGGCATCACTCCAGCCCCAGGAGTCAGAATCTGAAAAAAGCGCGTAGACGCCCGCATCGCTTGATTTTTTATGTTCGAGCAGCATATCGGTCACTCCACCGTAGGCGGAAACGACGATGATGCGGTCGTAGATCTCTTCTTCCTTTTTGTTTCTGATCAGAATATTATCCAGCACATCGGCAAACTGCGACATGGATGTGCCGCCGATTTTTTCTACAGAATGATGACTCATTTTTTACCTCTTTTTTCCTAATCAACAATCGGGTAGACCCCGTCTTTGTCGTGAACCTCTTTTCCGGTCAGGGGCGGATTAAACACGCAGATCAGGCGCATGTCGGAAAAGGCGCGCAGATGGTGTTTTTCGTGGTTATTCAGGGCGTACATGGTGCCGTCGCTGATTTTAAAGATTTCGCCGGTTTCAATGACCTCGAGCTCCCCCTCGCCGCCGACGCAATAGACGGCTTCCAGATGGTTTTTGTACCAGATCAGGGTTTCGGTTCCGGCAAATATCGTGGTGTCGTGAAAGGAAAATCCCATGGCATCCTTTTTCAGCAGCAGTCGGCGGCTGGCCCACGCGCCGGTTTCGGCCCGCACGTCCTGTTCGGTTCCGATAATTTCATCCAGTGTCCGTACAATCATTACATGGCTCCCGTCAGGTTTGCTTTTTTTTCTTCCAGCAGTTCTTCAATGGACTGGGCGATAATGCTGATCCCCTTTAAAAGGGTTTCCTCATCCATGGTCAGGGAAGGCAGAAACTTTAAGACCTGATCATCTGCGCCGGCCAGTTCAATGATCAGCCCGTTTTGAAAGCAACGCTCTGAAATCTGAGAACAAAAACCCCGCTCCGGGATTTCCAGCCCGAAGATCATGCCCCGTCCCCGGACCGTGGCCTCGAGCTCCGGAAACCGGTCGGCGATTTTTTGTATTTCGGTTCGCATCACATCGGATTTATAAGCAACCGCGTTGCTTAAATCCATATTGTCCCAGTAGTGAAGGGCTTCATAGGATGCCACAAAAGCGAGGTTGTTGCCCCTGAAGGTGCCGGTGTGCTCGCCCGGTTTCCACTGATCCAGATCCTGGCGAAACAGGAGCAGGGCCAGGGGAAGCCCCCCGCCGATGGCCTTGGAAAGCGTGACCATATCCGGTTTGATGCCGGATTCCTCAAAACTGAAAAAATCACCGGTGCGGCCGTTGCCCACCTGGATGTCGTCGATGATCAGCAGAATGTCGAAATCATAGCAGAGCTGGGCCAGGTCCCGGAGCCACTGCGGACTGGCGATATTGACCCCGCCTTCGGCCTGGATGGTTTCTAAAATCACGGCCGCGGGTAGGTCAAGACCGCTGCTGTTGTCGGTAATCATTTTTCGCAGAAAATCGATGGTATTGAAATCCGGGCCGAAATAACCGTCATACGGCATGAAGCTGACGTTGGAACGGCTGATGTAGGCCTCGTCCCGGTAAAAATTATTGCCCGTAATGGCCAGCGCACCCATGGTCAGGCCGTGATAGGCGTTGGTAAACGCCACCACATTGGACCGGCCTTTGACCATGCGGGCCAGTTTCAGGGCGGTTTCCACGGCATTGGTGCCGGTGGGGCCGGTAAACTGCACCTTGTAATCCAGGTTGCGCGGCAGCAGGATGGTGTCGTTGAGCTTGGTCAAAAACCGCTGCTTGGCCACGGTAGCCATGTCCAGCCCGTGAATGGGGCCGTCTTTTTGAATGTATTCGATTAAGGCCTGGCTGATGCGGTCGTTGTTGTGACCGTAATTAAGGGTTCCGGCGCCGGCGAAAAAATCGATATATTCCCTTCCGCTGGTGTCGGTCATGATGGCTCCCTTGGCGCTTTGAAAGATGACCGGAAAGGATCTCACGTATCCTCTGACGCGACTTTCCAACTGCTCAAAAATTCTCATTATTTTTCTCCCTATGTTTATTGATGGAATCGCTGGTAATTCTATCGGTTAATGGTTTTTTAAATGGCAATGACGCCGTAACGCTGCGGGTCAGGATGAATATGGAATTGGACCGATGTGAAACAGCTTTTCAGATTCATGAACATTTTCCCCGAAATCCGCCGCGGTAAAGAAATCTTTTTCAAAGGTGAACGGGGCGTTTAATTGTTGTGCCGCTGATGTGAAAAGTTTAATCGAGGCGATATTGGAAGAGGTGATGGTGGCATCCAGATATTTAATATTTAATGACCGTAGGGTATTGATGATCTCAATCAGAATCCGGACGCCGATGCCTTGTCCGCGTTCCTGGCGGTCCACCGCCACCTGCCATACAAAAACCGTATCCGGGGCTCCGGGAGGGGTAAAAGCGGTGCAGAAACCGATCACCCGACCCTGTTTTTCGGCGATCATGGAGGTGTCCGCGAAATAGCGGCACAAAAGCAGATAATGATAGACTGAATTGAGATCTAAGGTTCCCGATGCTCTGGCAATCTCATAAATATCTTTGCCGTCGCGTGTTTCAGGTCTTCGAAAAACAATATCGGCGCCGGGCCGATTGTTTTTATCTGACAAAACATTCCTCCTTGTTTTCTATTATTTTGGCGCTGATTTGATTTCACTCAGTATTTTTTCGCCGCCGGCGTCGAGAATATGACGTCCCGCCTTTTCTCCCAGGCGGCGCGCGTACGCTTTATTATCGGTCATGGTTGTTTTCAGCAGGTCGGCCCCGTCCAGGCTGATCAGGCCGGCGGTCAGCCGGATCTGTTCGCCCAGACATTTTGCAAGGGCAAATACCGGGATGCTGCATCCGCCTTTGAGTGTTTCCAGAAAAGCCCTTTCAGCGGTCAGCGCGTCTTCGGTTTCCCGGTGGTTTAAGCATTCGCGGATTTGGGCCTTCAGGTCCGGGTGAATGGTTTCAAACACCTCAATGGCGAGACAGCCCTGGCCCGCGGGTGGAATGAAATCGGTTTCGGCCAGTTCGCTGACGATCATATGCGCATAGTTCATCCGTTTGACTCCGGCATATGCCAGAATCAGGGCGTCGCATGCGCCGGATGTCATTTTTTTGATTCGGGTCTGAAGGTTGCCCCGCATGCCCACCGTCATAATATGGGGATAAAAATGTTTCAGCAGGGCCACCCGCCGCACCGATGAAGTCCCGATACAAAGGGGCGTTTTGTGGTCGGCCGGCGATATACCGGCATTCAGGCTGACGAGTACGTCATTGACTTTTTCGCGCTCGGTAAAGGCAATAAGGCTGAATCCTTCCGGCAGTTGCGACGGCATGTCCTTGGCGCTGTGGACGGCCAGATCAATAGCGCCCTGTTGCAGCATGGCCTCGATTTCCTGGGTGAACACCCCCTTGCCGCCGATATCGGCGATGGGTGTGTTCTGGATTTTATCCCCACGGGTTTCAATGGTGACGATTTCCGTTGCCCATCCGTTATTTCTAAGCATGGCGGCGACGGTTTCCGCCTGCCACAATGCAAGGGCGCTTTTGCGTGATCCGATTTTTAATTTTTTCATTTTATGTTGTCCGGAACAGGTGTTAATGCAGCGGAATAACCACGCATTATAGTTTTATTTTTTAGCATAACAAGAATAAATACCAGAAAGACCGAAAAAAGACAAGGATTATTTATAAATATTTTTATAAGGCTATGAAATCAGGGATTTTGTAAATAATAAAGAATGTATTGTCAGTTATGGCGATATATTGCGGGATTTATATGATACAAAATACTGTCAATACAGATTTTCTTGTACAGAAGGCCGGATTATGAAAACATTAAAGCAAGCATAAATATTTTTATTATGTTTACTATTTTGGAATTGGATTTCTTATCTTTGCAACCTCTTCCGGATTTCCGATTTGCATTCCCGGGCTTCAGCCGTGCCTTCATCTCAGCTTACAAATGGTCGCCGAAGTACCGTGTCTTTTTTCCATCGAATGTCGTTTTTTTCAGGGTAGGCGATATTATAGTGAAGTCCGCGGCTTTCCTTGCGGTGCGTGGCGCAGCGGATAATGGCCTCGGCAACGGTTGCGATGTTTCTCAACTCGATGAGATTCGACGTGATTTTAAAATTCCAGTAGTATTCATTTATTTCGCCGGCAATAAGGTCGATGCGCCGCTTGGCCCGGGCCAGACGCTTGTCGGATCGGACGATTCCCACGTAATTCCACATGAGCCGGCGGATTTCATTCCAGGTGTGGGAGACCATGATCACCTCGTCGCTGTCGATGGCGTCCAGATCATCCCAGGGGGGGATAACGGGCGATGTTTCAAAGGCGATCTGCTGCTTGTCGTCCAGCGCCTTGTGCGCGGCCTGGTGGGCATAGACCAGGGCTTCGAGCAGGGAATTGCTGGCCAGCCGGTTGGCGCCGTGCAGCCCGGTGCAGGCGGTTTCACCAATGGCGAACAATCGGGAGATGTTGGTCCGGCCGAAGATGTCGGTCACCACGCCGCCGCACATGTAATGGGCCGCGGGCACCACCGGGATCGGCTGGCGGGTGATGTCGATTCCGAATGTCAGACATTTTTCATAAATATTGGGAAACCGGGATTTCACCATATCCGGATCCTGATGGGAAATATCCAGATAAACGCATTGATCCCCTCGTTTTTTGAGTTCCGTGTCAATGGCCCGGGCCACGACATCCCTGCAGGCAAGTTCCTTGAGCGGGGAATAGGCGTCCATAAAACGCTCGCCGTCGGAATTGATCAGAATGCCGCCTTCGCCCCGCAACGCTTCTGAAATCAGAAAATTTTTGGCATCAGGGTGATACAGACATGTGGGATGGAACTGGACGAATTCCAGGTTGGCCACAATGGCGCCGGCCCGGTAAGCCATGGCAATGCCGTCACCGGTGGCGATATCGGGATTGCTGGTGTAAGCATAAACCTTGCCGGAGCCGCCGGTGGCCAGAACAATGGTGCGCGCACAGAAGGTGTGGATTTCACCGGTGCGGCGATCCAGCGCATAGGCGCCGTAGCAGTAATCCTCGTGAGTGGTCACCACCATGCCCCGTTTCAGGCGAGTGGAACGGGTGATCAGGTCGATGGCGATGTGATGTTCGAATACCCGGATCTGTTTATGCTCATGAACGTGATGAACAAGGGCGTCTTCCACGGCCAGACCGGTCAGGTCGTCGGCATGCACAATGCGGTTCCGGCAGTGACCTCCTTCCCGGCCCAGATCAAGACACGCGCCGCCGGAAGCGTCCTGGTCCCTGGCCGCACGATTGAAACCCACGCCGAGATCGATGAGTTCACGGATCCGGTCAGGCGCGCTTTTTACCACCATCTCCACCACGCTTTCGTGGCAGATGCCGTCGCCCGAGGCCAGGGTATCGGCGATATGCAGATCAAAGGAATCGGCCTGGGAGAACACCGAGGCGATGCCGCCCTGGGCATATACGGTATTGCTTTCATTGATCCGGCGCTTGGTCAAAATGGTGACGGAACCGTGATCCGCCACTTTAAGGGCAAACATCAGGCCCGCGACGCCGGAGCCGATGACCAGAAAATCCGATTCGTACTGCATGGCGATTCCCAGCAAAGTTATAAGTGTTTTAAGTATTTTATATAAATGTCGTGCGTCTGCGTTTCATGCTCGCCCCGATGATCATGCCGAGAAGCAGCACCCCGGCGCCGGCCAGGAAACAGTAAATCATTGATGATCTGTTTGTTATGGCAAGCTCGGTTTCTAAAGATTCCATGATTTCCGTTTTTTCCCGGAGTTCATCCGACAGGCGCTCATGATCCGCCTTCAGGGCGAGAAAATCAGCGGATTCGGCGATCAGGGCTTCATGGGCCGCTTTGTTTCGGGCCATCTGTTCAAGCGTTTCTTCCAGTTTTTCATGGAGGGTCTGATTTTCGATGATCAGCCGTTCGTTTTCCGCCTGCAGTGATTTGTTTTCGAAAGATAAATTATTTATTTTATTATTTAATTCAGATGCAATAATATCAGCCGGCTTTTTATCGGTGAGCAGGCGGCTTGCCATCCAGCCCTCTTTACCGTCGGGCAGCCGGACCTTTGTCCACTTGTCGCGTGTTTCTATGGCCAGAAGCGACTGGCCCGGGTCGATGGTGTCAATAACCGAGTGCCGGATGCTGTTGCCGTTTCTGAGATTTACTCCGGAATCGCCTTTGACATATAAGGTTTTTGACGCCGCCGGCGTAACCAGCAGGGCGAGTAAAAAACCGATGATCATCAATTGTTTCATATATCCTGTATGCTCCGCTCTTTATTTTTGCCGCATTTCACGGGATGGTCCTGACCGCGGGCCGGAAAACGGATGGACATGAAACGCACACAATTGAAAAGCATATTAAAATCATCCCTGTTATTCAAGACAAAATCCGAACGGTATGCTTCAACCTGCGGCCAGGCGGCGTGCCAGGCCGGATCGCCGCATCCGGGGCCGGTCATTTGCCAGGGCCAGGCCCAGGGCTTTTTGCGTGCCGATGAGGATGACCAGGTTCTGGGCCCGGGTGACGGCCGTATAGAGCAGGTTGCGCTGCAGCATGACATAATGGCGCGTAATCAGCGGCATGATCACCACCGGGTATTCGGATCCCTGGGATTTGTGGACGGATATGGCATACCCGAGGGTCAGTTCATCCATTTCATCCGGGCCATATTCCACGAGCCGGTCTTCATAGGCGACAATCAGGGTTTTAGCGTCGTTGTCCCACGCGCTGATGACGCCGATTTCGCCGTTAAAAACTTCCTTTTTATAATTATTTTTCAGGTGCATGACCTTATCACCCATTTTAAAAGCATGTGCGCTGTTGGACACCACGGCGGCGCCTGGATTAAGCGCGTTCTGGAGGGCCTGGTTGAGCTCAATGGTGCCTGCCGGTCCCTTGTGCACCGGCGTGATCACCTGAATTGATTTTAACGGGTCCAGGGAGAGCGTTTCCGGCAATGCGCGGGTGCACAGGTCAATGATGATGCTGGTCACTTTGACCGGATCATTCTGCTCGATAAAGACAAATTCAGCATCCGCGTCGATACTTTCACCGTCTACGGTCATGTCCGGCGGTTCGCCGTTTAGAATCTGGTGCGCGCCGGCGATAATTTTGCTTTCCGCATCCTGCCGGAAGACGGTTTTAAGAAAATAGACCGGGATGGCATCGGAAACAATAAGGTCGGTCAGCAGGTTGCCCGGACCGATGGACGGGAGCTGGTCCGCATCCCCCACAAGGATCAGTCGGGCCGACAACGGCACCGCGGACATGAGATGGTGCATCAGGGCCGTATCGATCATGGATGCCTCATCCACGATGAGTATGTCGGCTTCAATGGGATTGTCCATATCTTTTCCGAAACATTGCTGTTCGAGATTGTATTCTAAAAGTTTGTGGATGGTATGGGCCGCAAAACCGGTGATTTCTGTCATTCGCCGGGCCGAGCGGCCCGTGGGCGCGGCAAGACAGACCCGGTTTCCGGATTGTTGAAACATTTCGGCAATGGCGCGCACCATGGTGGTTTTGCCGGTTCCAGGACCGCCGCTGATGACCGCTACCCGGTGACGCTGCATTTCTTCCAGGATCCGCTGCTGCTGGGAAGAAAGGCGGATAATAAGCCGGGTTTCAATATTGGCCAGCAGATTTTCAAAGGGCGTGGACGGCAAAACCGCGGGGATGGACTGCATGGCCCGGATGCGGCGGGCCACGGTGGTCTCGGCCGTATGCAGCCATTCGGGAAAAATCCTGGGCGGACCCGATGCGTGGTCATCGGATTCCATGACGATTTCCCCGGTTTCGCAAAGTTCTTCAAGGGCTTCGGAAACCGCCGTGCGGTTGATTTCAAACAGGCGTTGGGCATGTTCAATAAGATCATCTTCATCCATATAGGCATGGCCCTGTGCCGCGGATTCCTGGATCAAATGCCGGACGCAGGCAACGGCGCGCTCGCCGGTCTGGTGGGCAAGGCCGAGATTTCTGGCGATCCGGTCCGCCATGTAAAATCCCATGCCGGCGATATCATCGGACAGGCGGTAAGGGGCGTTTTGAAGAACGTCTAAGGCGTTTTTGCCGTATGTGCTGAAAATTTTCGCGCCCCAGGCGGGCTTGATTCCGTTTTCTTGCAGAAAGGCCATGATCTGTTTGATGACCGAATGACTGGTCCACTGGGTGTGGATACGCTCGGCCGTCTGCGGGCCGATGCCGTCGATTGCGGTGAGTTCGTGGGGATCGGTTTCCATGATCTTGAGGGCGTCGGCCCCGAACCGGCGGACGATTTTATCGGCCAGTGACGGTCCGATTCCCTTGATGATGCCCGAGGCCAGGTAATCCCGAATGCCGGCGGCTGTCTCCGGAAGGATGATGTCTGCGGTATCGAACTGAAACTGCCGTCCGTATTTCGGATGCTCGGTCCATTTGCCGCAAAGGCGGACCGTTGTGCCGGCAGCGGCCCCGGGAAGAACGCCCGTGACCGTAACCATTGCCGCCGGCGTAGTGATTTTAAGACGGGCCACCGCGTAATGGGTCTGGGGGTTGTAAAACGTGATATGTTCAAGGATGCCGTGAAGAGCGATGGTCTGAGCCCGCATCACATGTCCCGTGATACGATAAACACATCCGCAAAACCGATTCGATTTAGTTGCTGCTCATGGCTCCGTGCCTGGTTGAGGGAATGGAACCGACCGGCCCTGACCCTAAAGAGGGTCAGGCCGTCTTTATCAAAGGGTACGATGTCGATTTCGGGAATATGCTTTGCAAGCTGTTCTTTCATGCGTTCGGCATTTAAACGGTCCGCAAATGCGCCTGCCTGGATGGTGAAATCGCCGGTATAGTAAATGCCATGGTCCACATGGCCACCCGATGCCGCAAAGTAGACGTCATCCGTGCCGATGGCTGTAATGCGCACCTTGGCCGTGCCGTTTCGGATCATGTCGATCCGCTTGGCCCCCTCGTGGGAAAGATCGATGATCCGGCTGCGGACAAACGGCCCCCGGTCGTTGATCCGGACGATGATTTTACGGTCGTTTTCCAGGTTGTGCACTTCCACCATGGTGCCGAAGGGAAGGGTCTTGTGGGCCGCGGTCATGGCGTGCATGTCGTATATTTCACTGTTGGATGTTTTTTTCCCGTGAAAATCGCTGCCGTACCAGGATGCCGTTCCGGTTTCTACAAAAGCGTCGGCATGGGGCAGGGGGTGATAATAGATGCCGTCCACCTGGTAGGGTTTCTGGATGGGCATGTCCGGCGCCGGCGTGGCCGGCGGCATGGGCGGGACTTGTTTGGACGCGCATCCGGCCATGACTGCGGCAGTAGCAATCAGGATCAACAGCAACGCCCCCCGCAGCAAGGCCGGGATAGAGGCGGATTCTCGGATGACAGGCCGCGGGCAGCGGCAAAATGCGTGCTTCATGAACGTCCTGTTTTTTTCAATGCTCGGTTCAATACATCCTGCATGGTCTCGGCAAAATGGAAGGTGATGGCTTTTTTCACGTTGGCCGGGATGTCTTCTAAGTCTTTCTCATTCCATTTGGGCATGATGATGGTTTTGATGCCGGCGCGATGGGCCGCCAGGACTTTTTCCTTGATGCCGCCAACGGGAAGAACCTGGCCCCTGAGGGTAATTTCGCCGGTCATGGCAAGATCTTTGGACGTGGTTTTTCCGGTCAGAAGCGATGCAAGGGCCGTGAGCATGGTGACGCCGGCGGACGGCCCGTCCTTAGGGATGGCGCCTGCCGGGATATGAATATGAATATCCTTTTTCTGGAAAAAATCCTCCGCGATCCCGATTTTTTTCGCGTTGGTCCGGATATAGCTTAAGGCTGCGGTGGCGGATTCCTTCATCACATCGCCGAGCTGGCCGGTCATGGTCAGCTTGCCGTTGCCCTTCATGGCCGTGGCCTCGATGAACAGGATATCGCCGCCGGCTTCGGTCCAGGCCAGTCCCATAACAACGCCGGGGGTGGCCACGCGCTGCTTCATCTCATCCGTTGCCCGGACCGGCCCCAGATATTCGGCGACATTGGACGCATCGATTTTAGCGGATGCGATCTCTTCCCGCGCCACGCCGCTGGCGACCCCCCGGCAGATGTTGGCGATTTCGCGTTCCAGGTTCCGCAGGCCGGCTTCCCGAGTGTAGCCGGTGATGATCTGCTTTACGGCGGCTTTGGTAAAGGTGATCTGCCCGGCTTTAAGGCCGTTGGCGGTGCGCTGCCGCGGGATGAGGTATTTGGTGGCGATTTTGATTTTTTCTTCCAACGTGTATCCGGCCAGGCGCAGCACTTCCATCCGGTCCCGCAGGGCCGGGGGGATGGTATCGAGGATGTTGGCGGTGGTGATAAACATCACTTTCGACAGGTCAAAGGGCACATCCAGGTAATGATCCGCGAATGAAAAATTCTGCTCCGGATCGAGCACCTCGAGCAGGGCCGACGACGGGTCCCCCCGGAAATCACTGCCGACCTTGTCGATTTCATCCAGCATGAATACCGGGTTGTTGGAGCCGGCTCTACGGATTCCCTGGATGATGCGGCCGGGCAGGGCGCCCACGTAAGTCCGGCGGTGCCCCCGGATTTCGGCTTCGTCCCGGATGCCGCCTAGGGCGATGCGGATGAATTTTCTTCCCAGAGCCCGGGCAATGGAATGGCCCAAAGAGGTTTTACCCGTGCCGGGTGGTCCGGCAAAGCAGAGAATCGGCCCCTTGAGCTCGGGGTTGAGTTTGCGCACGGCCAGGTATTCCAGAATCCGTTTTTTTGCCTTTTCCAGGCCGAAATGGTCGGTATCCAGAATTTTCTGCGCCTTGTCCAGATCATTGTTGTCGGGGGTGCTCTCATTCCAGGGGATTTCCGTGAGCCAGTCCAGATAGGTCATGGCCACGGTGTATTCCGCCGAGGACGGATGCATGCGGGACAAGCGGTTGACCTCCCGTTCGGCTTCCTTTGCGGCGGCTTCGGGCAGTTTTTTTTCAACGATTTTTTTTCGGTACTCCTCGATTTCAACGCTGGTGTCGTCGGTTTCGCCGAGTTCGTCGCGGATGGCTTTGAGCTGCTGCCGCAGATAATAATCCCGCTGCTGTTTGTCCATGCCGCCCTTGACCTCGGACTGGATCTTGTTGCCGATTTCAAGGATTTCAAGCTGATAATTGACCAGCTTCGTTACTTTTTTCAGGCGTTCATGGATATCAAGGGTTTCTAAAATTTCCTGTTTTTCTTTGGTTGTGGAATTAATCGTGGATGTCACCATGTCGGTCAGGGTGTCGGGTTCGTCAAGAGACTTTGCCATGGCCCCGATTTCCGGCGGCATGCCCGGAGACAACTGCACGATCTTCTGGTACTGGTTGACAAGATTGGCCATCAGGCCTTCCAACTCCTTGTCTTTTTCCCACGGGATGGCCAAATGTTGCACCTGGGCCAGAAAATACGGATTTTTCCGGGTGTATTTTTTGATTTTGAACCGGCCGATGCCCTGCAGCAGGAGCTGTGCCTTGTCTTCATCCACCTTGGCCATTTTAAGGATCACCGCCGCGGTGCCGAAATTATAGAGATCGCCGGTTTTGTATTCGGACTGGGGCTCATCGGATCGGGATGCGGCCGTACCGATGATCCGGTTCTTGGACATGGCCTCATCGATGAGCTGTATGGATTCCTTCTGCATCACCATGAGCGGCAGGACCATTTTCGGGAAAAGCACGATGTCATAGAGCGGAAGAATAGGAAGTATTTCCGGAATTTTGTCGGTAGCCGATGTTTCGGGTTTTTCAGGCTGCGGCTTTTTAGTCATTCGCGGACCTCGCTTATTATTATTTTATTCGCCCGAAATAGGAATGTTATGCCGGGTTTCATATTTGATTTTAGTAGACCGGATCATCAATAGCCCTTTCTGGTAAGCGGCGGTGACGTTCTCCGTGTCAATGGGCGACGGCAGGTAAAGGAGCCGTTCAAAAGCGCCGTACTGGATTTCCGCCACCCGGTATCTGCCGTTTTGCGCCGGCGGTTTGAGATTTCGCCGGCCGGATATGCGGATGGCCCGGGTGTTGATTTCCAGGTCGAGATCTTCCTTTTCCACGCCGGCGATTTCGGCGATCAGAATGATCTCCTCGGGTGTTTCAAACATGTCGATCTGCGGCTTCCACGCGCTTTTTGACAACGCGAACATGGGGCCGGCCGGATGAAACATTTCCGATAGTGTCTTTTCAAATTTTGAACCGATACGATCAAAATCATTGGACAATCGAATCTTGATGTAATCCATGAGGGTGCGCCCTCCTGCAGGTTGCAGTTATTTGACTTAAATATAAACATGATCGACAAATCGGCAATCCGGTAACGCCTGTCGACTTTTGTTTCCATTATCATCAGTTGAGCGATTTGTAAAGGTATGTTATGGCTTCGGAAAAGTCCGGCTCTACGGGCAAAAAGTTTTTTCCGGCTCTGATATTGTTTTAAATTTATTGCAAAAAAAGAAATTATAACAGATAGTGCCCAAATAAAAAAATGCGTCGGGCAAAGGAGCAGATGTGATGATCATCGCATACGGGTATGCCACTCACGCAGGCGCGGTCCGGCAGGTCAACGAGGACAATTTATGCCTGCTGCCGGATATCGGCCTTTTTGCGGTTGCCGACGGCATGGGCGGACACAGAGGCGGCAGGACCGCCAGTCGGATTACCGTTGAAAATCTGGCGGCCCATATCAGGGGAGGAAACAGCCTGATCCGGGCCATCGAAGAGATCCATCATGAAATCCTGCAGGCGGCGACGTCTGATCCTGCTTTAAGCGGTATGGGGTCAACCGTGGTTGCCATGAAAATCATCAACGGCAGATATGACATCGCGTGGGTGGGCGACAGTCGGGCCTATGTCTGGAACGGCGTCACGCTGAAGCAGTTGACACGGGATCATTCCTATGTGCAGTATTTACTGGATGAGGGTCAGATCACCGCGGCGGATGCGCTCAATCATCCCCAGAAAAATATCATTCTCCAGGCTCTGGGTGCCCAGGACATGGCGGATGTGCTTCCGGATACGATTTCCGGGGTTTTTCCTGAAAACGAGATGATCCTGCTTTGCAGCGACGGGCTTACGACGGAGGTCGGTGATGACGGCATTGCCGCCATCCTTTCACGGGAAACGTCGCCCCAGAACGCCGCCGACCGCCTGGTGGAAGCGGCCATATCCAACGGCGGTTCGGATAACATTACCGTTATTCTTGTGGCGGGAAAAGGATATGTCGGCGCGGCCTCAGACACGTTAGATGATACCGAGCCTTATGATATCCCCGAAACCATCACCGTTGTTGATGATACCGAAAGAACCGAAATTGATGAACCCGAGATTCCTTCTGACAGGGGAGCGCAGGGTTATGCTGATGATTCAGAAAACACCATAAAAGAAGAAAACTTCGCATTCCATCGCCCCGCCCCGCCCCAGCCGTCAGGCCTGAAACAGGATCAACGGGCCGGGACCGTCCCGGGCGGATCAACCGTAAAGACAATCTGCTATGCCGTCTTTACAATGGCCGTGCTAACGGCCATTGCCATCGGCCTGGTGCATCTGCCGTGACCGCTGCGTGGTCCGGAAAGCCCTGCCGTCTTATTATATCTCCGGCCTTTCGATCAGCGTGCCCAGCACGGCCCGGAGCCGGTACTGGCCGAGAATATAGTCGATGACCGCGGAGATGAGCTGGGTCTGGGCCCGGCGCAGGGCGGTTTCCGCCTCAATGAGATCAAAGTTGCTGGCAAGGCCGTGCTGGAATTTGACGAATGACAGCTCCATCTGACCCCGGGCCTGGTGGATCTGCTTTTCCTGGTTGTCAATGGCCTGATCGAGCCGCAGCAGGCTCCGGATTTCCCGCTTGACCTGGGAGACGATGTCGTCTCTGACGGCTCCCTGCCGCCGGATGGCCGCGTCGATATTAATCAGGCTCTCCTTAAAAAAAATCTTCTGGGCCGTTCGCATCACATCCGTGCTTGATCCGAAGCTGATTCCCCATCCGGTCTTGTCCGGAAATGATCCGGGGAAATCATCTTTTTCGTCGGCGGATTGCAGAATGGAAAGCATCACGTTGAGCTCGGGCAGCGTGTCTTTTTCAGCCAGCGAGGAAAGGCGCCTGGCCTCGGCAATGGCGTCCTGGGTCTGTGCCAGCTCCACGCGTTTTGCCAGGGCGGTTTCCACCATTTCGTCCAGATCAAGGGATTCCCGGTCAAAGGAAAGAGGGGCGCTTACCGCGATCTCTTTTTCCAGGGGCAGGGCCAGGAAAAATTTCAGGGAATCCAATGCTTCGCTGTAGGCTTCCTCGATGCGAAGCAGATCTTCGGCGGCCTGACCGGCCTGGATGCGTGCCCGGTAAAGATCAATGGCATTGACCAGCCCCATTTGCTCCTTGATGGCCGCGGCTTCGGCATGATCGGACAGTCGCCGGACCGATTCGGCCTGCAGTCGCATCAGTTCCTGCTGGCGGATGATCGCATATGTGCGCTGCACCGCGCCGAATACAATATCCACCTGCCGCAGATAAAAATTGCGGTCGGCGGTGCGCTGCCCGTATTGCGCGCCGTATACTCCGGAATAGGTCACGTCTTTTCCGGCTCCCCGCAGCAGGGGCTGGGTGATCCGGAGCCTTGCCCGGGTGCTGTATCCGTCTTCCGTGTGCTGCAGGGCAGGGGTCAGGCTGACATCGGTGCCGTAGGGCAGCCTTTTTTGCAGGGATACTTGCAGGTTGAGATCGGTCTGGGTGGAGGCGTCATCCCCGCCGGAAAAACCGACACCGGCGCCGGGCAGGATTTTAAGTTCGAATTCGGATTCCGCGATATCTGTGTTCATGGCAGCACGACGGATATCGTCACGGGCATCAATCATGCTGCGGTTGGCTATCAATGCGCGGTTGATGACCTCTTCAAGGGAGAAGGTCTCAACGGCGTGAGCCGGCGCATGCCATATCACCACGCAGAGTATAAGCAAGGCGCAAGCCATGTATCGCGATAGTGATAATTTTACAGATAAGAATATTATTGTCATTTTTGACTCCACTTGCCGCTTTAGGGGCGCGTGTCCATCGGTTGGTGAGCGGATTTGCGTTTGTTGCCGAAAAAGGCGTGGCGGTTGATCCGCGTCAAGAATTTCTCACTGTTTGAGGGCGAAGCCCGAGTTTGAGAAATTCAGCGGATCGACCGGCACGGCCGGCAACAAGCGCACTGAGCGAACCAATTGATGGAATGAGCCCCTTCTTTATATCTGTCGCAGCGCCTCGACCGGATCGACATTAGACGCGGTCCAGGCCGGAAACAGTCCGGACGCGATGCCCACAGCCGCCGACATGCCAAGGGCTGCCAGAACGGCCCAGATGCTCACGGACGTGGGCCATTCCACAAAAAGATCAATACCGAAGGCCACCAGCATGCCCATGATCACCCCGAACACGCCGCCCAGGCCGGTGAGCAGAACCGCCTCGCCCAGAAACTGATAAAGAATATGGCGCCGGGATGCTCCCACTGCCCGGCGGATGCCGATTTCACGACGCCGTTCCGAAACATTGGCCAGCATGATGTTCATGATGCCGATTCCGCCCACCAGCAGGGAGATCCCTGCGATGGAACCGAGAACCACGTTGAAGATCCGCTGGGTCTGGCGGGCCTGGCGGAGAAGTTCCCTGGGAAGGATCAACTGGAAATCGTCCACATCCCCGCGACGGTTCTGCAGCACCCGGCGGACGGCTGCGGCCGCGGGCTCCACCATGGCCGGAGCCGCCATGGAAATGATGATTTCGGACAGGTCGCCGTAATAGTTGTCATCAGCGTCACTGCCCGGGACCAGATCAACGGGAATAAAGACCGTATGATTG
Organism: Desulfobacteraceae bacterium; assembly: GCA_003597945.1. GTDB lineage: Bacteria > Desulfobacterota > Desulfobacteria > Desulfobacterales > Desulfosalsimonadaceae > SURF-33. The sequence goes on along the minus strand of QZJS01000022.1, from coordinate 14,980 downwards.
AAATCCTGAAACGCAACGGGCGCGATCCGGTTTTGCCGGTTTTCCCGGGAGTGCAGAACGCCGACGATACGATGGGGTGTGCCGTTGATATGGAGCACGTTATCCAGCCGGCCGTCGTGGCCCAGCCGCCGGGCCATGTCCGCGCCCAGTACGCAGACCAGTCCGCCCCGGTCCACATCCAGATCCGAGATAAATCGGCCTGCAGCGACGTGTAGCCCTTTGGAACGTCCATAGGCAGACGTAACCGCCAGCACGGAAACCGCCTCGGCTTCACCCAGTTCCGCCAGTTCGGCCCTGACTTCGCTCATGGCGGTGATTTCGATTACACCCGGAATTTGCCGGAGCAGGTCGATATCATCGGCCCCGAGCCCCTGGACCTGGCGCCGCCGGGCGCGCGCGATCTGCTCATCGCTCAAAAGGGCCTGGCGTATCAGGATATTGCTGATGCCCAGTCCCCTGATTTGTTCCATGGTTTCAACCCGGGCTCCCTCGGCAATGGCCAGCATGGCCACTACGGCCATTACGGCGAATACGATCCCCAGAGTGCTCAGCAGGCTGCGCAGCCGGTGCATGCCCAGGGATTGCCATGCATGTTGAAAAAGGCTGACATGATGGAAACGGGCGGGATGAAAGGGTTTCATTGCAGGCGCCCGTTTTCCAGATAAAGAACGCGGTCGGCCCTTTCCGCCACCTTGGCGTCGTGGGTGACCACCAGCAGGGTCACGCCAAGGGAGTTGAGGGTTCCAAAAAGATCAAGGATGTTGTTTGTGGCGGCGACATCCAGATTGCCGGTAGGCTCATCGGCCAGCACCAGCAGGGGATCGATAACCAAAGCCCGCGCAATGGCGGCCCGCTGAAGCTCTCCGCCGGAAAGTCGGCCGGGCTTGTGGGAAAGGCGGTGGCCAAGTCCGACTTTTTCCAGGGCTTCTATCGCCCGGGCTTTTACTTGACGCGGGGAAACCGGGTCCGGCTGATACATGAAGGGAAGTTCCGTATTTTCCAGGATCGTGCACTGGGGGATCAGGTTGCAGGCCTGGAAAACAAAACCGATCCGGGTGGCCCGAAGTCGTGAAAGGGCCGCGTCATCTAACACGCCGACATGGTTGCCGGCCAGATGGTAACTCCCGGCACAGGGCCTTTCCAGGCAGCCGAGAATATGCATCAGCGTTGATTTTCCCGAACCCGATGCCCCCATGATGGCCGCAAATTCGCCGGGGGCCATTGTGATGTCCACATGGCGCAGCACGTCGATGACCCCTTCACCCGACGGATATTGCATGTATAATCCCCGGGCGTTGATGACCGGCTTTGTTTCGTCTTGCGGCGTCATTGCGTAATGCGTTTTCTTCGCGAAATCCAAGATTTTAGTCCAATCCGACTTTTTTTTCGACGCTGTCAGCTTTTAAATCCGTCCCCAAAAAAGCCGAAATATCTCCCCCAAAGCGCGGTTGCCAAAGCATTAAGGGGCGGGGTTTTCCAGCAGGACAATGCCGCGGATATCATCGGCCGGCGGCTCACTCAGGGCGATGGCATCGCCGGGAGAAAGGCCGGAGATGATCTGGACCAGGTGATCCGACTGCAACCCCACCCTCACTTCGCGTTTTTCAAAGCTGGCCCGCACATCCACATAAGCGAAAAAGCGGTCGTTTTGTCCAAAGATCGCAAACACCGGGGCGGTGAGCACATTTTTAACCGTATCGCATAAAATAGTGACCCGGGCGGTCATGCCGGGCCGCAGCCGGGGATCGGGCTGGTCCACGGTGATGGCGACCTTGAAATATTTCCCGCCCTGGCGAGCGGATTCCCGTGCGTCGGCAAGGATGCCGATGGTTGTGACTTTCCCGGTCAGTTGTAACTGGGGATAGGCGTCCACGCGCAAAGACACGGGTTTTCCGATATCGATCTTATGCAGGTCGATCTCCCGGACCTGGGTGTTGACGATCATCCGGGATACATCCGGCAGATAGACCAATGGCTGGTTCTGCCAGACCTGGTCCCCGATGCGGGGCTTGCGGCGGCCGCCCTCGCGCATCTGCTCGGCAAACACCACCATGCCGGGACCAGGCGCGCGGATCGTGGCGGCGGCCAGCTCTTCCTGGGCCTTTTGGAGATTCTGGCGGGCCACTTCCAGCTCCTGCTCGGATTTGTCAAGGGTCGCCATGGCCTGGCCGATTTTATAACCGCTGCCCCGCTTAATCTGCTCCAGGTTGATTTCAGCCGCGGCAAGGGCGGCTTTGGCTTTTTCGATCTGGATCGGCAGCAGGTGATCCCGGTAGCTGGTAAACTGCATTTCAGCCATGCGAAAAGCTTGCTCGGCATCGGCGATGATGTTTTCGATTTGTTCGATTTCCGTCGGATTGGAAAAGCCCCGTTCCTTGAGCTCATTTAAGGCATCCAGGTACCGCCGTTTTTTTTCAAATTCTTCTTGGGCTTTCCGGACGTCGGCCTCGATTCGGGCCAGCTCCTTTGGACCTTCGCCCATCTCCAGACGGCGCAGCTCGAGCCCGGCCACGTGAAGATCGCTTTCAGCCCTGTAAATTTCTCGTTCCGCCTGGTTTTTTTCCCATTCCAGCAGTTGCTCCTGGGCCTTAACCATGGATGCCAGTTCAATCACCCGGGAACGCAGGCGCAGGACTTCTTCTTCAAATGTGGACGGGTCCAGCCGTATGAGAATGTCGCCGTTATCAACCGACGTCCCGTCTTCCACCATCTCGATGATCTTGCCCCGGTCCCCCCGGACCGCCGAACTGACCACAAGGGAATTGGCCGCGTCCAGTTCACCCACGGTGCGGACTTCCACCGCGATATCGGCGATCTCGGCCCGGGCCGTTAATACCGGGGCCGACGCTGCAGGGTCACTGGGTAACGCATGCCAAAGCAGAAAGCCGGCCACGAGTAAAACAGCGGCCAGCATGACATATAATTTTTTATTTGAAAACATTGCGGACTTTTGTTCTTAGAGACAATCGATTTGATGGTTGATTGCGGTTTTCCAGATAAGAAGCATTGTTCCGGTGCGGATGACGGATGCCATCCGCACCGGATGGCGACAGGGAGTAAACGAAATCGGATTTTAACGATTATTGATTATTGTTATTGCATTACTTTGGCGCTTCAATATTCCATGTGTGGTTCTGGGAGCCGCTGAAGGTAGCGATAGCCTCGCCGTTGTTCAGGTTAATCTGCAGCAGCGTGCTTGAACCCTTTGTCTCCGTGAGACGGAGCTCCAGAATGTTGTTTCCGGACTGGAGATTGATATTATGGCAAACGGTTCCACCTACGGGCATTTCAACTTTCCCGATAAAGCTGCCGTTAAGATACATGTCATAAAAATCATCCTGGATGGCGTTGTAATCTATCACGCAGGCGGCAATGTTCCTTTGGGAAACCGTCAGGGTCGGTGCGTCCGGATCGGGCTTGCTTGATCCGCCGCCACCGCTGGAACCGCTGCTGGCCGCGGCAACGCCGCCGCCGACCGCGGCTGCGCCCACCACGCCGGCAACCACAAGTGTGGTGGTGCTGAAGCCGATGGTCCCGGCGGTGATGGTCCCGGCCGATGTAGCGGCTGCTGCCGCGCCGGTCAATCCTGCTGCTTCAGCCGAGGTTGCCGCTGCTGCTGTGCCGGTCATACCGGCCTCAGCCGAAGTCGCTGTCGCGGTCTCTCCGCCTGCCCCCGCGCCGCCACCTTTGCTCTGGGAAGCGTCATAGAGCAGGGCCACCACGCCGAACCGGACCCCGGATTCCACCACGTCGATGGTCACATTATCGCTGAAGCCCCGGAGCTCCTTGGGCGCCGCATCCAGTTCCATGCTGACCCGGATTTCCCCTTCCCTGGGAATATCCTGCCAGGCCGGTGTCTCCTGGGTGTTGTCCTTGTAAATGTAAAAGCTCTGGGTGCGCACCACCTGGTTGGCGCCGTTTACGGCCAGAAAGAGATATTCGATCTGGTCGGTGGTGGCCGATGGCGCGGGCAGAATGCCGGCGTATTTATTCGCCCCCGCCGGGTTCATGGGAACAAAAACCAGATCCGCTTCGCCGGCGGCCTTAAAATAGAGCCGCACCAGGTTGATCCCGCCGGGATCCCGCACATCCACATCCAGCTGCATGCGATGCTCGGAAACAAAATAGTCCGGCGGTGTGTGTTTCATGGCGGTGTCGGCGGCAGTAACTTTTGATGCCAGATATGGCGAGAACAGCATCAGGGCAAACAATCCGGTAATGAAGAATAATTTGATTCCTTGCCCGGCAGCGCGGCTAAATGTATCCGATTTTAAAAAGAAGGTTTTCATTTTACTCTCTCCTCAGATTCTGAAATCGTTATCCTGTGGATTTATGCAACACCCGGAGTGCTTAACGGGTAAATGTATAAACCCCGTGATTGGTTCCGGTGGTGGTATCTATGGTAAATTTTTTGGAATCTCCGGAAACCGTCCCGTTCCATGTTGAAATCGTCTGGAAAGTGATCGTTAACGTGGTTCCCGAAAGGCTCCAGTTTCCGCTGCCGCTGCCATCGGACTGACCATCGGCATCTTTAACCGTATACGTATGCGTCCCGTTTTCATTAAAGTCGATGGTTCCGCTTCGACGAACGCCATCTCTTCGATTTCCTGAAAATTTCCAGCTGCCCAGAATAGTAGTGGATGTCAGCTCCTCAGCGGCGCTTTTTCCGCCGCCGCCGGAGCTGCCGCCGGCCGCGGCAATGCCGCCGCCCACCGCGGCCGCGCCCACCACGCCGGCGACAATCATGGTGGTGGTGCTGAAGCCGGCGGTTTCCGCCGTAATCGAACCGGCTGACGTGGCGGATGCGGCCGATCCGCTCAGGCCCGCGCCGCTTCCGGTCTGGGAAGCGTCATAGAGCAGGGCTACCACACCGAACCGGACTCCGGATTCCACCACGTCGATGGCGACATTGTCGCTGAAACCCCGGAGCTCCGTGGGGGCTTTATCGAGTTCCATGCTGACCCGGATTTCCCCGTCTTTGGGGATATCCTGCCAGGCCGGTTTCTTTTGGGCGTCATCTTTATAAATGTAGAAGGTCTGGCTGCGCACCACCTGGTTTGCCGCGTTGACCGCCAGGAAGAGATATTCGATCTGGGCGGTAGTGGCCGAAGGCGCAGGCAGAATACCGGCGTATTTGTTTGAACCTGCCGGGCTCATGGGAACAAAAACCAGATCCGCTTCGCCGGCGGCCTTGAAATAGAGCCGCACCAGGTTGATCCCGCCGGGATCCCGCACATCCACATCAAGCTGCATGCGGTGCTCGGAAACAAAATAGTCGGGTGGCGTATGTTTCATGGCGGTGTCGGCGGCCCGCAACGTTCCGGCTCCTGTTGCCTGAATGATCATTGAAAGTCCAAGCATAATAGCAAACGAAAAAGAAACTCTTTTAGTGGACCGATTAAGATTATAAATAAGATTTTTTAGCATTTTTTTACACATATGACAGATCTCCAATGAAATTTAAAAAACGGTTATCGCTGAAATACGTTTTCAATAATATGTTTATTCCGCCGGAATGGTAATTTCCGTTGCCTGTTTCAAAAGGTTGTCCAATTCAATATGGACCTTTCCCGCGGGAATGGTTTTCAGCATTTCCTGGACCAGCCAGGCGATCCTGTCTTTGCGGGAAGCAGAAGCGTGAGCCGCCAGATTGATCAATGCGTTAAACGGATCGATCTGCCACTGGCGGTGCGCCGTTCGCCACTGTTCGCTGCGCCATAGCACGGCGCCGGTTTTGCAATCGATAAGCCGCAGGGAGCAGGAGACCACAATGGCGTCATATACACCTTCGTGAATGGATGCGGACTGATCCACCTGGCCGTAAAACACGGCATCGGTGTTTAACGTGGCGCACAGGCGCTCGCGGCTGATGCCCTGAAGCTGACCGGCGGTCTGGATCCCCATGTCGCGCATGACCTGCTGAACGCGATCAACGGAGATTCGTCGATATCCCTTGGCCTGGAGCTGTTCGTAGACGCTGTTGTAAAGGTGGGTCTCCATTTCGGGTTCCAGGGTGAGATTATCCATGGGCAGCACGGCGATCACGTTCGGGTGATAGCTGTCAAAGGCGGGATGGATCTCCCAGAATTCCTCATCCTGTTTTTCCTGGGCGTAAAGAGACAGGGCGGTCAGGGTTATGATAAAAAAGGCCGCGCATCCTGTAATCATTGCATCGGTTATTCGTCTATTCATTATTCAATCCCGACAATGTCGCAAAAAATCCTTTTACGGCCTCATCAATCCTGGGTGAGGCATAAATCATAAAAATACACGCAAACATATTACAACACGATGAAAAATTTATGGCGTTTTAAAAAATCAGTTCAACCGGACCCCGCTGCCGTCCTGCTTAAGGGGCGCACGGGGTTGCCTGCTGGTGCCCGCGTAGGTGGAAATCAGCTCGAACAGTGCCTTGCCGATGGCCGCGTCCAGGGCATCGTCGCCGGCGCTGCTGTCCCAGGAGCCCACCTGGCCGCTGGAAAACGTCTGCCGGATGGTATGCTCGCCTTTTCCGGTGGCCAGGTATTCGCCGGTCTGGGCGTTCTGGAGCAGCAGGTCCACCCGGACGGTGGTATCAATCACTTTTCCCTTGGACATGGCGCTGGTCTGGGCCGTGGTATTGACATTAAACCGCGTGACGGCGCCGGAAATAAAATGCTCGCACAGCAGGATCCGCTGGGCTTTTTTCATGTTTTCCGGACTCTTGACGATATCGGCCTGGCTTAAGGTATCCCAGTCGAACAGGCGCTTCATTTCCTCCCATTCCACCACCCGGAAATAGCCGGTACGCAGCAGGTGGGTGGAGAGAAATTTAGACGAGGTATCCCAGAGCCGATCCGCGGAATAGGTGCTTTTGTTTTCAAATCCGGCCACGGCGATCAGGTCGCGGGTGGCGGGCGGGGGCGGAATCCGGGTCCAGTCAATGGCCGGGGCCTGGGATTCGGTTGTTCCGGCCATGTCGTCCGGCCGGGTGCTTTTGGTGTTGATCAAACATCCGGACAAGGCGATGGCCGAAATCAACAGTAAAAGAATACCCATATGATAGCGGTGATGGCAACTGACTTTCATGAAAATAACCCTTTTATCTTTGATGGTTGCGTTACAATGGATTTCATCCGGCCCAGGCCGGATCAGATATCAGATGATCCTTTTTTACATGCTTATCATGCTTGTCGCAATCGAAACCGTCACTGAATGCCGACTAAGGGCAGATCCGTTCCCTGCATCCGGAAATAGGGGTGCTGCTGCCCCTTGGTGATCCGGGGAACCTGCCGGGCCACAAACTGGAACATTTCATTGACGGAAACATAGCCGTCTTTGTCATAATCCGCATCTCCGCGCATGGCTTCCACCAGGGCAAAGGTGAAAGCCCCGTGTCCGGGAAATTTCGGGTCCAGCTTGAACTGGTCGGATTCCATGGAAACCTCTCCGGCCTTGGAGGCCGACAGGATATAAAGGCCGGAAGCCTCGTTGATGGCCGCGGCCAGATCCTCGCTGGCCCCGCCGCCGCTGCGCATGCCCACTTCCAGCGCGCCGGAATGGCAGGTATCCATGGCCACGATGATTTTATGGACATTGTTGGACAGGATTTTAATGGATTCCTCGAAATCGCTCATGCGCAGGCCCTTGGCTAAAACTGTGTCGAAATCCGCGTCCGAGGGCATGAAATAATAGGAGCCGGACTGGCGGTGCTTGATGCCGTGGCCGGCCACGAACAAAAAGATGATATCGTCGGGCGCGGCCATGCCCAAATGCCGGGTGATTCCCTCGATGATGCTGTTGCGGGTGACTTGTTCGTTTATCAGTGTTTTAAAATGAACCTCGGAAAAGGATTTGCCGGCCTGGGCCGTGAAAAATTTTTCCAGCTTCATGGCATCTTGGTCCGCGTATCGGAGATCAATGGCCGAGCTGCTGTATTTTGAAACGCCGATGGCCAGGCCCCAGAGAACGGGTTTGACCGTCGGCCCCCCGGGTGTCTGGCCCGGGCCGGTTGGCGTTTCCACCCAGGCATCGTCGCCCCGGGCAACTTCCAAAGATTTTCGGGTGATATTGCCATAAATGTCGGCGGCTTCAATGGAGATGGTCCGGGTGGCGTCGGTGACGGCCAGTTCATGCTGAAAATGGCCGGTATCGGATACGGCGACATCCGCGTTGTTAACCCGCAGAAAGAGCAAATCGCTGTCATCCTTTACAATGCCTTCCACGATGGTTTTTTTGACATCGGGCTTGAGGGCCACCTGGAACCCTCTTGTAACCGAGGGCCGAAGCAGCACGACATCCGGCGGGTCCGCGTCCTTGTCCCGGTCAACGGCCACTTCCTTGGATACCATGCGCCCGGCGGTGTTGACCGCCATGACCAGGAAGCGGTTTTCTCCGGGCCGAAGCGCTACGGGATGTTCAAAGCGTCCCTGGGAGTCATGGCCGACTTTTTCCCCGTTGATGCGGACTTCGGCGATCCCTGATGGGTCCATGGCCATGCCCTCGATTTTTAATTCCTTGACCCGGGAAACCGGCATGAAGCCCCGGGTGGGCGGCGGGTTGAGAATCACGATTTCCGGGCCGTCCCCGGCTTTGGGCGCGGTCGTTGTCTCGGCGTTGTCTCCGGTCGGGGCCTGGGCCACGGTCATGGCCGGCGGCGCCGGCGAAGCGGGAGTCGCGGCGGGCGCCGGCGGTTCCTTGGGTTTGGGCGGCGGCTTGGGCGTCACGGAAGCCCTGTAACCGGCCAGTTTTTTTGACTCCTGAGCGGACAGTTGGGCCGGCAGTTTATCCTTGACCCGCTGGGCGATATCGGCCGACAGTTTCTGGTAAGTCCCATGGGCGGCGTCTTCGGGAGAACGGCTGGCGGAAGAAAAGGACAGGCTGTCCATGTCAACGGCGCTGCCGCCGGCGGTGCCGACAATGCGGTAGCTGAAAGAGGTGACCGCTTTGTTCATTTTCATATTCAGCACATCTTCTTCGCTGACCACGGTTCTTGCCTTGGCGCTTAAAATGAACGCGGCTCCGTTGAAAGCCGCGGCTTTCCTCAATTCCGTCATGGAGCCGGCCCTGGCGGATTTGACATCCTTTTCGGAAAGTCCTTCCCGGGGAGCGATGTCGTCGGATGTCATTACCTCTAAATTATGCTTGAGCAGTTCCCTGGCAATGAGCATTTCACTGCTCTTGATCATGGCCGCGCTGGACGTATCGCCCTGTTCCTCGACAATATTGATCAGCACTTTCGTGGGGGCGCCGCATACCGTATCGGGCAGGCCGAAAACAAAAAAACACAGACAGCACACGCCGATCCGCAAAAAATGTTTTTTCATAAAACACCTCCTGTATTTTCACTTTTCAAGCAGGCCTTTGCTGATGCCGGACGCGCAGATGCCGGCCGAATCAGTTGGTAATGGTAAATGTCATGCGCTGCTGCGCAATATCGCGAGCGCTGATGGCATCGATATTATTGAGTAACTGCGATGCGTTTGCATCTTTTTCCCCCATGGACAGAAACGGATTGCTTTCGGAAAAGGACATGGAAAACACCTGAAAGGGCTGATCGGATATCAGGGCGATGACGGTTTCCTGGCCAACGGGGCCGTAGACCTGAAGATCAAAATCCATTTTTTCGTCGGGTATGGAATAGGTGCGGCCGGGCTGGATGAATTGGCCCGAACTGTAATGATTGGGAAAAATCTGCACCAGCTCGCCTTTGGTGGTATACCCCAGAATCAGAGCGTAACAGGGCCGCCCGGCCTCAAACTGGAAGCGGATGGTCTCCCCGATGCGATAGGTCTGTCGGTCCGTCCAGAGGGAAAAATCAGCCGCTGCCTTGCCCTTTCCCACCGCCCCCAGTGCTTCGAGAAATGATGCAGAAGATGGCGCAAGCGAGGAAACATCGTCAGGTATCGTTGCGGCCGGGGATGTGGAGAGTTCCGCGACGTTGGTATCCGTGACGGCAAGGCGGTCCGTGTGTGCGTCACGGGAGGGGATGCCGGGAGCGATAGGTGTATCTTCGATGGATGAAGTCCCAGGCTCCGCGTCGGTCCGGGCGATTTTTTCCGGATCGGAAGGCCCGGAAAACAAAAGAACGAGAAAAAAAATGACCAGGAAGAAAGCGATTCCGGCCAGGGCCAGGGATTTGACGTGTTGTTTGAAAAAGGAGACCCCCGGGGATGCGGGCGTCGAGATCTGCGTGCCTTCCGGCGCCGATGATTTAACGTCAGCGGTCTTGGGAACCGGCCCCAATGTGTCCGTATCAGGTTTGGGCGCATGGGCGAGGTTTGCGTCAACCCTTGTTGCATCAACAATAGTTGCATCCACAAGGGTGGCGTCGACAATGGTTGCATTTTCGTCTTTCCGCGCGGCCCCCAGCACGGTGGCGTCTTCTGCTCCGGCGGCAGTAAGGGGTTTGCCCTGTTGGTAATCCCGCAGATCCCGCAGCAGGTCATTGCCGTCGGCATATCGCTTATCCGCTGATTTTGCCAGCAGCTTCATGATGATGCTGCTCAAATCTTTTGGGATTTCAGGCCGTGATGTCTCGGGCCGGGGCGGAATTTCGTGGGCCTGGGCATAATAGATGGCGCTCGTATCCCTGCCGGTAAACGGATGAACGCCGGTGAGCATCTCATAAAATACAAGGCCCAGGCTGTAAAGGTCGCTGCGGGCATCCACGGACTGGCCCTTGATCTGTTCCGGGCTCATGTATTTGGGAGAGCCCAGCACCGTGTTCGGCGCGGTCAGGTCGCTGTCGCCCATCATCTTGGAAATGCCGAAGTCGGCGAGGATGATTTTTCCCTGATGATCGATCATGATGTTGGAAGGTTTGATGTCTCTATGGATGACATTACGGGAATGGGCATAGTGCAGGGCATCGGCGATTTCGATCATCATGTTGACGGCTTCGGCCGGATCCATGGGGCCCTGCTTTTTTATCCGGGCTTCAAGGGTTTCACCTTCGATAAAGGGCATGATGATATAGTCGAAATCATCGCTGGAGCCGAAATCATAGATGTCGATGATGCCGGAGTGATCAAGACTGGCCGAAAGCTTGGCCTCCCGGTAAAACCGGGATTTGAAATGTTCGTTTTTGACCAGTTCCTGATGGATGATCTTGATGGCCACTTTTTTATCCAGGGCCTTGTGGACACCTAAAAAAATCTGCCCCATGCCGCCGGCCTGGATTAAGTCCCGGATTTCGTATTTATCGCCTAACACATTCTGGATGCGTGTTTTGTTTTCGTCCATGATGATCCGGTTTCTTATCCTACTTGAGTTTGTCCATGGCCCGCTGATAATAGACGTTGCTTTCATCCGGCATGACGCGCAGCACTTCACGCCATTTTTCAGCCGCTTTTTCCCGCTGGCCGATCCCTTCGTAGACCAGGCCTTCCTGGAACGCCTGACGGGCCCCGGCCTCGACTTCCCGGGTTGCTTCAACCAGCAGTCGGCCCGCATCCGCGTAATCGGGATTCACCATGGTCACCTTTTTCAGGTGCCGCATGGCTTGGGTGTAATCCTTGTTTTGTAAAAATTTTTTCCCTTTATCATAGTCCTTGGTGACTTCATCTTCCAGCAGTTTTTTCAGATGCACGATGGCATGCCGGACATGGGCGGACTCCGGCGTGTCCATGTTTAAGGCCAGCACCTGACTCCATTCCTGGAGGGCGTCGAAATACTTGCCCTGGTCGTGGTATTGTTGGCCTGCGTCAAAATGCTGTTTCAGCCGGGCGAGGTTCTCCTGCTGCCGGTCCAGAGCGTCCGCTTTGCGAACTTTTTCGTCTTTTAAGGCGGTTTCAATTTCGGTTTTCAGTGACGCGACAGACGCGTCGCCGGGCGCCAGGAATTCGGCCTCGGCCAGCATTTCCAGGGCGTTTGTGTATTCAGCGCGGCCTGACGCATCACGGGCCTGGGAAACAATGGCATTGACCCGGGTCATGCGCTGTTGTTGTTCTTCCGCGGCTATGCGCCGAAGTTCTTCCATTTCCCTCATTTTTTCCCGGCTCAGGCGCAGGGATTCAATCGCTTCAGCGTTTTGGGGATCAATGTTAAGCGCGGCCTGAAAGCGCACCAGAGCCTCGGTGTAATTGCCGGCGTCAAACTGTTCCCGGCCGCTTTGGAGATAAATATTGAGCTGGTGCCGGGCTTCGGCGTCCATCATGGTTTCGGTCTTTTCCTGCTCAGCCGCGACAATGGTGTCTTCGGGATCCGACGCTTTTTCCGATGACGGCAGCATGATCACGACAAGCATCAGCAGAACCAGCACCGCCAGAACCCCCCCCAGGATTTTTATTTTTGTCGGAAAAGCCGCGATCCTGCCGGTCAGACCTCCCGCTGCCGGCCCAGGTGAAGGAAAGCCCTCCCGGACGACGGTTTTATCCGATTCCGGCGGTGCGCCGAGCAGCACCGTACGATCGTCATCTGCTGGCGGCGTGACCGGAGGGACAGTGGGAGTCACTGCCTCGGAAAGGGTGATTTCCAGCCGGTAATCACCGATCTGGATCACATCGCCGTGTTGCAGTTTTTCCGTTGCGACTTTCGTCCCGTTCAAACGGATGCCGTTCTGGCTTTTTAAATCTTCGACATGCCAGGCGCCGTCGGCGTGATAAATCCGGCCGTGCTCCCGGGATACCCGCTTGCTGTCGAGCACCAGGTCGCAATGGGGCGCCCGGCCGATTCTGATGGTGCCGCCGGCGGAAAATTGTTTTTCAAAAAAGCTCTGGGCGTTTTCAAAAACTTTGATGTTAAGCATCTGCCTATTTTCCCCGCAGTTCGTTAAGATAACGCAGAGCGTTGATGTAGTGGTCGCTTGATTTGTTCCGGGACAGTTCCACAACAATGCCGAATTCGCGAGCCGCATCCTGGTAACGCATATATTTGTAATGCATCATGGCGTTTTGATAATGCTCCCGCACCTTGTCGTCGAGTTCTTTCTCCGCCCGGAGATACCATGTCTGGGCTTCCCGGTGATCCGGCCAGATGGCGATGACCCGGCTCCATTCCTCAATGGCCCGCACAAGATTGCCCGTATCGTAAAAAAACATGCCCTGACGGAAATGTTCTTCGACTTTTTCTTTTTCCACATCTGAAACAGGGATGCCGGTAACCTTGGGAAGCATGTCTGCCGGACGATCTATGGCCGTCGGGGCGTCGGTTTGAATGTCTGCCGGACGGGTGATATCCGCATCGCCGGTACCAAGCGTGTCTTTTTCGCCTCTACCAATGATCAGGAAAAAGACCATCCCCACCAGGAGCACGACGGCCGGAATCACGATTTTCAGGTTTACGGAGGCTGATTTTCCGACTTTTCCCGAATCCGGCCGGCCGGATGCTTCAAAAGTGAAAAGGCCGGCGCCGATCTGGAACTGTCCCTTGTGTTTAAGCGTGGTGCGGGAAACCGCCTTTCCTTTGACCTGGACCGGGTTGGTCTGGCTCAGATTTTCAATAGTTAAGGTGTTTCCGCTAAGGGTGAGCAGGGCGTGCTTGCGGGATACGGTTTTGTCGGATGCGTCAATGCGGATACCGCACTCCTCGGACCGGCCGGCGACGTATTGTCTGCCGGCTTCCAGTTCAAAAATTTTTCCCCGATCCGGGCCGTCTAAAGCGATCAGTTTGCCGGGTACAGGGCTTGATGGGTCACCCGGGTTCGCGGTTTTCATCAGGTCTTATCCTCTAAAATCAGGGCGATATGATCCGGATCCGCTGGATCGCAAAGGCGTCGCAGCAGATGATGCCCGTCGGAATGATCGATTGTGATTTCTTCTTCTGTCGAAGCATCTATAAGCTGGGATACCATCTGAATCATATCCGTGTCAAAGGCTTCAATAACGTGCATGCCGTTTTTGCAGCCGGCCACACCGAATGACCCCGCGAAATCGTCTGAAGAACTGCGCAGGGTATAATTTGCCCGGTCAATGATGCACCAGGGAGTCTTGAGACCGCAAAGCCGATCCGAAATGGATGTTTTCGAAACGGGCGTCGGCAGGGGCGTATCCTGTTTTTGGGGGCGTGCGCCCAGCGATGGCAAAGGGGGAGAAGGGGGCTCGTTCGCGGATTGCATCAGCGGCTTTGTCTCCATCGTGGAAGGCGCGGTCGCCTTTCTCATGAGCAGACGTTCAAAGGTGCGTTTGATGTTGTCGATTTCCGGATACGGCCCCTCAAAATTCAGCCGCCCGCTTCCCTCCTTGATGGCGATTTCCATTTCCTCATGGAGTTGCCTGAGGGGGGTCAGAAACCCGTTGACCAGCGCGTAGGCGATTCCCATGCCGATGCACAGGAGTACAAACAGGAGAAGAAATCCAATGGCGCCGAAACCGGGGACCGTTTTTTCCGCCACGCGGGAATGGGCAAATCCGATAATGGCGGCGCCCAGGGTCCGGCCTCCCTGGGTTATGGGATAAAATATGATCTTTTCGGCCCGGGGGCCATCGTCTATGACAAGCTGCCCCCCCTCAAGGGCAGTGGTCAGGCCTTTCCAGTTGAAAAAATCCCCTTGTTTCTCCGGGGGAGCGATGATTCTGCCATGGGCGTCTACCATAAACGCATAGATCACGCCGTCTTCTTTTTCAACGGGAGAAATGCGGGTCTGGCCGAACTGTTCCGCGGTCAGTGCCGGCCGGTTCATTTCCGCCAGATACCGGCTGAGAACAATGCCGGTTTTTAGAACTTCCCGGCGGTGGATGGCGCTTACCTGCTGTTTAAGGGGGAGATAGCCGATCAGGAGCGTGCACAGCATGACAAAGACGACAAGCCCAAAAACACTGGCTTTGATGTTGGTGATCTTTAGTTGTGAAAATCCGTATCTGCTCTTTTCGGCCTGGACCGCAATGCCGGCATCGGCGCCTGCTGATCGGATGATAAAGGGCTTGATTTCGAATTCAAATTCGCCGGTAAACGTATGCTCGATGATTTTTTTACCCTTGAGCAACACGCCGTTGGCGCTGTTGTTGTCTTTGATGACCACCTTGTCGTCATTAAATATCAGCGTCGCATGATTTTTGGAAAC
>QZJS01000055.1 GCA_003597945.1 Desulfobacteraceae bacterium | reverse complement strand
TGATATCTTCGCCCACCCAGGCGAAATGCTCCCAGTAAGGGCCGATGACCGGTCTGACGCCGCATACCAGGGGCTCCAGGAAGTTCTGGCCCCCCAGGGGCGCAAGGCTCCCGCCGACAAAAACCGCCCGGGCCAGGTCGTATGCCCGGTTCAGTTCACCGAAGGTGTCCCATAAAATCAGCGTTCCCGGCGAAATCGGCCGGACGGCCATATCCGAGCGCAGCATCCATTGCACGTTCATGCGATCCAGGGTTGCGGCCCAGTGATTGATCCGGTGCATGTGCCGGGGGAAAAGACCGGTCACGGTTTGCGGCGCCGTGCGATAGATTTCGCGGATGATGTTCTCTACGGAATTTTCCTCTTCCTGCCTTATGGAACCCAGCACTAAAAATGGCGCGGTTTCGGGGAGCAGCGACCTGAGGGGGTTATCCGCGGCCTCCGTTGCGACCTGCAGCCGGTCGAACTTGATGTTGGGCATCACGCCAACCCCATCGCGGCCGAAAATTCGGCAAAAGCGCCGGGCATCGGCCGGAGAGACGGCCAGAACAAGATCCGGGCGCCGTTGGCGCCAGAGGTTTTTGAGAAGCCGGTAGCCCCGGACGCTGGACGCGGAAAGGCGGCCGTTGATGATAAGAATGCGGGTATGACTTTTTTTCAGGGCCGATAACAGCCCGGGCCAGATTTCGGTTTCCAGCAGGATCATGACTTTTGGCCTGATCCGCCGTACCGCGGTGGTCATAAAGGTCGGCCGGTCAAAGGGGAAAAATGCAGACGCCGCCGTGATGTTGAAAGTTTCCGACATTTCATCCCGGATATAGTGGTCTATAATATCAAGACCCTGCCGGGTATTGGAAGTGATCAGCACATTAATGGGGCGCGGCGGCTTGAGGTTTGCCAGCAGGGAACAGGCCAGATAGGCCTCGCCAGCGGATGCGGCCTGAATCCAGATGTCGGCGGCAGGCAGGTTGTCGGGACGCCGCCGGTTTTCAAAACCGTCTTGCAGCCGGGAACTCAGGCGCAAAAGGGGAATGGAAAGTCGCCAGCCCGTCTCATAGAGACGGTCGAATAGGTTATGTTGTTGTTTGAGGGCCATTGATTTTATCTGATAGCGTTGATGCTTTTTTCATGCAACATAAAAAGGGGCCGTACCTGATTTGCCCGTGCAAACAAAAAATGCCGCCGGCATGCCATGCGTGCGGCATGCGGCGGCATTATGATGTTTCAGTAAATGCCAAAAGAGACGATCAGGCGATATCAGGCCGGGGATAGAGGCCGGCGCGCTCGACGATTTCCGGGACCCTTTCTTCCCATTCAATGGCCATGATGTGAAAGCCGTGAACGCCCTTGACTTCCTTTAAGCGCTGGATGGTTTCCACGCAGATGTTGATTCCTTCCTCGGCCTGTTTGTCCTTGGGCGTTTTGGCCATGCGATCCACCACGTCGTCGGGCACGTCCATGCCGGGGACCCGGTTTTTCATGTATTTGGCCATACCTGCGGATTTGAGCGGCGTGACGCCCGCCATGATATGGACTTTTTCATCAAGCCCCTTGTCTCTGACCAGTTCCATCCATTTTTCAAATTTATTCAGATTATAGATGCACTGGGTCTGGATGAATTCAGCGCCGGCTGCGATTTTTTTAGCCAGGCGCGGGACCCTTATTTCAAAGGGGTCGGCAAAGGGGTTGGCGGCCGCGCCCACGAAAATCGACGGCGGGGTCTTGATGTCGTCGCCGCCCAGAAACTTCCCTTCATCCCTCATCAGACGGACCGTCTGGAGCATCTGCATGGAATCAAGATCATGAACGTTCTGGCCCTTGGGGTTGTCCCCGAAACTCTGGTGATCCCCGGACAGACACAACATGGTGTTGATGCCGAACGAAGCGGCCCCGAGAATGTCGCTCTGGATGGCGATCCGGTTCCGGTCCCGGCTGACCATCTGGAGGATGGGCTCGATGCCTATGAGTTTGAGATGGATGCACGCCGCCAGGCTGCACAGGCGGACCACGGAAGTCTGGTTGTCGGTGACGTTCACCGCATCCACATGGTTCCGGATCAGCGCCCCTTTTTCCTTGACTGCCTCCGGGTCGGAACCCCGGGGCGGCCCGCATTCGGAGGTAACGGCGATATGTCCCAGGGAAAAGATTTTTTCAAGTTTGCTTGGTGTTTTCACGCTCATATCTGCACATCCTCCCTCACCACTTTTCGGGGTCCGCCGGCGCGGTCGGTGGACCAGTCCTTGATCGGAAATACGCAGTCATAAAGATCCATGCGGTCGATGGCCTTGAGCCGGTCGATGATCAACTGCCAGGCGCAGTCGAGTTCCTTGTTGATTTCGCACTTGCCCTTTGAAGAACCGCCGCACGGGCCGTTGAGCAGGCGCTTGGCGCATCTGGCCACCGGGCAGATGCCGCCGGTGTAGGCCAGGATGCATTTACCGCAGGCCTGACACCGTTCGGTCCAGAGGCCCCGTTTCTCCGTGACCCCCAGGAAACAGGTATTTACACCCGGAAAAATCGGGATGGAGTGATACTTTTCCGCCGTGAACTGAACCCCCACGCCGCATGCCAGGGAGATGATCGCGTCGTATTGATCGGCAACATTTCGGATTTCTTCAAGGTACTCATTGTCACACTGGCGTTCCAGCGTGATTTCATCGACGTCGACTTTCCGGCCCTGATTGGCGAAATACATGCGCAGGGCCGATGCCAGCACGGCGACTTCTTTTTTGCCGCCGGCCTCGCACACGGTGACGCACTCATTGCATCCCAGCACGAGGACCTTTTTGCTGTCCTTGACCTGCTCGATGATTTCTTCAATCGGTTTTCTATCGGCAACAATCATCGTCTTTGCCCTTTCCTGTTATGGTTGATATTCTTTTTAAGCCTCGTGATTACGCCGCGGCCTTGGTTTTTTGTTTCACCGGATTTGGCCCCAGGGCCGTGATCCGGTCATGCATTTCTACGGCGTATTTGACGAACAGGGGGGCGTCGCTGGAAGAAAGGTTATACATCCAGACCCGGTCCCCGCCCACGCCGATGACATCTAATATTTTTTTTGCCTGCTCCACCCGCTTGCGGGCACGGAAATTTCCACTCTTAAAATAGCATGTCCCCTCCAGGCAGCCCACGACATAGACGCCGTCGGCTCCTTTTTCAAAGGCCCGCAGCATGTGGACCACGTCCACCTTGCCGGTGCAGGGGACCCGGATGATCTTAATGCTGGTGGGGTAATTCAGTCGCATGGAACCTGCCAGGTCCGCGGCGGAGTACCCTCAGTAATTGCAGCAGAACGCCAGAATAGTCGGCTGGAAATCGGTGGTCATTGGGCTCCTTCCAGCAAGGCATCCACCTTGCTTATGATTTGATCGTCTTCATACCAGTTGAGTTGAATCGCCTTGGCCGGGCATTCGGCGGCGCAGGCCCCGCATCCCTGGCACAGGGCGTCGTCGATTTCACTCACGCCCTCCGCGTTGATCCGGGGAACGCCAAACGGACAGGATCTCACGCAGATCAGGCAGGAGGCGCACAGATCCTGATCCACCCGGGCCACAACGGCCGACAGGGTCAGGTACGGCTGGGCCAGCATGGTGGTGGCCCGGGAGGCTGCGGCCATGGCCTGGGCGATGGATTCAGTCACGAGTTTGGGAGCATGGGCCGTGCCGCACAGGTAAAATCCCTCGGTTCCCATCTCAACGGGTCGGAGTTTTACGTGGGCTTCGATGAAATAGTTTTCCGGGTTCCGGTTGGTTTTCATGATATGGGCCAACTCCTCGGTGTCTTCGGCGACCATGCCGGCGCTTAAGACCAGGAGCCCGGCATCCACGCTGATTTTCCGGCCCAGAATATGGTCCGTAAAGGTCACGTTCACCAGATCTCCGGACGGGGCCGCCACGGGCGCGTCTTCCGGGTCGAACCGGAAGAACATGACGCCCAGGCGCCGGGCTTCGGTGTAATAATCTTCCATCAGTCCGTAGGTCCGGATGTCGCGATAAAGGATGAACACCCGGGCTTCGGGATTGTCGCGTTTGATGTGAATGGCGTTCTTAACGGCGCTCTGGCAGCAGATGCGCGAGCAGTTGGGGTTGGATTCGTTTCGCGACCCCACGCACTGAATCATGACGACCTGTTCCAGCCCCGCGGCGTATTGCTTGTCTTCGAGTTTTTCGGACAGCTCCAACTGAGTGACGACGTTGGGATTTTCGCCGTAGAGATATTCTGTGGGCCGGTATTCTCCGGCGCCGGTGGCCATGATCACCACGCCGTGCTCGATCTTGCGGCTGGCCATGCTTTCCCCCACCAGCACTTCGGTTTTGAAATTGCCTTTAAAACCGGAAAAATCAACGATTACCGACTGGGTCAGGACATCGATATTCGGATGGGCCGTGACTTTTCCAATCAGGTCCGCCACATGGGCCCGGATATCCATTCCCTCGATGGTATGGGTCAATCGGTTGCCCAGCCCGCCCAACGTTTCTTCCTTTTCAACAAGCACCGCGGAAAAACCCTGGTCCGCAATCCCCAAAGCCGCGGTCATGCCGGCAATGCCGCCGCCCACGATCAGAGCCCGCTTGGTCACCGGAATCCGTCGTTCATGCAGGGGCCGCAGGGACGCGGCCCGGGCCACGGACATGCGCACCAGTTCCCGGGCTTTTTCCGTGGCCATCTCCGGCGCGTCCGAATGAACCCAGGAATCCTGGTTGCGGATATTGGCCATCTCAAAAAGATATTTATTGAGGCCCACGGACTCTAAAGTATCCATGAAGATGGCCTCATGGGTTTTGGGCGTACATGAGGAGACCACCACCCGGTTGATCCGGTGTTCCTTAATGATCTCTTTCATCAGTTCCTGGGCGTCCTGGCTGCACGTGAAGAGATTTTCTCCCGAATAGACCACATAGGGCAGGGTGGCGGCGTATTCTTTAATGCTTGGGACATCCACCACACCGGCAATATTGATGCCGCAGTCACACACAAATACCCCCACCCGGGGTTCCTCGCCTTCCAGGGAAATTTCAGCGGGCCGTTCCACGGTCTTAAGCAGGGTGCCCCGTGCCGCGGCCAGATGGGCCCCGGCCGCGCAGGCCGCGGCGCTGGCTTCGGTGACCGATGAGGGGATGTCCTTGGGTCCCTGGAAAATGCCGCAGGCAAACACCCCTGGCCGGGACGTGTTGACCGGCGTAAAGGGGTGCGTGTCGGCGAAACGGTGCTTATTGAGCGTGATATTAAGACGCTTGGCCGTTTCCATGGTGGACGGCGGCACCTGAAGGCCCACGGAAAGCACCACCATGTCGAATTCCTCATGGGTCATGTTGCCGGCTTCATCCACGTATCTGAGCAGGAGGTTGTCGGTTTCCGGAATAATGTCAATGGTGTGAATCCTGGCTTTGACGAAGCGTACCCCGGAATTTTCCTTGGCCCGCAGGTAATATTTTTCGTAATCCTTGCCGAATGACCGGATATCCATATTAAAGATCACGGTTTCCAGATCCCCGCCGGCGTGATCCTTGGCGATCATGGCCTCCTTGATGGCGTACATGCAGCAGACCGACGAACAATATGCGTTGCCGCACCGGTTGGTGTCCCGGGAGCCGATGCACTGGAGCCAGGCGATGCGCTTGGGTTCCTTGTGATCCGACATGCGCACCAGATGGCCCATGGTGGGACCCGACGCGCTTAAGATCCGCTCGAATTCCGAGCTGGTCATGACATTGGCGCAGGAACGGTAATGATAGATATCCTCCAGGGCGGACGGGTCGTAGACATCGTTGCCCGGACAAAGAACCACGGAACCCACCTCGATATCGCGTTCCACCATATGCTGGTTATGATCCACGGCCCCGGCCAGGCAGGCCTTGACGCACTGGTAGCACTCGGAGCAGATGCCGCACTTGAGACAACGTTCGGCTTCGGTTCTGGCTTCGGTCTCGTTGTATCCATAGGAGACTTCGAGGAAATTGCATTCCCGTGCCGCCGGGTCCAGGCACCTTACCGTGGTTCGGTCTTTATGCGGCTCGCCGATGACATCCGGTTTTTCAAAGGTCCATTCCTTTTGACGGCCTTCGGTCAGGTCCATGTTGTTGATGAACCGGTGGATGCTCTCGGCGGCCTCCTTGCCGCAGGCCACGGCGTCCACCACGGATTTGGGGCCGTAAAGGGCGTCGCCGCCGGCAAAAACCCACCCCAGAGAGGTCTGGAGGGTCACGGGGTCGGCATCCATGCCGCCGCCCCGGGTCAGGGGAACGCCCTGTTCCTTCAAGCCGTCCGTGTTGGTGCTCTGACCGATGGCGATAATCAGGGTGTCGCCGAAAAAGGCCTGGCAGGCGGATTCATCAAAAGCGGGATTGAACCGGCCGTTTTCGTCGAATACGGCCGTGCAGGTTTTAAATTCAATGCCGGAAAAGCGCTTGTTCTGATCAATGAAAAAGGACTTGGGGCCGAAACTGTTGACGATCTTGATGTCGCTTTCCAGGGCTTCGCGGATTTCATGCTCCCAGGCGGGCATTTCGTCGCGTTTTTCCAGGCAGACCATGGTGACGTTTTGAGCGCCCTTGCGCTTGGCGGTCAGGGCCACGTCCACGGCCACGTTGCCGCCGCCGATGACCAGAACATCCTTGCCGATGGACACTTCCTTGCCCATGGCCGCGTCCCTTAAGAAATCCACCCCCTGGAGCACGCCGTCGGCGTCCTCGTTTTCCACGCCCAGACGCCGGCCGTTGTGCAGGCCGACCGCCAGAAACACCGCCGCGTATCCATCGGCTTTGAGGCTGTCGAAGGTGATGTCTTTGCCGAAAGCGACATTGGTGCGGATTTCAACGCCCATCTGTTCGATGAGGTTGATTTCGGCCGCCAGGATGTCCCTGGGAAGCCGGTATTCCGGAATGCCCACGGCCATCATGCCGCCGGCCACGGGCAGTTTCTCGAAAATGGTGACCGTATATCCCTGCCGGGCAAGATAGGCGGCGGCGGTCAGGCCCGCCGGGCCCGCGCCGATGATCGCGATTTTTTCATCGCGTTTTTCAGGCGCGGTTTTTTCAGCGGTTTCCGCGGCCGTTTCCGCGGCCGGGGCATCTTCCTGCTCCTGCTCCCGCTCCCAGTCTGCCAGGAACCGGTGAAGTTCGCGGATGGCCAGGGGTTCGTCATAGTCGCCCCGGGTGCATTCCCCCTCGCAGGGATGGTGACAGACCCGGCCGCAGACCGCGGGAAAAGGATGATCTTCCCGGAACAGTTCG
This sequence comes from Desulfobacteraceae bacterium, assembly GCA_003597945.1. GTDB lineage: Bacteria > Desulfobacterota > Desulfobacteria > Desulfobacterales > Desulfosalsimonadaceae > SURF-33. Next base: position 35,305 of record QZJS01000055.1, on the reverse strand, counting down.
ATGGCTTCCTTGTATTTGCCCTGGTTGATTAAGGCGATATAGCCCTGGATGCTCACATGAGCCGGGCAGGTAGCCTTGCAGGGCGCGGTGCCCCGCTTGGTGATGGCATAGGCCCCGGGAATGGCCTGGGCGTATTTTTTAAACGCGGCCCGCCGGAGGGAGAGAAACTTGTCGTATTCATTGGAGACTTCAATGGGGCAGACCTTGGCGCACTCCCCGCAGGACGTGCATTTGGCGGTATCGATATAGCGGGGTTCCTGGCGGATGCGGGCCGAAAACCGGCCGGGTTCGCCGTCCAATGAGATCAATTCAGTGGTGGTGAGCAGTTCAATGTTTAAGTGCCGGCCGACCTCGACCAGTTTGGGCGAGATGACTCACATGGCACAGTCGTTGGTGGGAAAGGTCTTGTCGAGCTGGGACATGATGCCGCCGATGGCCGATGTCTTCTCCACAAGATAGACGTAATATCCGGAGTTGGCCAGATCAATGGCGGATTGCATGCCGGCGATGCCGCCGCCGACCACCATTGCCGAGCCGATGGGATCTGTTTTCGCGTGTTGCCGATCGGATTCAACCGTGTGCGCCATTCCTTACTCCTTCAATGCGATTTTATTGAGATGTCATGATTAATCAATAACCGGGGTTTGTTATGCAACCAGTGTTTCAAAAGAAAAAAGATACCTACTAAAAAAAAAGATGTCTGTCAATAGATGGTGGCAGGAGAAATGTGCCATATGCAAATAATTATAATGGGATATATCTCTTTTTATGATTATCGTTTGACAATCTGCAATTGATTCCATTAAAGATGATGGCAATACAGCATACCATTATCGCAGGGCCTGATCCGTTCCGGTTTTTATGCCTTAATTTTGAAGCCTTCGCAAAAAGATTTATTGCGAAACCATCAATTTTTAATTCTTGACGCGATGTAATACAATGTGGCATCATGAGTCAACTTGAAAACACTTCCATCCCTTAAAAAAGCGCAAGGCGGGCGCTTGGACAGGGACAATCAGAATCGATGTTAAACAAGGAAAAATAATGAAAGTAAAATCAAATGGAATTGGTCGAATGCGCTGGGTTGCGTTAATCTGTATTGGGGTTGCGTCCATCATTCTGACTGTGTCGGCAGCCGCGGAGGGTGGGTGAGGCAATCCTGCGCTGACCGTGAATGTCAGCCCGGCAGGCGGGGGGACCATCACTTCTCCCCAGTTTTCTCCTCCTCCGACAACCTATCCGTCAAGGTACACGTGCAGCGTAAACTATACTCTCACCGCGGTTCCCAATGCCGCGGCGGGATACAGCTTTGACCGGTGGACCGGCAGTGTTTCCTCCACCGCCAATCCGCTTACCGTGTCCGTAAAGGACGGGGAAAAAGTCGTGACCGCGGTGTTTGCGTTCAAGGCCCAAGCCATCGACATGAACGGGGTATTAGACCTGATGAACAGCCAGCCGGGACCGTTGATGCTTGACGTCAGTTCTGCGGCTGATTTTAACAACAGTCACATTCTTTGCGCCAGGAATTATCCCTGGAACGCCGCAAGACAGCAGTTTGACGTCAGTATCAATCTTTTGAATCCATATAAAAAAGATATTATTGTAATCTATGACCAGAGCGGCGCCAGGAGCAGGGCTGCCGCCGATTATCTTGCCGGAATGGGTTATTCCTCCATGTATTATATGACCGCAGGGTTGGACGACTGGATTGCCGCGGGATATGATACCTATGTGCCGGCCGAAGACGAAGATATCTGTACATCCCTGGCGCCCATGGCCTATGCCGATACGGATCAGAATATCGTCAATGAAGGAGTAAAGGTCACTCTGGACGGTTCCATGTCGGAAGATCCGAAAGGCGGCGTATTGACCTATTCCTGGACCCAGTTTAAGGGATCGCCCAATGTGACGCTGACCGATGACGACAAGGCCCGGGCGACATTTACTTCCCCTTTTCTGACCAGCGGAAATGCCGAGTTGATGTTTCATCTCACGATAACCAATAATATCGGCCAGAAACATACAGACAGCGTCAACGTGACGGTCCTCTGGTTCAATGATCCTCCCCGGGCCGACGCCGGCGGGGAGCAGACCGTTGAACCGGCGAGTGTGGTGACCTTGGACGGGTCCGCTTCTCATGATCCTGAAGGCGAACCTTTGTCCTATAAATGGAGCCGATCCGGAGGAACCTTTACCCCGTCATTATCGAGCACCACAGCCGCCAAACCGACGTTTACGGCCCCGGCTTCCAGCGGATGGGTGGAATTTATGCTTACGGTCACGGATAACGGCGGCAAGACCGATACCGACACGGTGAGAATCATGGTGCAAGCCTCATCGCCGACCAACGACCCGCCCACGGCCGTGGCGGCCGCCGATAAAACCGGCGTGTTGTCGGGTGAGAAAGTCACTCTTGACGGGTCCGGCTCCTCAGATGCGGACGGGACCATCGCCGCTTATGTCTGGACCCAGACCGACGCCACCGGCAAGACCGTGACGCTTTCCAATCCGGCCGGGGTAAAACCCAGTTTTACAGCCCCGGAAGTCACCAAAACCGTGACGCTGGTTTTCACGCTGATGGTTACCGATAATGACGGCGCCATTGACACGGATACGGTAGAAATTACCGTTAATAAGCCGAACGAGCCCCCGACGGCCGTGGCGGCCGCAGATAAAACCAGCGTTTCTTCGGGTGAAAAGGTAACCCTTGACGGGTCCGGCGCATCAGATCCGGACGGGACCATCGCGGCATATGCCTGGACCCAGACCGACGCCACCGGCAAGACCGTGACGCTTTCCAATCCTGCCGGGGTTAAACCCAGCTTTACAGCCCCGGAAGTGACGGAGACCGTCACGCTGATTTTCAAGTTAACGGTCACGGATAACAGCGGCGCTGTTGCAACCGATACCATCCGGATCACCGTCGCCAAGTCCGCCGGAGGCGGCGGAGGGGGAGGGTGTTTTATCCGGTCTATGGGCGCAAACTGAAGGATTTGGAAAATTTTTTAATTGACAGTCAACTGCCACTATGTGACCGTATCTTTTAAGCACGGATCAACAAGTGTTCAGGCAAACCCAAAAGGTGTGCTCTAATCGGTTATGCCCCAAAAAGACTCAACGCCGCCTTGATGCGCTTAAAAGAGGCAAAGAAAAGAGAAATCACATTGCATAATCAAACAGAAAAAAACAGGAGGCGCAAATTGCAGATGAACCCCATGTGTAACATAAAGCACCGGTTCAATTTTCTGATGATGATCGGTCTGGGACTGCTGGCCATGTTTCTGGCAATGCCCGCGGCTGTTGGCCATACCTGAGGTGGGCCATTGCTGGTCGTGAATATCAGCCCTGCAAACAGCGGATCGGTAAGACTGGAAAGCGGTGGGAAAACTGAAATTGCCTCCGCGGCTTCTCAACAATATGACTGCTTTAATATCAACTACACGGTTACTGCTACGGCACTTCCGGGATCAGGCTATCGATTTGAACGCTGGACCCTGACACCGGCTCAGTCCGGTTTTGCCACAGGAACCAATCCCACCACGTTTAAAAACGTCGAGGGAGCCAAAACCCTGACGGTATATTTCACAACAGGAACAACCCCGCCCCCCGCCACCCTGAACCCGCCTGCCAACGTTCAAGCCTCCAAAGGCACCTATTCAGATCGGGTCAGGATTACATGGAACGCCTCATCAGGCGCGACTTCCTATGAAGTCCACCGGTCCACATCCGCCACCGCCGCCAAAACCAGAATTGGGACAACGACGGCTCTAAGTTATTTTGATATGCTTGTTACCTGTCCGACTATTTACTATTACTGGGTCAAGGCCGTCAACGCTTCGGGCTCCAGCGATTTCAGCACATCGAGCACCGGGTACTGCCAGTCGGGGACCCCTCCTCCGCCTCCGCCGGCCCAGGGCGTCACACCGGTCAGTCCCACGGAAGCAAAGAAGATGCTGGATGAGCGGGTCGGCCTGATTGTTGTGGATGCCAGCGATCCCCGGGATTATGACCGGGAGCATATCCTGTGTGCCCTGAATGCCACATGGGAGAGCAATTTTGAATCGCTCGATTTTAAAAACATCGGCCTTGAACCATATAAGGCCAGCGACATCCTGATCTATGACCAGAAAAACACTTTCGGTCAGACCGCAGCGGAATACCTGGCCAAACAGGGCTTTGCCTCGGTTTATTATCTGACCGGCGGTCTGGACGCCTGGATGGCGGCAGGCCTGGAAACCGTACCCTGCTCCTATGAGTGCGGCAACTGCGGCCTTCCGCCCATGGCCCATGCCGGTCCCGACAAGGAGGTCGAGGGAAACCAGACGTTTACCCTGGACGGCTCCGGCTCGGTGAATCCGGGCGCCGGCGCCCTGACCTATCTCTGGAAGCAGTATAATCCCGGCAACCAGAGTCCCAAGGCTGTTATCAACAATCCCGGTGCGGCTCAGCCCACGGTCATTGCGCCCAATGTGCAGGAAGGCGGGGAAACAATTGTTTTTCACCTGACTGTTACGGATTCCCTGGGTCGAAAAAACATGGACAGTGTTGATGTAAAAGTGAAGTGGGCTTTTGAGAACCGGCCACCCACGGCAAGAGCGGGAGCGGATCAGGAGGTTGACGCCGGAGAGGAGGTCGTCCTTGACGGCAGCGCGTCTTCAGACCCGGATGATGGGATTGCCACCTACCAATGGGTTCAGACGGACGGGCCGAATGTCACACTGACCGGCGCCGCCACAGCGGAGGCGACGTTTACGGCTCCTGACGCGGCGACGGAGGATCTGGTGTTTGAACTCACCGTAACGGATGAGGCCGGCCAGTCGGATACCGATGAGGTCACTGTCACGGTGAGAATCGGCAACCAGGACCCCATCGCTGATGCCGGTGAGGATCAGACCGTCGGGGAAACCGCTGAGGTGACGCTGGATGGCTCGGCATCCGATGACCCGGATGGCGATGCCCTGTCTTATGAATGGCGTCAGGTCGACGGAAGGCCCGTTGACCTCAGTCAGCCTTTTTCCGCCCGCGCGATGTTTCAGGCCCCCATGGTTTCCGGCGATCCGATTTATCTGGAATTTGAATTGGAGGTACGGGACAGTAAAGGTGGAGTAGGTACCGATCGGGTCGTTGTTACCGTGACGGATGTGGGTGAACCCCCGTTCGCCGACGCCGGCAGAAGCCGCATGGTGTTTGTGGATGATACCGTGACCCTGGACGGTTTCGGCTCCTTTGACCTGGACGGCGAGATCGTCGGCTATCAGTGGACACAGGTCAATACGCCGGAAGTGGCGATGATCGGAAAACATACCGCTACGGCAAGTTTTACGGCCCCGTATGTGGAAGAAGGCCAGGTGACCCTGATCTTCCAGTTGACGGTTACCGATGATACCGGCCTGACGGATTCGGATACGGTGAAAATCGGCGTGAAATCAGGAACGGCGCCGCCCGTTGTCAGGGCCGGCGATGACCAGATCGTCAATGAAGGCGACAATGTGGTGCTTGACGGGTATGCCGCCTCCACCTTGACCGAAATTATAGCGGGTTATCGCTGGAAGCAGGTCCACGGACCGGAAGTGGTGTTGTCTGATGCCGCCGTGCGGGCTCCGGAATTTAAAGCGCCCAAAGTCAGTCTTGATCTGACGGTGTTGTCCTTTGAACTGTCGGTGGATTATGAAAATGGTCGGACATATACCGATACGGTTGATGTTTACATCAAGAAGAAGAACTGTTCCAGCAGCAGCACCTGTTTTATTTCAACCTTAACCGATTGATTAAGAAACTTTCGTAATCCCCATCGCCCGGACGGGCATGGGGGTTGCGGCAACCCGAAAGACCAACGCCGGCAGTCGCGTTAAGCGGCCGCCGGCGTTGTCGTTTCCAACTCTTAATTTTCTTATTTCCGATGACACTGCCCGCAGGTGATGGGACCGGCTTTTTCCTGGATGTGGCATCCCCGGCACTGGAGGTGATAGGCCCGGATCAGATCCAATAGAGTATCTGATTTTCCGGAAATATGGCATTCAGAGCAGGCCATTCCCACCGACATGTTTCCTTCGATTTTAATCCCATCCTCGTAGAGATGATGACAGGCGGCGCAGTCATGGAGTCCTGCGGCTTCGTTGTGATCGTCATGGAGAAACCGGACCGGCGGCCGAAGTCGCTCGTTAAAACCGGGATCGGAAACAAAGCCGTTGTTTTCCTGGCACACAGCCGAAGATGCGACGAAAAAGAACAGGCCGCCGAGAAAACATACGATCAGCGGGTATGCGTGTAGCTTGGTTTTTGCCATGGTTAAGTCGCCTTTTTTCACGCTTCAGGTTTTGTCGATGATCTGATAGATGATATCGCCTAAAAATTTGATTTCCATGTCGAGCTTGTAATGTTTGATGATATCTTCAAGGCCGCCGTGGCAGTTGTGGCAGGGCGCGATGATGGTATTGGCGCCTTTTGCCTTTGCTGCGGCCAACTGTTCGGCCTTGACGCGGTTGCCCACCACCCGCTTGCTGGAAAAGGGCGGGCCGCAGTTGATGACGCCGCCGCCGGCCCCGCAGCAGTAATTGTGCTCCCGGTTGGGGATCATCTCGATGAATTTGCTGCATGTTTCATTAACCACGTATCGGGCCAGCTCGTGCAGCCCGGCGCCCCGGGAGACATTGCAGGGGTCATGGAGCGTCACCGGTTTGTCGTATTTGTATTTGACCTTGAGTTTTTTTTCTTTAAATAATTCATAATAGAACTGGAGGGCATGCACCACGGGCACGGGCGGCATCTTCCACCCGAGAAGGCGGTTGCCCACGTCATAGATGGAACGGAAGGCATGCCCGCATTCCCCCATGACGATCCGCTTGGTCTTTAAGCGCATGGCGGCCTCGAAATGGACTTTTTTCAGCCGGGCCGTCATTTCCACGTCGCCGGTGTACATGCACATGTCGCTGTTGTCCCATCCGGGTTCGGCGGGCATGGTCCAGTCGACGCCGGCCACATGCATGATCACGGCGGCCTGATAGATGAGTTGGGCGCGGAATTTCGGTTCCGGCCCGATGACGGAATAGAAGATATCGGCTCCTTCCCTGGCGATGGGAATCCTTAAGTCCGGGATTTCATCACGGGCTTCCTCCTCCTGCCACATGAGCGTGTCGATCCATTCATCATCCTTGACCCACATCTGGTTCATGGTGGCGGAATGGCTGTGAGCCGTGTCCTGGATATACTGGGGCACCACACCGAGTTTATGGCAAAGCCGCCGGATCATCAGCATCAGATAGGCCACATCGATCCCGAAGGGGCAATACATTACGCACCGGCGGCAGAGGTTGCATTCGGTGAAGGCGATTTCGCAGGCATCCGCAATAAATTCCGCGGAAACCGCCCCTTTCTTACTGATGATTTCGGAAATGGTCTGCTTGACCTTGCCGGCCGGAGAAAATTTCGGATTCCGGTCTCTGGAGAGAAAATGATGGCAGGCATCGCTGCATAACCCGCAATGGGCGCATGCCTCGGTATAGGCTTTGAGCCGGGCCCCGCCTTCGGTCTCCAGCAGTTTTTCGATGGTTTGCCGGATCTGTTGGCGGGTCAGCCTGGCCACGCCGTCGGCAATGCCCCGGTCCATAATCTTCGGTGCGGCTTCGGCAGCCGAATCCTTCATTTGCACATCCTTAAAGTTTGAGGTTTGGTTTACCAGTCCCTTGCGTGCCGGACCGCGCCGAATTCAGACCCCGCATATCCCCTGATAAACGGGAAGAAAAGCATGTGGCTGAGCTTGGTGAAGGGAATGGCCGCAATCAGGATTTCGCCTGAAAGCATATGTAAAATCAGAGCCCACTCATGACCGGCCAGTTGATGATAGGCCCAGAAGCCCGTTGCAAAGGGAGCCGCCACCATCAGAAGAGTCAGGTAATCCGTAAATGTGGTCAGATAGCGGACTTCCGGCAGCATGATCCGTCTGAAGGCAAAAAAAATACAACAGAAAAGGACAATAATGGTCATCACATCCGCGACCGCATCCGGCAGCACCCACCAGGCGATATTCCAGGACTCTTTGATCAGGATGACATGGGCGAACAAAAAGACGGGTAGAGCCATCAGGCAGATGTGGAACATAAACGATACCAAAGTCATGGCCGGATGTCTGCGCATGTTTACGCCGGCAAAGGGGATGATCCAGTGGACAATGGACCGGAGGGCGTAATAGAAACTGAAATATTCATAAACCATGGGATCTTTTTTACGGGCAAGGCGCAACATGGATGTGATCCGGTAAATGCTGCCGATGACAAATATCAGGCCCGCGATCCAGACCATGGGACCCGCCAGAAAAGCATAGATGTCGTAGATCATATTCCCTTATCCCTTTATTTTGACGGCCTTGTAAAAAGTCCAATATCTGCGTTACGCGCAATCTCTCAGAATTTAACGTACGCTAAGTACGCTGCATTCTTCGATATTGCGCAAGCCTTGATCTTGAACTTTTTACTAGGCCGTCCGATGGCGACTTTTTACGAGACTATCTATTTTGATATGTCACGCAGTCGCAACACATTGCGGCAGAATTTGCCGCCGGCATCGATCCCTCTGATCATGATCCGGTCGCTGTCCGGGCCGAAGACGGGCGTTTCCACAAAATGGAGATCATTACCGGCCGGATCGCCGTTGACGGCAACGGCGGTTCTCCCGTTATGTTCGACCTTTGCCGCGACATGACGGCTGTCCGGGCTGAATACGGGTCGCCATGCCATATCGTATGCGGTTTCCCATATTTTCCCGTCCACGGCGATATGCCACTTGTTGTTGCTTTTGCCGACGCATGCGATCCGATTACCATCCGGGCTGATCACCATGTCCGTTACCAGGTCCGAGAATACGATCGGCCAGCATTTTCCGTCCACGGCAATGGTCCATTTCCCGAATTTCGGAGAGGCAATGGCGGCGATGCGTCCGCCGTCCGGCGTGTACGCATGGTGCCAGAGCTGAATGAACCGTTCATCCCAGCATATATGGCCGTTTCGGGCAAGGGCCCACCCTCCGGCCACCCGGACCGGGGCGGTAACGGAACCGTCTACGGGATGAAAAACCGGTTTCCAGACCGAGGCGAACCGCTGATCCCAGAGTATCCCGTCTACGGCGATGGTATAATCGTAGAGAGTGTTTCGAACTTCGGCCGCTACGCGCCGACCCTCCGGGCAGAAGGTCGGCCCCCAGGCATTGAGATAATTGTCCGGCCAGCAAACACCGTTTACCGAAACGGAATAACAGCCCTTCTGAAAGGTGAGAATATCGCCCTCGTTGAAATTTATCGTCTGAACTACTGCTGCCGTATGGTTTCCGTTTTTATCGGCCGTCAACTGCGTGAGGGCGGCAAAGCTGTTTTTCCATGGCATATCGTTTAATACGGCCATATAGGACTGTTCATTGCGGGCCGCCGCGCAGATTCCGCCGTTACCGGTGGGAATCGGGTTCCAGACGAATTCAAACCAGTTCTCCCACGACTGGCCGCCCACGGCCACGGTCCACATGTCGTCCGCTGAAACCAGGGCTGACGGCCGCGTGCCGCCGCTGAAACGAAGATGCCAGATTTTATCATAAGGGGTATCCCAAAGCGCTCCGTTTTCGCATACCGAAAACATCGAATCCCCGGCGGCGACGATGGCGGCGACGGTTTCGCCGTCAGGCCCGGCGCAGAGTTCCCGGTAGTCTCCGAATTTTTCTTTCCAGCTCCCGAGGTCCGCGATTGTTTTTTTGCCGGATTGCCAGTCCCAGTTCAGATGATTCATATTGCGCTCCTGATGCGAAAAGCCGTGCATGATGCGATTATTAGGGAATTCATACCATAAACCCGTTTATGGATAAAGATGTTTTGCGTTTTGAGCTTATAACCGTAACGCTTAGCCAATGGCCTGTTTCGATGTAATTTTTAAAAATTGCCCTGCTTTTTGGATTTTTATCTCTGATAATATTCCAAAAAGCCCGGAGTGTAATGCGCGCCGATGGATCCGTCGGCGGTTTTGTAGAGAATCATGGCTTCTATGCCGAGTTGTTGCGCGAACGCCATACCGGGGCTAAATCCCATGACCGTGATGGCCGTGGCCGCTCCGTCTATCACCGCACTGGAAACCCGCCCGGAAAAATCCGCCGTTGTCACGCCAAGAATTTCATCGGTAACCGGATAGCCGGTTTTGGGGTTGAAAATATGATAAAATGTCTGGTTCTCAATGTGCAGAGCCTGTCGGTAGTTGCCGCTGGTTGAGATTCGGATATGGCCGTGATGGGAGACAATCCCGTAGATTTGGTTCATGATCGTCGGATGTTGGATTCCGATGCGCCAGGGATTCCCATCGTTGTCGCCAAAGGCTGATATTTCGCCGCCGAGCTGGACCAGGCCGGCCGTTACCCCGGCTTCCTCCAGGATACCACGTACCCGATCCACGGCATATCCTTTAACGATCCCGCCGAAGTCAAGGGTGATTTCCGGCTCTGTTTTGGCAACGGTAAGGCCTGACGGGTCGTTCATGTCGATTTTATCGAATCCGGTTGACGCCAGTGCCGCAATGATATCAATATCTTTTGGAAGTAACTGTTTTTTTTCAGCATCCATCCATAATTGCTTGATCCGCCACGCCGTGGGGTCGAAAAAACCGTTGCTTTCCAGCCACAGTTGCCGGGAGGCCGTCAGGATTTTAATGATATCCGGCGAAACGGTGATCCTGCCAGGGCGTTTCGTTTTATTAAATATCGAGAGATCCGAGCATGGATCAAATGGATTGAAGATGTTGCCGATGCGGTCGAATTCGTTCCAGGCGTCTTTGGCCAGGGCTTCAGGCCGGTTGAACGGGTCGTTTCCAAGCCGGAAAAGGATCCGCGCCGGAATGCCATAATATATGGTGCCTGCGGACTCCCACCAGTCCTGGCTGATGCCGACTACAGGAAAAGACAATGGCGGCTCCCGAACGGGGCAGGAGGCCGCTGCCGGCCCGTCAGCGATTCCGGAAGGGGGCGCACCCGGCGGCGTGCTGAAAAGTCGCCATGCGAAAAGAGCGAGTCCCATCAGCACGGCGATAAGAATAAAGCTTTTTTTAATGTATGATAGCGGCATGAGAGTATATCAATATCGCAACATGTCCGGGACTGTCAAATAATTCCCCGTAGCACCCTTCGCCAATCAAGGTGTGTTGCCGTTATCTTTTATCCGCGAGTTTAATTTTGACAATTTTTGTCTATTGGAATTTTAATTTTTGATTTATACTGAACGGATTAATTACGGCCTTAATTTGTCCCTGACTTCAAAAAGCCGGGAAGAATTTCAATAGTTATACGTTTGATATATTTATAAAAGGATCAGTATGGTACCGATCATTTCCATAGTTGGCTACTCGGATGCGGGAAAAACAACACTGATCGAAAAGATCGTCCCGGTGCTCAAAGGCCGGGGATATCGGGTCGGCACGGTCAAGCACGCGGATCATGAGTCCGGCCTCGACACCGAGGGCAAGGACAGCTGGCGCCATTACGCGGCGGGCGCGGACACGGTGGTGGTGGCCTCCAATGCAAAGATTGTCATGATCCGCAGAAAAGAAAAAACACCCGGAGACAGCGGTGAAGAATTGGCACAAATAGCGCCGTATTTTTCGGATATGGACCTGGTGCTGACCGAAGGGTACAAGCAGGCTCCTTATCCGAAAATCGAGATTTTCAGACCCTCCGGGGACGCCGAGCCTGCTTGCGCCCATGACCCGCGCCTGATCGCCCTGGTTTCGGATGTAGGCCTCTCCATCCGGGTGCCGCGGTTCGGATTAGACGATATTGAAAAACTGGTGGATTTCATCGCGGAAAAAATTTTAGCTCTTCCCGCGCAATAAAGTGTTTTTTAATTTATATCCCGGCTTTGGCGCGAATTTCATCAGCCCGGTTGGTATGCTCCCATGTGAAATCCGGATCATTTCTTCCGAAGTGTCCGTATGCCGACGTTTTTCGGTAAATCGGCCGCAGAAGATCCAGATATTCGATGATGGCGGCCGGCCGCAGGTCAAACAATTCCCGGACGATTTTTACGGCCTCGCTTTCGGGAATTTTCCCGGTGCCGAAAAAATCGATCATAATGGAAACCGGCTCGGCAACGCCGATGGCATAGGCGACCTGTACTTCGCATTTTCCGGTGATCCCAGAGGCCACCATGTTCTTGGCGATATGCCGGCCCATATAGGATGCGCTCCGGTCGACTTTTGAGGGATCCTTGCCGGAAAAACAGCCGCCGCCGTGACTTCCCTGTCCGCCGTAAGTATCCACGATGATTTTTCGGCCCGTCAGACCGCAATCTCCCATGGGGCCGCCGATAACGAAACGGCCGGTGGGGTTGATGAAATACCGGGTATCCCCGTCGATCATCTCCTTGGGGATCACCTTCTTGATGACCTCTTCGATGATGGCCTCCTGAAGATCAGCATAACTGACGTCTTCTTTGTGCTGGGCCGAGACCACTACCGTATCCACCCGTTTCGGCACGCAGTCCTCGTATTCGATGGTTACCTGGGATTTGCCGTCGGGTCTCAGGAAATCAAGGGCCTTGTTTTTTCTCACTGTTGCCAGACGTTTTGTAAGTTTGTGGGCGTACGAGATGGGCATGGGCATTAATTCAGGTGTTTCATTACAGGCAAACCCGAACATGAGGCCCTGGTCCCCGGCGCCCTGGTCCTTGTAGAGCCCTTCGCCCTGATTGACCCCCTGGGCGATATCGAGAGACTGATGGTCGATGCTGGTGATCACCGAGCAGGTCTGCCAGTCGAATCCCATGCGGGATGAATGATAACCGATGTCGCGAATGGTTTCCCTGACGATCTGGGGCATATCCACATAACAACTTGTGGTGATCTCTCCGGCGATAAAGGCCAGACCCGTGGTCACCAGGGTTTCGCAGGCCACGCGGCATTTCGTATCCTGGGTCATGATGGCGTCTAAAATGGCGTCGGAAATGGCGTCGGCCACCTTGTCGGGATGACCTTCGGTAACGGATTCGGAGGTGAAAAGCATGCTTCTCGGGGACATTATTTTACTCCTTTGATTGAGTTTTTGGTAACCCGGTCATGTTGCGGCAATCCCTTGTATCAAGGGATTGGTCACCAGGTCTGAGAAGGGTGTTGTCGATCAGCCGGACATCGCCCACCCCAACGGCAAGAGCCATCAGGGCCGGTCCGGTGATGGTGTTGATGTCATCTAACGTGTCCGGATCGCAGATCCGGACATAGTCGATCCGGTTTTGAGGATATGCGGTGATTTGTTTTTCAGCAGCCCGGATCAGCGCAGCCACATCGGTTACACCGTTTCGGATTTGACCTTCTGCTGCCGCCAGTGAGCGGTAAAGGCAAAGGGCGGCTTCGCGAAGATTCGGATCAAGACGTGCGTTTCGGGAACTCATGGCCAGGCCGTCCGGTTCTCTGACCGTGGGATGCCCGATGATATCAACGTCAAAATTTAAGTCCGTTGTCATCTTCCGGATAATGGCCAGTTGCTGCCAGTCTTTCTGGCCGAAAACCGCCGCATGGGGGTTGACGATATTAAACAGTTTGGCCACAACGGTGAGCACGCCTGTAAAATGTCCGGGACGGGAAAGACCGCACAAGTGCACCGGCAGGCGCTCCTGGCGAATAAAGGTATCAGCCCCTGCCGGATACATATCCGCTGCCGATGGGGTGAACACGATATCGACACCGGCGCTTTCGGCCATGGCCAGGTCCCGGTCAATGTCGCGGGGATAGGCGTTGAAATCTTCTTTGGGGCCGAACTGGGTCGGGTTGACAAAGACGCTGACCACCACCCGGTTGCCGCGTCGTCGCGCTTCGCGCATCAGGGCGAGATGTCCTGCATGGAAATATCCCATGGTCGGAACAAACGCGATGGTTTCCTGCGCCTGCCGGATCCGGTCCGACCATGCCTTCATTTCCGTTATGGTTCGGATGGTCTGAATAATGCCTCTCCTTCTCGCGCCAAACCATGCCATGTATCGCCGATTGCGGCGCGTATCGTCAGATTGACTTTTTTTCTTCCGTCATAATAACCAAAAAAAGGTGTGCTCAATCGTCTACAAGAGTGTTGATCACCAGTCCGGTAATGGCCTTGGGATAATAAAAAGTCGATTTGCGCGGCATGATCAGGCCGCTTTCCGCCACCGTCCTGACCTGGTCGTTGGTCGTCGGATTCAACATAAAGGCCATGTCGCACTTTCCCTTTGACACAATGGAAAGAGCGTCCATGTCCCGGCTGGTGAAGGCGATCTTTTTCTCGTTGTCGAGCATGGCTTCATCCATGCCCAGCAGCTTAAAAAGGATCAGATGGGTCAGTATGGTTACATCCAGATCAAGAAGCGGCGCCGGGAGCCGGGAGCCGAAAACATCCGTCATGACGCCGGCTTTAAGGGCCAGAAGGTAAAAAACGGATGCGTCTTTAATAAATACGCCGAATTTATGCCGTCCGGGTTCAGCCGTCATCGCCCGCTTCAGGTCGACGATACTTTTTTCCGGACGGGTCGGGTCAAACGGAAAGGCCGTGATATCAAAGCAGGCCCCGGCTTTGTCGATAAAGTCGCGTTGCACGGATGCCGGGATATCGCTCACCAGCCGGTGAGCCGGGAGGATGATCAGTCCCGGATCGCCCATGTCGGCAAGGTACATCATGATGAAATTGGCCGGATGGTCCTGGTCCATGTCAGGCTCTTGCTGTTTGCGCCAGTTCCGGTAATTGAGAGCGGTTTCATATCGATGATGTCCGTCGGCGATAAATAATCGGCTTTCCGCAAGCGCTTGATTTACCTGGTCATGCAGCCGGGGATCGGTGATGCGCCACATCTGGTGGTAATGGCCGTCGTCGTCGTTAAAACCATAAACAGGCGCCTGGTTTTGCGTCGCGGCCCCCAGCATGTCCAGAACCCCTTGATGATCCGCGAAAATGGAAAACACCTGGCTGAAATTGGCGTGACAGGCCTGGATCAGTGCCAACCGGTCGGTTTTGACCTTGGAAAATGTCTTTTCATGGGGCAGGATCACTCCCTTTTCAAACGGTTCAAGTCTGACTCGGGCGATGAGTCCCATTCGGGTTTTTTCCCGGCCGTTAACGGTAAATCTTACGGATGTCAGATAAAGGGCCGGGTCCGCATCCCGGACCAGTATCTTGTCGTTTTGCCAGTCCTGAAAGCAGACCGCGGCCCTGGCATGGGGATTATCGGCTTCGGTATCAGTAGGCTCGGCTCTGTTTTTATCAAGCCGGATCACGTTGTTGGGATGGCGGCGGTAAAACGCGGCCTGGCCGGTTTCCGATATAACATCATAGGGCGGCGTGACGACGTCGGCGATGTCCCCGACCTTTTCCATGTTATAGAGAACCCCTTTAAACGGCAGAATGTCGACCATAAGATAATATCCTTAAAAATAAAAATATAAGATCCGCGTTTGTTATGACCGGATTTACCTAATCAATAATTTCATGTTTGTCAACGCCAAGATCAAGCCGTCGGCAACGACCGTCGGCAATGGGTTTTTTTCGGGTGCGACTTTCGTCCTTGATCCCGAATTTACCTGTTGCGATAATTGAATTTTCTGGTATTAATTAACAATAGAAGCTGTTTCAAAACCTCAGATCAGGTTACGGGCAAGGCGCAGGCCGATGAAAAAGCGGAGCATATATCTATATGTGAGCATTTTGAAGAGGGCTGCAACGCTGCCATTGAGCCTCAGATGGGGTTTTGAAACAGCTTCTAATGAAAAGTTTAAATGGGTGTCTATGGTAAATAATTCGGATGTTATCGCCTCGGCGACGCGATATCCGAAACAATTCAGCATACGGGGGGTTAGATGAGCGTAGAAAAGAGATTAAACACAAAGGCGGCAACGATTGCGTTGATATTATTTTTTAGCCAGTTTTTTATCCAGGGGAGCCTGACGGCGGCTTTTGCCGAAGAAGAACTGGTTGTCTCCAATATCCGCGCAATGGTTTCTGAAAAAGGGTCAACCGTTTATTCATTGTCGGTTTTTGCGGGCGTTAAGAATAACGGTGAAACCCGTACCGTGGTGATCGAGGTGATTGCCGTGAACGCGGCGGGCTTTCAGGTGGGAAACGCTATTTTAAGCGGGCCCGTGGAACATGGCCAGAACCGGATGCTGTCGACCGTCATACAGATGCAGAAGGAAGATTTTGAAAGCATCGACCACTGGGAGTGGAAAAAGCCATAGCAAATAATTTTTTAACGACCGGTCACCGGAAAAGGAGAATGGTCATGCGAGCGAGATATTCCCAATGCGCGGTCGCCACGTTTCTTATTTTAATATGGGCAGTGGGGGGATGCGGTAGTGCGAAACCGCTTCTGATTTCCGACGGCTCCCTCGATGCAATCCGGTTGCCCGCGCCCCGGACCACGGGGGGCAAGCCCTTGATGGAAGCATTGGGTGATCGTCAGTCCAGCCGTGATTTCAGTCCCGCGTCATTATCGGAGCAGGTTTTGTCTGATCTGCTATGGGCGGCTTTCGGCATCAACCGTCCGGATTCAGGTAAACGCACGGCCCCTTCCGCCTTGAACTGGCAGGAAACCGATATCTATGTATTTACGCATCAGGGGGCCTATTTGTATGATGCCTCGGAAAACGCGCTGCTGCCGATAGCCGCCGGTGATCATCGCTCCGCCACCGGATCCGCGCTTCAGCCTTATGTCAAAAAAGCCCCGGTTAACCTGGTTTATGTGGTGGATTCGGCCCGGTCCGGCATAGTGGGGCGGGTGATGAGCACCGAGGATCGGGATATGTTTTCAGACGCGGCCGTTGGCTTTATCAGCCAGAACGTTTATCTTTACTGCGCCTCGGAAGGACTGTCCACGGTGGTGCGGGGCATGGTGGACCGGGAGTCCTTGACAACGCTCCTCAGCCTCCGGCCGGAACAGCGGATTATTCTGGCCCAGTCCGTGGGCTATCCGGCGGAATAAAATATGGCGGAAGTGCATGGGAATCGAACCCACCCGGGACGGTATTAACGCCCCACACCGGATTTGAAGTCCGGGAGCCCCACCAGTGAGCTGCGCACTTCCGTTGGCAGGCCGCACATCATTATCATCACCTACTATCAACCCGGAAAAGTTGTCAAGAAATTTGTCCTTCCATGAACAGCAGAACCGCAAATGAAAAGAGAATCAATGATCAAATATTTTGTTGACGCGGCCCGGTTGGCGGAAACGTTCCGGACCCTGGTCTCCATCGATTCAGTGTCCCGCCATGAAGGCCGGATCTGCCGGGCCATTCTTTCCATGATGCCGCCGATCATCGAAAAAACTTTTATCGACGGCGCCGGTGAGCCTACCGGCAGCGACACCGGCAACCTGATTTTAAAAATTAAAGGCAACCGGGATGCGGTCCCCATGATGCTCAATGCCCACATGGACACGGTGGAACCCGGCGTCGGCGTAAAACCCCGGTATGCCGACGGTGTTTTCACCAGCAGCGGCGACACCGTTCTCGGAGCCGATGATAAAAGCGCCATTGCCATTATCATCGAGGTATTGCGCGTTATCCATGAACGGAATCTCCCTCATGGCCCCATTGATGTGGTGTTTACCATCTGTGAGGAAATCGGCCTGCTGGGCGCTAAACATCTGGATTTTGGATTAGTCGACGCAACATTCGGATATGCCTTGGATACCTATGACACAAAGGGTATTGTTACAAGGGCGCCGGCGGCCAACCGGTTTGAGATCCGGGTCCACGGCCGGAGCGCCCATGCCGGGGCCGACCCGGAAAAAGGAATCAGCGCCGTGTGGGTGGCGTCAAAAGCCGTTGCCGGGCTTCGCCTGGGACGCATCGATGAGGAGACCACCTGCAATATCGGCGAGATGGAAGCCAAAGGCGCCACCAATATCGTGCCGGCACTGGTCCGACTCCGGGGAGAGGTCAGAAGCCATGATGAAGGTAAACTTGACGCTGTTACCCGACGGATCATGGAGACGTTTGGGGACACCGCCGCCGAATACCGCCGCATTCATCACGAAAACGACAGTCCTTATATCGAGGTGGATTTGGAGCAGGATTTCCCGTTAAACCGCATTCCGGAAACCCATCCGGTGGTGACCACGGCCCGCCGGGCCGCGGCCAATCTGGGCCGGGACCTGACGCCGAAGATGAGCGGGGGCGGTTCAGACGCCAATATTTTTTTCAGCAAAGGGATCATGACCGGGGTCCTGGGCACCGGCATGAAGGATGTCCATACGGTGCGCGAGTCCATCCGGCTGGACGACATGGTCGACGCCGCGACGCTTCTGCTTGAAATCATCGCCGTGCACGCTGACGGGGGCAGTCCATGAAAACCGCTTATTTCGACTGTTTTTCCGGCATCAGCGGCGATATGGTCCTGGGCGCGCTAATTGATCACGGGGTTGACGCCGACTGGCTGAAACACATGATCCGGACTCATGTGACCGATGATGCCGAACTGCGTGTGACAAATGTCTTCCGAAAAGGGATCCGGGCCGTCCACGTTCAAGTGAATGTCGGCCAAACCCGGTCCCGGGATTATGCCGCCATCCGGGACCTGATCGCCCACTCCGGCCTGCCGGAAACGGTCATCGCCCAAAGCTTGAAGATTTTTAAGAAAATCGCTGAAGCCGAATCCCGGATTCACGGATGCGACATGGATCATGTCCACTTTCACGAACTGGGCGGGGTGGATGCCCTGGTGGATATCGTGGGCGCGGTCCTTTGCATGGATGCGCTCGGGTTTACCCATGCGCGGGCATCGCGGCTTCCCCTGGGCAGCGGATTTGTGACCTGCGAACATGGCACCCTGCCCGTGCCCGCGCCGGCCACGGCCGAAATTTTAAAAGGCGTGCCGGTGCGGCAAAGCGATATTCCCTTTGAACTGGTCACGCCCACGGGTGCGGCCATCATCACCGTGCTGGCCGATGGCTTCGGTCCTATGCCGGACATGACCATGGACCGGATCAGCTACGGGGCAGGGACCAGGGACTTAGAAACCATTCCCAACCTGCTGCGGGTGATATCAGGTGAGACGGCGGATCCCGGACAGACGGCGTTCATGGTGGAAACCGCCATCGACGACATGAACCCGGAGATTTTCGGATATGTCATGGAACGGCTCTTTGACCAGGGCATTCTGGATGCCTGTCTGGCGCCGGTCTACATGAAAAAAAACCGGCCCGGAACCCTTCTCCAGGTATTATGTCGCCCGCATCAGCGGGATGCGGTCATCGCCCTGATCCTGGCTGAAACCACCACCCTGGGGGTACGGTATTACCCGGTGGAACGGCAGGTGCTGGCCCGGGAATCCATTGAAATCGACACGCCATTCGGCCGTATGGCCGCCAAGAAAATCCATATGCCCGACAACACGACCCGGATCGTTCCCGAGTATGAGGCCTGCCGGCAAATGGCCCTGCGGGAGAAAGTGCCCATCCGGAATATCTATGAGCGGATTACCGGACATGCCGATGCGGGGAACGAGTGATCCCCCGTGCGTGAACAAATCCGAACAAACCCTTGACAGTCCGGCTGCCGAAAAGATAAAAAGCAGGCCATGAACATCCGATCCAGGGTTATAACAACCATTGCCACCGCCGGTTTTGCAAGGCGCGTTTCCTTTGCGCCGGGGACGCTCGGCTCGCTGCTGGGCCTGCCGATCTACTATGTGATGTCGTTTTTTTCATTGCCGGTGGTATTTTTCGCCCTGATGGGATTTATCGTGTTTGCCTCATGGATCGCCGGAGAGGCGGAAAAGGCCTTGGGCGACAAAGATCCGGGATGTATAGTTATTGATGAAATCGCCGGCATGGCGGTCACGTTTTTCGCCCTTGATTTTTCGTGGACCGCCGGGATTGCGGGGTTTGTTCTGTTCCGGTTTTTTGATATACTAAAACCTTTTCCCATCCGATATTTGGAAAAACGATATTCCGGCGGGTTCGGCGTGGTCATCGACGATGTGGCGGCCGGCCTCATGAGCAACCTCGTCCTGCGCATCGGGCTGCTGGCGGCGGCTGCGATCGCCACGGCGCCGGGAGGCTGACGGACTATGGGCAACAGGAACCCGGAACAACCCGTGGAAACCGTCGGCAACGAAAATCATGTGGAAGCATCGGTCCGGGCGTTTATCGCCATCGCCCTTCCGGAAAACATTATCGCCTTTCTCGGAAAACTTCAGGATCAGCTTGAAACCGGCGGATTGCCCATGAAATGGACCCGGCCGGGAAATATCCATCTGACCTTGAAGTTTTTAGGCGATATTTCCCCAAACGCGGTTTTAGCGGCCGGAGAGGTCATCGCGGAAACGGGGGAGGGATATCCGCCCATCACGCTTTCTGTTAGTGGCATCGGTGTTTTCCCCGGAATCCGTCGGCCCAATGTCCTCTGGACGGGCATTTCCGGTCAGACCGACGTGCTGGCGGCTCTCCAGCGGGATCTGGATACCCGGCTGCATGAACGGCTGGGCGTCGCGCCGGAAAAGCGACGATTTACCGGGCACCTGACCCTGGGACGGGTTAAGGGAAGGCCTGAGCCGGACCGGTTTATTGAAGCAATGGAAAAATTCGGGAAACTGGAAACGGAGCCGTTTACGGCCGATGCCGTGCATCTGTTTCGCTCCAGGCTCCTGCCGTCCGGTCCGGTGTATACGCGGATCACGGGGGCATCCCTGGGAACGTAAGGCGTCAGCATCACCATATATAATAAATATAATATTTTTTCAAAAAGGGGTTGCAGATTTGATGGAAATGAAAAAAAAAGGAGGTCCCATGAGCAAATCCACCGACAAGGAAAGGGCTGTGGAAGCCGCCATCACGCAGATTGAGCGTCAGTTCGGCAAAGGGTCCATTATGAAGCTCGGCGGGGACGCCATCGTCCAGGTGCCGGTGATCCCCACCGGTTCCATCGCTCTGGATCAGGCCCTGGGCATCGGCGGGATTCCAAGGGGCCGGGTAACCGAAATCTACGGTCCGGAGTCCTCGGGCAAAACAACCCTTGCCCTGCATGTGGTGGCCGAAGCCCAGAAACAGGGGGGCATCGCCGCGTTTGTGGACGCTGAGCACGCGTTGGATACGGCATACGCCCGGAAACTCGGCGTCAATTGCGATGAACTGCTCGTGGCCCAGCCCGACACCGGGGAGCAGGCTTTGGAAATCGCGGAAATGCTGGTGCGCAGCGGCGCCATTGACGTGCTGGTGATTGATTCCGTGGCGGCCCTGGTGCCCCGGGCAGAAATCGAAGGCGATATGGGCGATTCCCACATGGGGCTCCAGGCCCGGCTCATGTCTCAGGCCCTGCGCAAGCTCACCGGCACCATCAGCAAAACCATGACATCCGTGATTTTCATCAACCAGATCCGGATGAAAATCGGCGTGGTGTTCGGCAATCCAGAAACCACCACCGGCGGCAATGCCTTGAAGTTTTACGCGTCGGTGAGGGTTGAAATCCGTCGGGCCGGCGCCATCAAGGACGGCCAGGAAACCACCGGCAACCGCACCAAGGCCAAGGTCGTCAAAAACAAGATGGCCCCGCCCTTTAAAGAGGCGGAATTCGATATCATGTACGGCGAGGGCATATCGGCCACAGGGGATCTGCTCGATATCGGCGTCGAACGGAACATTGTCGAGAAAAGCGGGTCCTGGTATTCCTACAACGGCGAGCGCATCGGCCAGGGCCGGGAAAACGCCAAGGCATTTTTAAAACAGAACCCTGAGATAATGGACCGCATGTCGAAGCAGGTCAGGGAGGCCATGGGGATTGTGGCGGCCAACCCGGCAAAAGGGTCCGGGGAATTGACGGTAGAGATGGAGTAGAGGGATTAAATCCGTTGATACGATATTTTTGTAAACAGCGGCTGCATGGCGCTTGGTGATGCAGTTACGGAAAAAATTCTTGGTAGCGGTTTTGATGCCGGGCTTACGTTTGACCGACAGGCAACCATCAATCCACTCCCTCAGTGCGCGTGTTGCCGGACGTGCCGGTCGATCCGCTGAATTTCTCAAACTCGGGCTGCACCCTCAAACAGTGAGAAATTCTTAACGCGGATCAACCGCCGCGTCTTTTCGGCAACACGCGCAAATCTGCTCGCGGACCGATGCTCGCCTGTCGGCCGGAGAGCGACATCGGATTTTCAATATGGATAGAATCGCAAAAAGTCTTTTTGGGAGTGACATTGAGCATCTCCCGAAAATGCTCACGGAACGAGTAAAATCGGGCTTTTTACGATAATATCAGTATTATGGCTTTCAAACGGATTACATAACATTGAGGACGGCATGACCGGAGACGAGATACGCGGCAGATTTTTTGACTATTTCAGAAAAAACCAGCACCAGATCGTGCGAAGCTCATCCCTGGTGCCCCAGGATGATCCCACCCTGCTGTTTACCAACGCGGGCATGGTGCAGTTCAAGCGGACGTTTCTGGGCGAGGAGAAGCGGGCCTACGCCAGGGCCGCCACGTCCCAGAAATGCGTTCGGGCCGGGGGCAAGCACAACGACCTGGAAAACGTCGGCTATACGGCCCGGCACCATACATTTTTCGAGATGCTGGGCAATTTCTCCTTCGGCGATTATTTCAAACAGGACGCCATCCGTTATGCCTGGGACCTGCTGGTTAACGGTTACGGTCTGCTGCCGGAAAAGCTTTGGGTTTCCGTGTTTCATGAGGATGATGACGCCCATGCCATCTGGGACAAAGAGATCGGTGTGCCGACGGACCGGATCGTCAGGCTGGGGGAAAAGGATAATTTCTGGTCCATGGGAGACACCGGCCCCTGCGGTCCGTGTTCTGAAATTCTCATCGACCGGGGGGAAGCGGCCGGATGCGGCATGCCCGACTGCGCCCCCGGGTGCGAGTGCGACCGGTATCTGGAAATCTGGAACCTGGTGTTCATGCAGTACAACCGGGACGGCTCCGGCAAGCTGTCGCCTTTGCCCAGACCCAGCATCGACACGGGCATGGGGCTGGAGCGGATCGCCGCCGTGATCCAGGGCGTGCCCACCAATTACGATACGGATCTCTTTGCGCCCATTATGGCAAGGATCACCAAATTGTCCGGACGGAAAAAAGGGACGGATGCCAACGGTGACGTGGCCATGAAGGTCATCGCCGACCACAGCCGGGCTGCGGCGTTTCTGATTGCCGACGGAGTCCTGCCGTCCAACGAGGGTAGGGGTTACGTGCTGCGTCGGATCCTGCGGCGGGCCATCCGCTACGGCCGTAACATCGCGCTGACCGATCCCTTTCTCCATGAAACCGTTGCCGCGGTCTTTGACGCTATGAAAACTCCATACCCGGAGCTCAATGAAAACAGCGCCTTTATCTTAAATGTCATCAAAAATGAGGAAGCCCGTTTTTCCGAGACACTGGATCACGGCTTGAAGCTGCTCAACGAGACCATTGAAAATCTCAAAAGCGCCGGCGCTTCGGTGATCCCCGGCGAGGTGGTGTTCAAGCTTTACGATACCTACGGGTTTCCGCCCGATATCATCACGGATGTGGTGCGGGGAACCGGGATCACCATGGACGCGGCCGGTTTTAAGACGGCCATGGAAGCCCAGAAGGAAAAATCCCGATCCGTGGCTGTTTTTGCCGGAATGGGGGATGCCTGGCGCCGGTTTGTGGCCGACACCGAAAAATTGCCGGAATTTGTCGGATACGACCGGCTTTCCGAAGAATCCGAGATCCTGTTTCTGGTGGAAGACGGCCAGGCCGTGGACGCCGCCGGAAAAGACAGGAATGTCGATGTCGTCACCGCGCTGACCCCGTTTTACGCCGAATCCGGCGGGCAGGTGGGCGATACCGGCATCATGACCGGAGATGACTTTTCTTTGACGGTCAACAATACCATTAAGGACCCCACCGGCCTGATCATTCATAAGGCAACGGTGACCGATGGCGTCATCCGGCGCGGGGACCGGGCTGTTCTGACCGTCGATGCCGACCAACGCACCGCCACGGCCGGCAACCATACGGCCACCCATCTGCTCCACGCGGCCCTGCGGGCCGTGGTGGGTGACCATGTGCGTCAGTCCGGTTCCTATGTGGGGCCGGATCGGATGCGGTTTGACTTTACCCATTTCGCCCAGGTGGGCAGAGAGGTCCTGGACCGGATCGAGGCCCACGTCAACGCCCGGATGCGGGAAAACATCCCGGTGGCCACTCTTGAAATGGACGCGGAAGAAGCCCTCCAGAGCGGGGCTGTGGCCCTGTTTGAGGAAAAATACGGGGACCGGGTCCGGGTGGTCTCCTTAGCCGACGCCAGCCGGGAATTGTGCGGGGGAACCCATGTGGCCCGCACCGGGGATATCGGTCTGTTTAAAATCATCGGCGAATCGAGCGTGGCCTCCGGGGTGCGACGGATCGAGGCGTTCACCGGCGCGCCTGCGCTGGCATTTATTCAAACCGGCATCAATACCCTAAATGATGTGGCGGCCCTGTTGCGGGAGAAACCTGAGGCGGCGGCCCGGCGGGTGGAGGCTTTGCTGATCCGGGAAAAGGGGCTTGAAAAGGAAATTGAAAAACTCAAGCGCGTTTTGGCTGCCGGGGCCGCGGACAACATCGATTCCGGCATGAAAACCATCAACGGCGTCAAGGTTATCGCGCAAAAGGTGGACGTGGAATCCCCGGCCGTGATGCGGGACCTGGCGGATAAATTCCGGGACAAAATCGGCTCCGGCATCACGGTGCTGGGCGCCAGCGCCGACGGCAAGGCCCTGCTCATCGTCATGGTGACAAAAGACTTGGCGGGCCGGTTTCATGCGGGAAATATCATCCGTGAACTGGCCGCCGAAGTCGGCGGAAAGGGCGGAGGCCGTCCGGACATGGCCCAGGCCGGCGGGCCCAACCCCGAACACCTGGACAAGGCCATTGAAAAAGCCTACGCGGTCATCGAAGCGGCGGGGTGATAAGCCTATCGATTTATGACGACTGCGCACACCATCGGTTCGTGAGCGGTGTTGCGCTTGTTGGTGAAAAAGACGGGGCGGTTGATCCGCGTTAAGAATTTCTCACTGCCTGAGGGCAACGCCCGAGTTTGAGAAATTCAGCGGATTAACCGCCCCGGCCGGCAACATGCGCATTGAGCGAACGGACTGATGGTTTGCGCGCCTTGCATGTCCAACGTCTTCACGTTCTTTAAAGGACACTAATCCCTATCTCCCGAAGGTTTCGTCGAAAATGACCGTCTGGGGCCGTGGCGGCAGGGAAAGATCCAGTTCCATGGCGTCGGAAAGGGCCGCGGCCGCGTCCGGGTCGTACCACCAGTACGAAAGGGCGCTGTTTTCTCTGCCGTATTTGGACAGCACCGTGGGCGGCGTGCCGAACTTGTTCCAGTAGAGCAGCCGGGTGTAATCGATATTCCAGAGGAGCACGTAGGGAAAGGCCGCGCAGATGATGTTGTCGAGTTTGCGGCAGATATCGTTTCGGGCGTTGATGTCAAAGAGGGTCTTCTGGGCGTCGATGAGTTTGTCCACTTCCGGGTCCTTGAACCCGGTGATGTTGTTGCCGCCCTTGCGGTCGGCCTCGGCCGATGCCCACATGCTTTCCGGGTCCTTAAACACCGAGGCGCTCCAGGCGGCCCAGGTCATCTGAAAGTTATATTCATCCATATCCCGGGCCCATGCGGCCCAGTCTTTTTTGTCGATAATCATTTCAATGCCCGCATCCTTGAGATCTTCTGCGTAAATAGAGAGAAATTTTTCAGAGGACGCATCCCGGGACAGAAATTGAAAGGAAAATCGCCGTCCGTCTTTTTCCAGAAACCCGGTGGCCGGGTTGACCTTCCAGCCGGCTTCGGCCAGGAGCTTGCGGGCCTTTGCCTTGTCCAGTTCGATCAGCGGGTTGGGGCAGGGGTTTTCCGGTGAGTAGAGATCTTCAAAATAGGAGCGATGAAGGAAATACTGGCCGTACATGAGGGTTTTGTTCATTTTGTCGCGGTCTAAAAGCAGGGACATGGCCTCGCGGACCCGGATATCGTCAAAGGGCGGGGTGCGCATGTTCATGGCAAATCCCTGGAACCCCACGGGCTGGCTGTTGTGGACCCTCTGGCGAATGATGTGATTTTTCGTAAAGGCCCCGCCGGTGGTCTCATCGATCCAGATTCGGGACGTATAGACCGGGAAAATGTCGATGGCCCCTTTTTTAAACGCTTCAAAGGCATTGGATCGCTCCGCGAAAAATTTATAGATGATGCGGTTGAAATTGTTTTTGTTGGCGTTTCGTTTGGCAGTGATGTTCCACCAGTCGGCCCGCCGGTCCAGTGCGATGGAAACCCCTTCATTGATGGCTCCGAGCGCATACGGGCCCGACACCACCGGGAGTGTGAAGGTAATGGTGTTGAAATCTCTGTTTTCATAGGCGTGCTTGCACATGACATGAAAACCGCCGGCGGCCAGCAGGTTTTTCCAGTGGATTTCTTTGGCCGTAAACCGGATGGTACGTTCATCAACGACTTCGGGCGGGTCAAAACGGGCCATGCTGATCTTGTGAGGGCCGGTCATGTTGCCCGGATCCATGATCACATCATACGTCCAGCGGACGTCGGCGGCCGTCACCGGGGTTTTGTCGCTCCAGCGGGCGTTGGGATCGATGTAAAAGGTATAGGTTTTCAGATCGTCGGAAATGGTCCATCGGGCCGCCAGGCCGGGTTCGTATTCCAGGGTGACCGGGTCCATGTTCAGCAGGGTTTCAAACATGGATGAAAACACGTCGGCGGACAAGACATTGTTGTCTAAATAATAATTAAGGCCCTTGGGATACTGGCCGCCGAAGACCGATATTTCTCCGCCCGCTCTGGCTTCGGGCGCGGCAATGGGATCGGGCCGGTCGGTCCATTCGGGGAGCGGATATTGCCCGGCATGACCGGCAAAGGGGAATGCCGTCGCCGTCAGCAGCAGGAGCAGCATGATATTGGAGCGGCTGATCCGTGAAAACCGCGTATTGGAAACACGAAACCATCGAGAGGTTTTTTGCCGGGAAATATGTGATGGCGGAGTGGTGTGTCCATTAATTTTTTGTTGCCGCGGTCTGTTTAATGTCAAATGATGCATCGTGCTTATTCTCCTTTTAACACATCAATCATGGAATAAACTTTTCCGTTTTGGCCCTGGGCGATTTTTTTGGCCAGAAAGACCACGGCATCGGCCGTGCCCTCGGCATAGATGTCTCTGCCGTTGATATTGTGGGTGAAGCTGAATTTGGCGGTTTTATCGGCCGATTCCAGGCTATAGGTGTGCCAGCCGTGGCCTCCGAGATAAGCTTCGGGGACCCCCAGCCGGTTTTTCTGGGTTTCCGGGTCCCGGATTTTTTTGATCCGGTCTTCTGAAAAAGGAATCCCGAGCTTGTTGAAATAGCCCACCATGGCCTTTGCCGTGCCGGAAGTGTCGATCTTGCCCTGCTGGTGGCTTTCCACGATATCAAGGTGGTATCCGGAAAACAACCCAGGGAACTGTTCGGCCGCATAAGCCATCATGGCCTGCAATCCAACGATCTGTTTGGCCATGTTGGGCGCGATTACCGCGGATATATTAGATGACCGGACGGTTTCGACCAGCAGGTCCCGGTCCCCGCCGGTGGTGCCCATGACAAAGGGGAGCCCGTTGTCGCGGTAAAAACGGGCATTGTCGTTGACCGCCGCGGGCACGGTGTAATCAATGGTGATAAAAGGGCCTTGTTTTGCCTTGAGTTCGGCGATGACGTTGTCCCTATCCTCAGGCCGGACCAGCGCGATATCGGTTGCTCCGATTTTTTGTGAGGGCGCCGTAATATCCGGTCCGGTCAGGGAAAAGGGGATCATGTGGAACCGGTCATCTGAAATCAGGTGGCCGGCGATGATGGCGGCGACATTTCCGGGAAGTCCGTTGAGCATGATGGGAATCGGATTCATCAATAGCCTCGCTGTATGTTTTTTAAGGTCACGGATATGATTATTTGCGCATCTTGACCACAGGGATGCCGTTTTTCAAGTCTATCGCTGTAACGCTAGTTTTTTGCGCGCGGAAACGACCGTATCTCTTAATTGTATAAACAGGTTTTGCGCGTTGCTGTCAAGGCGGTTCTGAAGGGTTTTCAAAGCGATCGGCATATAGGACGCAAAACCGGGTTTTGCCTTGATGCGGGTCAAATAGCCGAAGGCCCCCAGTGCCTGCAGGAGCCGGGTGATGCCGCAGAAATAATAGCCGGCGGTAAAGGATTTGCGGTTAATGGGACGTACCTGCTCCAGTTTGTCCATGTAATAGTTGAGAAGGATATTACAGGTGTTTTCGGAAAGATCCACATAGGGATCATTTAGCAGGGAGGCCAGGTCATATTGAATGGGCCCCAGGCGGCCGCCCTGGAAATCGATGAAAAAGGGGCGCTCATGGGCGATCATGATATTTCTGGATTGCAGGTCCCGGTGCATGAAGCCGATGACCGCGTCAACTGTCGCCAGATCGGCGAGTTTTTGAAATTCCGGCGCCAGCGTTTCGTAATCGATTCCCATGTCCAGGTATCCGTTTAAAAACGCCTCCACGAAATACCGGCACTCCCGCTCCAGGATCAGTTGCCGGTCATATGCGGGGGTCTGGCAGGTCCATGCGGGGTCAAAGCCTTCACTGCCAAGGACCGACATGGGGATCAGGGCATCGATCACTTTTTTGTAGCAGTCGATGATCTCCTTTTTATCCGCAGCCCGGCCGACGCGGGCTTGCAGGTTTTCATCCCCAAGGTCGGCCACAAAGACCAGGCCGGAAAATTCATCATGGTCATAAATCCGGGCAACGTTGATTCCTTTTTCAAGAAGATGTTCTCCGATGCGGACAAAGGCGGCGGCTTCCGAAGCGGGATACGCCGAAGACTTGCCGGGCATCCGGATGCCGTGATCCGCTACGATCAGCCGCCGGTCTCCGGATGAGAGCCGGTACCATTTGCGGTCTGACCCGTCTCCGGCCAGGCGCGTCTTTGTTAAGGGCATATGGGGTTTGCGGCCGAAGGCCTTGTCAAAAGCCGCCGGCCCGGCGGCATCCATAACGGCATCCGCGTACCCGGCCGGGGAACCGATATCGTGCCACCGATGGCCCCTGACGATATGGGCCTGCACCACGCGGCCCCGGCGGATCATTTTCCGATACGCATCAATGCTGGAGGAAAAGCCCTGCCCGTGGATAAAGTCTATCACCTCAGGATCCAGAACCTGTATGCCGGTAAAGGCCAGGAGCCGGCATCCGGCGGCATCAACGGCCGGGGCCGCGGCAGGATCAAAACTTTTTACATGGTCTATGGCATCGACCCATACCTTGTTGAATTCCGGGTAATCATGCATGACCAGGGTGACCGGATGCGGGTGGGCCTGGTGAATCCGCATAATGCGGCCCATGTCGAGATCCGTGAAGATATCGCTGTTGATGACCAGGAAGGGTTCGTGCCCCATGAAATCGGCCACATTCCGTATGGCCCCGCCGGTTCCCAGGATTTCCGGCTCAAATCGGACGGTCACGGCAATCGGATAGTTTTGCTGCCGTATAAACGTATTTATATCATCATGCAGGTGATGGGTATTGATGATGATTTGGTCATATCCCTGGCGCGCCAGTTGACAAATCAGGACATCAATGGCCGGCCGGCCCGCAATGGGAAAAAGCGGCTTGGGCAGGATGCGGGTATGGGGCAGGAGCCGGGTGCCGAAGCCGGCTGCCAGGATCAGGGCTTTCATGAGGACCCGTCATTTTCGGCGCAAAATTTTTCGCACGGTCTCCCGGGGAACCCAAGGTCCTTACCGGCGGCGCTACTGCGGCAGATAACGGCGATATCGCTGGAAGGTGTCCACATAAAAATCGATCTGTTCCTTGCTGTTTTCAGGTTCGATAATGCCGTGGGTCGTAAAGAAGGTCACCGCATTCTGGTAATTGATCCTTGACAGGGCCTCGATCCTCTCGATTTCCTTTCGTTTGTACATCCGGCTGCCCAATGCCTGAATTTTTCGTAAATAATTTCGGGTTTCGGAAACGGGCTTGCGGGTGTATTTCATGAAAAAGTTGAGCACCACCCAGTAGGATTCGAAATACGGCGTCAGAAACGCCGCAAACATATTGAGTTTCCGGTATCCGTTGGATGTCAGGTTGTAGGTGTCCGGCAGGGTGGGGTGCGGCATGATGATGGCGTCGGTTATGAATGCCTTGAGGGTTTTGCGCACCGCGAAATCCACCGGCTGTTCCGGATCGAACACGAATTCGTTTTTAAACAGCTCTTTTAAAAATTTGTAGCTGGCATGCAGGTCGCCGCCGGAAAACTGGAAGGCATCGGTCTTTAAAATGGCCATGGCCGTAAAGGCCGCCGGTATAAAAAAAGTGACGCCGCTGTTTTTGTAATAATCTAATGTCGGGCGTTTGGATTCGTTGATTTTAAACAGGGGATTGGCCTGGGTCGAGAGGGAAAATTCCGATGCGCTTTTTTCGATCTCCTTGTTCTGCGCAAAGGCCTCCAGCACAAGGTTAAACGCGCTGGTGCGATCCATGACCAACGTGTCGGCCAGGTTTATATCCTGGGAAACCAGATAGGTGAGATAGGTTTCAGCATGGTCCATTACCTGCTTGTAATAAAACCGCTTGGGCGCGCCGTTTAAGATCACGGCGGCGATGATCGCATGCGGGGTGACCACCGCCGACCGGTTGATGGAGGAAAGAATCTTTTCCCCGAAATTTTGATAGATGTCTTTCTGCTGTGGTTTGGGAAGGTCGGTAATGGAAAGATGGGTCTGGGACAGGTACGCTTTGAGCGAAAGCGGTTCGTGGAAATTCACATAGATTTTACCGTATTTGCGTTTTAGAAATTTTCTGGCACGGATGACATTGATCAGGTTTTCCGGTGTTTTTTTTCCTCCTTCCAGTTCATGTATATAGGCTTTTTCCTCAAGAACCCGGTCATATCCCACGTATATGGGGGCAAAATACATGTCATCCCAGTTGTTCTTCAGATACGCCTCCACCAGCAGAGATAAAAAACCGATTTTGGGCATCAGCACTTTGCCGGTGCGGCTCCGGCCGCCTTCGATGAAAAACTTGACGTGAAATCCCTCATCTAAAATTTTCTGCAGGTAGGCGTCAAATATTTTGGGATAAAGGATTTCGCCTTTAAAAGACCGGCGCAGGAAAAACGCGCCTCCGCCCCTGAAGATAGGTCCCAGGGGCCAGAAAGAGAGGTTCTTGCCGGCGGCGATCAGCGGGCATGGCATATTGTTGTTAAAGAACACATACGGCAGAATCAGATAATCCAGATGACTTTTATGACAGGGAGCCAGGATCAGCGGTCCTTTCCGTGAAACCTGCTTGAGGCGGTCAAGTCCGTCCTGGTCAATGACCATGCCGTCGAAAATATGCTTAAACATCCAACGCAGGGCCACATCCAGGAAACGGATGGTTTTCAGATTATAATTTGAGGCGATTTCATCGAGAAAGTCGGCGGCCTGCCCCTGGGCTTCGTAAATGGAGAGATTTTGTTGCTCGGCATATTCGGCGATGGTTTTTTGCAACGCGGGATTGGTCAGCAGCTCCTCGCGGATTTCCAGCCGGGACTTTAGAACGGGTCCGGTGATGCTCTGGCGGTGGCGGTTGATCAGGGTCACCATGTGCCGTCGGAGCATCACCGCCTGGTTCCGGGAGCTCAACTCCCGTATGTCGGGTCGGTTGATAAATTCCGTCAGCGTGATGGGGTCGCAGGTTTCAATGAATATTTTTTTAGGATTTTTCAAAAGGTTAAACAGCCGGCGGGTCCTTCCGGGATTTTCAATGGTGCCCATTAGCATATCGGCTAAGGAAAGTTGGGTTGTCTGCGGCGCGCGGCTGTAAAGGATAATCTGGGGAACAAAGACGATGGGCCGGTCTATGGTTTTTTGCATCTCGATCAGATAATGCAGGGGGTCGGGTTTTTCCTTGATGAAACGGCGGTAAAATCCTTTTTTTTCCATCAGGGAGAGCAGAGCCGAGTCGCCTTCGAGCAGTTTTTCATGAATGTACCCGCTCTTATACGCATTGGGCAGTGTCAGGTGCTTGAAAAAGTGATGAATATGGGAAAAGATGATTTTAAAGAATCGGATGGCCGGCTGCCAGAAAAAGATTTTATAATCAAAACCAATGGAAGGATAGGGGAGTCCTGCGTAGCGGTAGCGGGTGTGGTAGAAAAAAAATTCAAAGTAACTTTTGTATTTATTAACAAAAATGAGAATGCGCGGATCATCCGTTGATTTGTGTAACGCGGTTTTTTCATCCGGGATCTTGATGCCGGAAAATATCAGTTTTAAGATGAACTGGGACAAAAACCCCGTATCCGGGGGTAGATAACAGGCGAAATAATTGCGCGTATTTGCCAGTTTTGTTTTCATCCATCCGAGCATGACCGATTTGATCGACGTGTTTTTCATCGCATAAAGCATCCTGAGAAGACGGTTATTGCGCCCCGCAATATTTTCATGGTCGGTAAACCGTCCCTGACCGGTAATATCGCAAATTGCGCCGCAGGCTGAAATGATGTTATCGCAAAGTTAACAACTTGCCAAAAGGTTTGCAAGGGGATAATCTTTTTGTCCAGCGCCTTAATCCGGCTGGCCTGGCGGCAACCGCGGCGCCGAAATTTTGAAATTTTGCCTTGCGTTGAAAAAACAATTGTGTTAACAGAGCACGTTAATCTTATCCGGATGAAAATGGATTTTTACAAACATATTTAGTACACATGAATGATTAATTTAAAGGAGGATTCGGCGGTATGAAAACTTTGATAGGTGGGGCGATAGCAGCCGTTCTTGGGGCGATTTTTCTGGCGATTTGGTTTTCCGCGTTTCTGCAGCTCCTGGCGGGCTCAATCCCGGTGATGCTTCTGCTGGGAGGATGCCTGGCCCTATACCTGGGATTTGATGAATTGAAAGATACCTGGCAGCGTGAAAACGGCGTTGCCCCGGCGGACATGGGCGCGGAATCCGACCTGGATAAATTTAAACAGGAAAATGAGGAGCTGAAAAAAGAGCTCGATGCCCTCAAAGACAAAAAATAGACCTTAATTTACATAAAATTTTTATAAAACCCCCGGTGCGCAAGCCCGGGGGTTTTTTGTTCGTGCGCATGGCGCTGGTGTTGAGTCGGCTTTTTTCACGATCCATCAATCATACAGGTGATAAGATCGCGCCCGGGATATATAATCTGCGGTTTGTTCGCTCCAGTCTTTTTGGATCGCGGCGACGGATTCAAAGGCTTCAATCCGTTTTCGGATGCCGATGTCTCCGGTGATCAGATCAAAGGGAAGTTTTTCTTCTTCATATTCATATGGCGGTGGCTTCCATTGAAAATGATCTCTGTGATGATGCAAAATTGCCTGCAGCAGGGTCAGTGAGGTCGTGTAGGAATCATATTGATCCGGTTCGGTGATATGAATATGAAATCCCCGGCATGGCCGGCCTTGCCACTTGTGGGCCGTGGGTTCAAAAACCACCGGCCGCAGGATGCATCCGGCGATTCCCTCCTTTTTTGAAAACAACAGGATTTTATCCGTGTCCAGAAACGGGGCCCCAAACATTTCAAAAGGCAGAGTGGTGCCCCGTCCTTCCGAAATATTGGTACCTTCCCATATCACCTGGCCGGGATAGACATTCGCCGAAGCGGGCGTCGGCAGATTGGGTGAAGGCGGTACCCAGGGCAGGCCGGTCTCCGTAAAATACATGTCGCGGCGCCAGCCTTTCATGGGGATGATTTCTAAAGAACACCCGATATTAAATTCCGTGTTTATAAATGATGCGTATTCGCCGATGGTCAGCCCGTGGCGCATGGGGATCGGATACCGGCCAACAAAGGAATAAAAATCCGGTGAAAGGCAGTTGCCTTCCACCCGGTTACCGCTGACGGGATTGGGCCGGTCCAGCACCACCACATGCTTGCCGGCCCCGGCCGCCTGTTCCATGCAATAGGAAAGCGTGGCCGGAAAAGTATAAACCCGGGTCCCCACATCCTGGAGATCCACCACCAGCACATCAATGCATTCCAACATTTTCATCGTCGGGACCCGGGTTTTGCCGTAAAGGCTGAAAATCGGGATTTTCAGCCCCGGATCGATGATGTCGTCCGATTCGATCATGTTATCCTGTTTTTCAGCATAAAATCCGTGCTGAGGAGAAAACAGGGCCGCCAGCCATCCGGGAAAAGCAGTATGGATCAGATCCCGGGCATGCCGGTAATCCGTGTCTATGGATGCGGGGTTGCACAGCAGGCCCAGTCGCTTGCCGCGGACGCTGGCCGGCGCTGAATTTATTAATTGCTGGAGTCCAGTGGTCACTGTCGCCATAAGGGATCACGTTTCTTTCAAATTTATTGTTTTGAGATGAGCATCCTGAGCTGTCTGGGCCGCCTGTTTTGTGAAAACCTGCCACGGCGTGAGAGCCCGCCTTCCTTGATGCGACACGGTTTTATTATTTTTATGTCAGAATATTCCTACATTTGCCGCAAACATTCGAATTCGTGTCACAAATAACGCGTTTCCATAAACGCAAAACACAAATTGTCACAAAACTGTCAAAATTTAATGAATTTTTAAGAAATTTAAAGAATAAGAGCGTATGTGAAATTTTTGTTTCCAGGGTTCTTGAGGGCGGCATCGGCAAATTGGCTTATATCCATTGGATTTTTGCCTGCTCACGGTTTATCTATCTTTTCTGGTAACTTAACATATTTCATTTTTAGAATGCTTATTGAATCAGGTAGATATATTTTGTCAACAAGTCCCAAGGCGCATTATCAAATGCCGGTGCTGTTCTGGTTTGACGGATCGGTTCAGTTGCCCTATAAGAGGTCCCAACTTCTGTTTTGCTTTTTCAGGATCACTCCCACCATGCAGGGTCCTGGAAAAATCCGGAGATCTTCCGTCCACAATGCATTGATGTTTCGCCAAAGTCTTTTTAACCGATTTTAATCTGTGCAACAAGTCGATTTTTCAGGGTCGTGTTGCTTTTTCGAGCAGGTAAGGATGTCTGTATGGAATCAGTATGGGAAAAAGTCAAGAATTCGATCAGGGAAAATACCCCTCCGCATGCCTATCATATGTGGATTGAGCCGCTTCGCTTCATCAAAAGCAACGGTGAAGGCATGGTCCTTTCATGCCCGAACGGTTTTATCAAAAAGCGGATCATTGAGCATTTCGGTGATATGATCCAAAAGGAGCTACAGCGGGTGGCGGGTCCGGTTAATTTTTTACTCGAAGTTGCCCGCGGCAATGGAAACGGCGGAGCAAAAGCCTCCAACTCAAGATATGAAATCGAAGACCGACAAATGCTGCTTCCGCAACTCAACCGGCCTAAAAAC
>QZJS01000018.1 GCA_003597945.1 Desulfobacteraceae bacterium | reverse complement strand
CAATGAAAAAGCGGAGCATATTCGATAATATGTGAGCATTTTGAAGAGGCCTGCAACGCAGCCATCGGGCCTCAGATGGGGTTTTGAAATGGCTTCTAATATATTAACTCAAAAAAATGTTTAACTGAAATCGATAAAGATACCTCAAATGGATCGCCAGCAAATGAGTAAAAAGCAGTTTTTTATTCATATCAGAAAAACAGCCGGAACATCTCTGGTGTCGTTAATTCAGCGTAACTATGATTGGCACAGTGAAATTTTTTACCATGCATCGACATGGCGAGAAATATGGCGGCAAGAGCCCCAAAAACTTTTTCAGTCAAAGTTTATCCGTGGTCATTTCGGCATCAACCTCCTGAAACTCCTGCCCGACAATATTGACAGGTTCACTTTTTTAAGGGATCCGGTGCAACGATGCCTGTCGGATCTGAATTTTGCCAATCGAACAAAAGGCCACTGGCCGCACAAAATTTTAACCGACAACAAGCTGAGTGCAAAAGAAGCATTATTTCATCCCCAGATTAACAATTATTGTAAGAACCATCTTCTGGCCAACCTGGGCATGGACGTTCCAATAGAATACCTATGGCTGCATCAACCGGCAATCATTAAAACTGCGGAAAGATTCAAGGATTTTTTAAACTCTGCCGACTGCCTTGAAAATGCGAAAAATCATTTAAACGATTGTTATTTCATTGGTATTACTGAATATTTTACTTTATCCTATCTTCTGCTGTGTTATCTGAACCATTGGCGCCCCGATCTGCACACCGAAGCGTATCATAAAGGGGATAAATCCTGGATCACCGAAACCATCGGGCCGGAGGAAATCGAATATCTGAACATGATCAACCAGAACGATTTCATGCTCTATGAACATGCTAAAAAAAAATTGGAGGAGATGGTTCGACATATTTTTCCGGACCTGATGCCCCGGGCATCACTATATACGCTGGATAAACAAGAGCTGAAGCTTGTGGAAGACAAAATATATGAATTGGCTATGGCCCGATACCATAGCCATTTATGCAATTGCCCGGTACAATATGAATGGCAAGCCGCAATGCCTCTTCTCGGATGCGGCTGGCAGGATGTCCACAGCCCTGAAGCGACTCCTCACCGGTGGTCCGGTCCCGGTACATTTTCCGAGCTGGATGTTCGCCTGGATGGTCTGCATAGCTGTAAAATGAAAATTTTATTCCGGGCCGTAATGGCCCCGGATATTCTGACTCACATGCAAGTAACTGTTAATCAACAGCCTATTAATTACAGTATCTTATCTCCAAAAAAAGACGGAATTCAAATTGAGTTTATTATTGATAAAGAACACCAAAAATGTGGATTTGTATCTGTCGGCATTCATTTGCCCCGTACCGTCAGCCCCGCAGAACTCGATGCAAAAAATAGCGATACATTGAAACGCGGAATCGCAATTGACGGGTATTTTATAAGGCCCTCATAACAAGGATAAAATCGTGCATATACTTGTTGATGGTTACAATATTTCCTTAAAAAAAGGAACCGGCATTGAAACATATGCAAGAAAATTGGTGGCAACGATAAAAGAAAAAAACCACAAATGTTCCATACTTTATGATTTCCCATCTTATCCGGTAAGGAGCAAAAACCCAATACTGGATGAAATCCTTCTTTTTGACGCCATTGATAAAAGCCATGAAAAATTCAGGTCAAAACAATTTAATGCGAAATATAAATGTATTATTCAGCTTATGAAATCCATTATTTTACCCTTGAAGCCGCGCCAGTTTAAAAAATTCACGTATGTGAACCACAAAATATTTGAATCCAGACTCCTACCAAGCGATATAGTGATGAATCTCCCGGATTTATATTATATATCAATAATATATTTTAAAATTTTTAAAAAGTTGATGAAAATAAAACTCGAAGGGGTAGATATTGCACACTGGACATACCCGCTTCCCATCAGGGCAGTGAACGCTAAAAATATTTATACCATTCACGATCTTGTGCCATTGAAGCTGCCAAACACAACTCTGGATGACAAGCAGTATCACTATAGGCTGATACAGGAAATTTGCCGTAAAGCTGATCACATCATCACCGTTTCAGAGCATTCCAAAAACGATATTTGTTCAACTTTTGATGTCCCGGAGAATTTTATTTCCAATACATATCAGGTGACGGATTTTTCAGACAGCCCAACTCCGGAAAATGATGAAAAACATGGTTCGTTAATAAGGAAACTCTATGGCCTCAAATATAAGGAGTATTTTGTAGCGATCGGCGCCATAGAGCCCAAAAAAAATTATCAGCGGTTGTTTGAAGCATACATGTCTGCTGATATCCAGAAACCTTTGGCAGTGATCGGCCCCTTGGGGTGGAGCTACAAAAAGGAACTGGATTTATTAAGGCGCTCTGAAACAAATAAAAGACGTAAAGGGATTGCGAAAAACCAACAGATTGTTCGACTGGGATATGTTCCCCGGGAGCATCTGAAGACCATTATAAAAGGAGCGGTTGCCTTGGTTTTTCCGTCATTATACGAAGGGTTTGGATTGCCGGTACTTGAAGCCATGCAACTCGGTACACCCGTGATTGCATCAAATGCGGCATCAATCCCTGAAATTGGCGGAGACGCGCCCCTGTATGTCAATCCGTATTCTTCCGAATCCATCGAAAAAGCGTTAATAAGAGTGTGCAGGGAACCTGAACTCCGCAATGAAATGTCGTCCAAAGGGCTTGAAAAGGCCAAGAAGTTTAGCTTTAAATGGTATTCCAAACGAATTAATGAAATATACGAATCTGTCTTAAAATAAACGCAATTCCATAATGAGAATTTCTCATAGACATAAATTTATTTATTACTCCATTCCAAAAACCGGATCAGAGTCAGTCAGACAATTACTTGATCCACTCAGTGATGTTAAAATAGTCGCTTACTCACAAACTACTTCAGAGCAACCCTTTTACAGCCACATGCGGCCGGTTGAAGCCAATCGCGTTTTTAAAACTTTGAATTATGATATTCATAAATATTTTTCATTCGCGACGGTCCGCAATCCCTGGAAAAGAATGGCATCACTTTTTTATATGATCCAAAGGAATCAGCGTTACTTTTGGAATGGCAGTTTTAAAGATTGGTTAAAATCCATTGATCCCCAAAATCTGATATTTCCTCCCACCAACGGGAAATGGTACGACCATGGAATAATAAACTACAGCACCTTTCTTGAATACGGTGCTGCTGAAAACGGGGTCGATCAAGTCTTTCGCATAGAGGATGGTTTATATGACCTTATAAAACAACTAAAAACAAGGAAAGACATAAAAAACTGGGAACCAGAAATCCCCCATATAAATAAGAATCCTGGAACAATCAAATATAAGGAGCTGTATGACATACAATGCATAGAGATCGTGCAAAAATTATTTTCAAAAGATATTGCAATATATGGCTACAGTTTTGATGATTAAAAAATATGACCGGGAGCAGATTAATAATATGACAATTGCGAATAACAAATGAAAATAGGTATCTATGCTCGTCCTCTTTCCGTAATGGGTGGTATAAGGGAATTTATCTTATCCATGACACAATCTCTCATCAGAGTCATGGATTCAAAAGACAAACTCTATATATTTCACAATCAGACGGAAAAGTATTTTGAAACCCCTGAAAAGACGCATGTCACGGAAATCCTTTTGAAGTCCAAAAATCGGATTATCTGCGATTTCTTATTGTTTCCGATTTTATCGAGAAAATTCCACCTGGATGTCATCTGGTTTCCCAAAAACGTTCTCCCTTTTTTTGTCCAATCCCGCAGCATTGTGACGATTCATGACCTAGCCTATTTTTTACCGTCTTTGAACGCATATCCGGTGATCGATACCCAATATATGACCCGCATGATCAGACGCACCTGTAAAAGGGCGGATGCGGTAATTGCCGTTTCATCTCATACGAAAAAGGACCTGATATCCCTTTTAAAAATGGATGCGAAAAAGGTCAGCGTCATTTACGAAGCGGTTGACCGAGAAAAGTTCCGGGTAATTGATGACAAAAGCCGGCTGGAAAAGGTTCGGGAAAAATATGACTTGGGGGAAAAAATCATCCTATTCACAGGGTCTATATCCCCACGGAAAAATCTTATCCGCCTGATACAAGCATTCCAAATGATTGCAAGCCTATTGCCGCATGACCTGGTCATTACCGGAGACAAGGGTTGGAAAAATACAAAAGATCATTTATTGATCAACCGGAACCGGCGCATTAAAAAAATCGGATTTGTTCCTGAAAAAGAAATCACATGCCTTTATAATCTTGCGGATATTTATGTGTATCCATCGCTTTATGAAGGATTTGGTTTGCCGGTGCTTGAAGCCCAGGCTTGCGGCGTCCCTGTGATCGCCTCAAATGTGACTTCCATACCTGAAGTCGGAATGGACAGTGTCTGCTATGCCAACCCAACAAGTGTTCATAGCCTTGCGGAAGCCATTTTGAAGGTTGCTTCAGACAGAAAATTCAGAGAGTTTTTGATTCGGAAGGGATTTAAAAATATTCTTAAATTCAACTGGGACAATGGGGCAAGAGCTTTGCTTAAGGTCTGCGCGGAAACTATGGATAAATGAACCGGATTAATCTCATCTCGTATCATTTCGGCGAAAACGGATTCGGCAAATACGGTCAGGCCCTTCACCGATCTCTGATCAATCAAATGCCCATCCAATCAGTCAATCGAATATGCTTTGATTTTAAATCTAAATCCATTATAAAAACAACGCCTCCTTTGGCGAGCATCAAACAGTGCAGAGTGATCCCGTTTTTTGATAATTTTCTGTTTTTCGGTTTCAGAAACCGCAATGCCCTTTCCGGAGAATCCGGTTCGTTAAACCATATTCTTTGTCAAACACTATCTTTTTTAACTGTTCCTAACAAGATTATTACCTGTCACGACATGATCCCTTTTAAAATGCGACAAGGGATTGATGTCCTGATTGCTCGATTGAAATACATGGGACTCAAAGAAGCGGAAGCAATTATTGCCATCTCCGATCATACCCGAAAAGACCTGATGGATTTTGGCATCGATGAAACTAAAATCCATCGCATTTACCTGGGAGTTAAGCCGTTGCAAGCAAACATATCACCTGATGAGCTGCGCCAAAAATTCAAGGTCCCTGCCGGCAAACGATATCTTTTGTATGTGGGAAGCGAGGAACCTAGAAAAAACTTCGTACGATTACTACAGGCTGTCGCAAAGATTGGAGATAGCGCAGGGACCGCTCATCTTATTAAGGTTGGGGAGGCAGGAGCGAAAAGATTCCGGGATCAGAGTTTAAAAACAGCCCGGGCATTGGGATTAAACAGTAAAGTTTCTTTTACCGGCCATGTTAGTGAAGAAGAACTCGCAACATTTTATGCCATGGCAGATGTCTTTTTATTCCCGTCTCTGTACGAGGGGTTCGGGCTGCCGCCCCTCGAAGCGATGGCATCGGGCACACCCGTCATCAGTTCAAATTCATCTTCGCTCCCGGAAGTCGTTGGCGACGCGGCAATAATGATCAACCCTCATGATGTGGAGTCTTTGGCAAAAGCTATCGTTATGGTACTTGGGAGTGAGTCCCTGCAAAAAAAATTGAGTGAAAAGGGGCTTGAGCAGGCCGGTCGGTTTACATGGAAAAAGTGCGCGGATGAAACAGCCAAGGTTTATGATAGCGTCCTTTCAAAAATAAATAATTTCCGTTCGGCCGGTCGGCCATTTTACGGTGAAGTAAGAAAACATCAGGCACCATGAAGCGAATCATCAAAAAAAATAATCGGGGGCGGCAAATGACGGTTATGCCTGGTGGATTTCGCGTGGCCTTGATTGCGGCCTGTCCGTTTCCCTGGCCTCGGGGCACGCCCATCCGCATTTACCGCATGGCCCAGGCATTAAACAAATGCGGCCATGATGTGCATGTGATCACCTATCATCTCGGCCAAAAGGAGCCATCCCCTCCGTTTTGCCTCCATCGAATACCGAAAGTGCCGTTTTACAATAAAACCGCGCCGGGGCCGAGTATCGCCAAGCTGCTGATGGCTGATCCATTACTGTCGTTTAAAATTCTGGCACTGCATCGGAGGCTCCAATTCGATATCATTCACGCCCACCATGTTGAAGGTTTTCTGGCTGCGATCCCGCTCCATTTTTTATACCGTGTGCCTATTATTTTTGATATGCACACCCTTTTGGAGACGGAACTCTCATCTTACTTCAGTGGGGAGGGCGCCAGCAACACGCCATTGAAAATAATCGGACAGATGATGGACAGGCACCTGCCAAAATGGGCGGATCATGTGATCGGTGTTACAGAGGGAATAAAAGCATTTCTTGTCAATCTGTCAAAGATCCCGGCGAATAAAATTTCCGTAATTCCCAATGGAATCGAGTTGTCCCATTTCGCCCGCGTTACCCCTCAGCACGGAAACAAAAAGGAACGGATAATCCTGGGATTTGCGGGAAATTGCGCTTCATATCAGGGAATCGGGATCATGCTGGACGCGCTGAGCCTGTTGAGATCGGATCATCCATCCATTCGTCTGCATATTTATACCAGTGATGCAGACGGCGCATATGAATCTCTCAGGAAAAGGCCCGAGATATCACCCCTGGTTGATATATTCCCATCGGATTTTGAAAAACTGCCCGCGCAACTGGCCGGGACGAATATCTTGCTGAATCCAAGACCCCACGGCGCGGGCCACCCCTTGAAACTATTGAATTACATGGCAGCGGGTAAACCGATCGTATCTCTTGCGGGAACAGCGCATCTGCTCAAACATGGGGAGACCGCATGGATTGCCAAAGATAATACGCCCCGGACTTTTGCACAAGGAATTGCGCATCTAATTGCACACAGGGACCTGGCCGCAGTTCTTGGCCGGAATGCCAAGGATTTTTTAAGCCGACGCTTTTCGTGGGAGTCCCGGGCTGAAGAGATTGCCGATATCTATAAAAAACTTGTGTACAACTGATGAAAATAATAATATTTTCCGCTGGTCATGATCCGGAAATCCGATAAATCCATCAGTGCCGTCATCGTCAACCACAACGGCGGCCGGAAAATTCTGCAATGCATAGGCGCTGTTAAAAAACAGAATATCGCCTTCTTCCAGATCATCGTGGTGGATAACGCATCTACAGACGGCAGTCCATCAGAAATCGCCAAGCGATTTCCGGAAGTCATTCTTGTCAGATTGAATGAAAATTTCGGCCCCTGCAAATCTAAAAATCTCGGTCTCGAACTTGCCCGATCGGAGCTGGTTCTGTTGCTCGATGATGATGTATATGTTCAACCGGGTTGTATCCGGACGCTTTGTAACGTCTATGAGCATTACCTTCCCGCAGTTGTCTGTCCGAGAGTCGTCTTGTATCCGGACACTCACATTGTCCAATGCGACGGGGCGTGGCCGCATTTCATCGGCACATTGAAACTTCGGAACGCCTTTTGTAATGAAAAATTGTTATCAAGAAACATATCAGAAGTCTGGGGCTGCATCGGAGCATGCATGCTGGTTCATCGCGATACGGTGATATCAGCAGGCGGCTTTGATGAAATGTTTTTCTTTTATTTCGACGATCTGGAATTCAGCCTGAAAATTCGCTCCTTGGGGCATTCCATTATTTGCGAACCCCAGGCCGTTGTATTTCACGACCGCGGCGACGGCAGGCCCGGTCTTTCCTTCCGCGGCGAGGGGCAATATCCGGAAA
The DNA here is from genome assembly GCA_003597945.1 of Desulfobacteraceae bacterium. Classification (GTDB taxonomy): domain Bacteria; phylum Desulfobacterota; class Desulfobacteria; order Desulfobacterales; family Desulfosalsimonadaceae; genus SURF-33. The sequence goes on along the minus strand of QZJS01000018.1, from coordinate 35,347 downwards.
AAAGGGCTTACCTCCACATCCGTAATCGCCTGATGACCATTCTGATTCATTACCATCTGAGAACCTTAATTTTATTGTCACCGGCGTTCGTTCTCTATGAAATTTCCGTCTTGATGGCAACGGCAAAACGCGGTTATCTGAGAGCATGGTACAAGGCAATGTTATCAGTATATGAAAACTTAGGATATATTTCTCTGCAACGTCAAATCATAAAGACAAAAAAGAAACGCTGTGACAAAGACCTCTTAGGCGCCGGGAACCTGCCGGTGGCCCCAGGCCTGATCATGAATCAGTTTGAAAATATCGGCATGAGGATGCTTTCCTTCATTGTCAACCTATATTGGCGCGCCGTCAAAAGCCGAATCGGGTAGCGATATGATACACCATCAAAACCAATTGATTTCCATCATTATCCCATGCAAGAACCATGCAATGGAACTCCGCGATTGCCTCAACGCCCTGCGGCTTTCGGGAGTCGGGACGCCCCACGAAATTATCGTGGTAGACAGCGCCGGCTCACCGGACGTGGCCAAGACGATATCCGAGTTTCCAAAAATAAAATTAATTCGCAGTCAAAGCAACCTGGACGCCGGTACGGCCCGAAATCTCGGAGTTAAGTACTCGTCGGGAGCGTACCTTGCATTTATTGATGCGGATTGCATCCCTTGCGCAAACTGGATCAGCGCTGCATTGTCCGCTCTGCGGCAGGGCGCCTATATGGCTGGCGGGCCCGTATCCGACATATTGCCCGATCATCCCGTTGCGAGCGCCGACAACATCTGCCAGTTCTCAGATCTCACGCCTTTCCGGCCTCAAGGGCTAATCGACATGCTTCCGGCATGCAACCTGGCCATCCGACGGGAATCCTTCGATAGGATCGGCGGTTTTCCCCTTGCTCTCAATATCGAAGATGTGTTTTTCACAAACCGAGTGTCATCGAAATGGCCAGGATTGTGCCAGTTCGTACCCGAAATGCATGTCGCGCACAAGGGAAGATCGACACTTGCGGAATTTTGGCGGCACCAATACCGTTTCGGCCATCAGCGCGGTTTTTTCGGGTTCCGCTTGACCAAGACTCAACAAAATATCGGCCGCTGGCGAATTGCCGTTCCAATGATCGTTTTGAAAAGGCTGATTTATATTTTTCAGCGGATCGCCGCCTGGAACCGGAATCGATTCGGCTGGTATATTATCATATCGCCCCTTATCGTATATGGTTTGATCGGGTGGACCATGGGATTTCAATTGGGGTGCCGCCGAGCTCATATGATAAAACAAGAGGTTATAAGCGCATGAGCAGGGTTTTTTTTATCGGGCTGGATGCGGCCGAACCGTCTTTGATAACCCAATGGATGTCGGACGGGCATCTTCCCAATATGCTGAAATTAAAAAAAAAGGGCTCATATTTCCCCATTGGTTCAAAAAACGACCACTTGGTGGGGCTTCCGTGGCCCACTTTTTACACGGGAAAAAATCCTGGCAATCATGGGGCCTATCATTATCTCCAATGGGACCCGCAAAAAATGAAAAGCGCCAGGATCGATCGGCCCTGGCTGCCTCTAAATCCCTTCTGGCGATATTTCGACTCCAATGGGCCCCGGGCCATTGTTCTTGATATCCCCTTGACGCCCACCCTTGAAGCTTTTCACGGCATAGAAATTAATGGATGGGCCACTCACGAAGTGCTTGTCCCACAGGGCGCCCAGCCACGCCAGACATTGGACTGGATTAAAAAGACCATTGGACCGGCGCCGGGTTTTGCGGAACGATACGGCAATTTTGGGTCCCGGGATCGCCTCGTCATCCGTGATCGATTGGTCAGCATGACCCGTCAGGCGTCTCGTCTGGCAAAAAATCTAATGGTTCACGAATCGTGGGATCTTTTTCTTGTCGTATTCAGTGCCACCCATCGCGGCGGCCATCAACTTTGGAGAGCCGAGCCTTGTGCGGAAAGGGGACCGGACGATTCCCTGCTTCTGGATGTCTACAAGGCTTGTGACCTCGCTGTGGGCGAACTGACATCTCAAATGTCTCCTAATACCACGATTTTACTTGGTTCGCTTCATGGCATGGGTATAAACCATAGCCGAACGGAAATTCTGCCGGATATGATTGAAAAAATCATTACAGATAAAGCCGGCCGAAAGGCCCGCCAAAAACCCGGCCGGATCAGCCTTATTAAAAATTTTATCCCTTCGAAAATCAGACATGAAATTAAACGCCGCATGCCGCAAACATTGCAGGACACGCTGACTGTTTTCTGGCGCATGGGTGGGGTCGATTGGCAACATTCGCCGGTCATCAGCCTGCTTGGCGACTATGATGGTTATTTGCGCATCAATCTCAAAGGCCGTGAATCAGCCGGAATCATTGAGCCAGGGTGTCAATTTGACGAATGGATCCAAAAAACAATCGATGGATTGCATTCTTTTGTGGATAGGGATTCCGGACAACCCGTGGTTTTAGATGTGCTTCAGCACAAAGATCTCAACATGAACGGCGCATGTATGGACTTTTTCCCGGATTTGATTGTTGAATGGCAGAAAACCCCGGCTTGCAATCACCGGGAGATCGTATCGCCCATATATGGGGCCGTCCCCTGGCCTACTCCCGGCCTTAATCCCGAGGGCCGCACCGGCAATCATAGATCCCAGGGGTTCCTGATCGCCTGTGGGGCTCAGTTCTCGAAAAACGAGGTCTTGCCGCCTGTCGGCATTGTAGATCTTGCACCCACGATCATAGAAATTCTGGGTTGTCCCAAACCCAAGGACATGGAAGGTTCCATCATATTTCAAGGCCGGCCGGTAAAGGAAAAATTATGATCTTGGACGGAAGAGGTCTTCCCGATAATCAAAAAATATATACGGATGTCTGTATTGTAGGCGCCGGCGCATCCGGGATCTCCCTGGCGATAGAACTTATAAACACATCGCTAAACGTGGTAATGATCGAAAGCGGCGGTCTTTTGTTTAACCACAAAACCCAATGGCTTTACCAAGGAGATAATATCGGCAGGCCTTATTACGATCTCGAATTTACCAAGCAACGTTATTTCGGTGGCGCTTCCAACAAATGGTTCGGACGATGCCGGCCCTTGGACTCAATTGATTTCGAGGAGCGATCCTGGGTGCCCCACAGCGGCTGGCCCTTTGGCAAGGATATGATGGATCCTTATTATGCCCGCGCTCATTCTGTTTGCCATTTGGGTCCTTACAATTACGACGCCGAATACTGGTCGAGCGCATCTAAAAAACCCCTGCCGCTGGCGGAAGCCGGAATTGAAACAAAAATATTTCAATTCAGCCCGCCCACGCGATTTGGACGCCAATATTACAGCGCCATCAAAAGCGCGGAAAACTTAACTACATTTTTGTATTCAAATGCGACTTTCATATCTCTTGATCCGGATGGAAAAACCGCAAACCATATAACATGCGCCACCTTCGGCGGACGAAAACTCAAAGTGTTTGCGAAAAATTTCATCCTTGCGGCCAGCGCCATTGAAATCACGCGCCTTCTCCTATCGTCAAATGATATTCACAAGCACGGCATCGGCAATCAGAATGATCTGGTGGGCCGTTTTTTCATGGAACATCCCCACATCTTCTGCGGTATTATCACATCCCCCCTGGCAGCGGCCCATCTCCGTTTTCACAATGTCTTAGACTATGACAGCAAAAGGGGGAACCTGGGAACGGTCGGCGCCTTGGGATGTACCGAGGATTTCATGCGCCGCGAAAAATTGCTTAATGCCTCTGCATTTTTTGTAAAAAGAAAAAATTACAAATGCGAAGACCTTTATTTTTCAAAACCGGCCATCGCATGGACCCAGGTCATGGATGTTTTCAACCATACAAAGGCGCCGGGATTGGCATTTTTAAAGGATCTCAAGATCGCCTTGAAGCATCTTGATGTTGCCTCGAAAATGGCGCTCCAAAGGCTTAAGGAAATAAAGCAGCCGATTTCATGGACGGCACTCCGGGCGCAGTTGGAGACCGTGCCCAACCCTGACAGCCGCGTGACGCTGTCAGAAAGAAAGGATCGGCTCGGGATGAGAAAAGTAAACCTGGATTGGCGTTTAACACCGCAGGACCTGGAAAACTTCCGGAAATTCCAGCAAACTCTTTTCCAGGGGCTGGGGAAAAGCGGCTGCACGATAAGTCCTTTTGCGCATGAACTGGATGAAACCGGCTGTCCAGTGGCTATGCTTGCCGGGAAGCATCACATGGGAACCACCCGGATGCACAAGGATCCCCGCAAAGGGGTTGTTGACGCCAATTGCAAAATTCATGGCATTGCCAATTTATACATCGCCGGAAGTTCCGTTTTTCCGACATCCGGCCAGGCCAACCCGATGTTGACCCTTGTGGCCCTTGCCATACGACTTGCTGATCATATTAAAACCGTTTTCTGATCAAACGTCGATTTTTACACACCGAGTTTGCTTTCCACCATAAATGAATAAGTTCGGTTTCTTTGCGTGCAAATATTTTCCGGACATGGTAAATTAACCCACTATCATCATTGCTTCATATCGCCCGCGAGGAGGACATGAGCCAAAACGTATCGATCGTTATCCCGCTGTATAACGAAGAAGAGAATGTCGATGCCCTGACCGCGGCGCTGTCCGGCGTCATGGACCGAATCGGAGTAGAGATTGAAACCATCATTGTGGATGACGGCTCAACGGACCGATCCTGGGAAAAGCTCAAGGCGGCCCATGCGCGGGACCCAAGATTCCGGATGTTTCGGCTGGGGCGAAATTTCGGCCAGACCCCGGCCATGACCGCGGGCTTCGCTCATGCCAAAGGCGATATCATCGTTACCCTGGACGCGGACCTTCAGAATGATCCCGAGGATATTCCCCGGCTTCTTAACAAAATGAAAGACGGGTATGATATTGTCTCGGGATGGCGAAAAAACCGTCAGGATACCCTGTCCCGACGGCTTTCCAGCCGACTTGCCAACCGCCTTATCGGCGCGGTGAGCGGAGCAAAACTGCACGATACCGGCTGCACCCTGAAGGCCTACAAGTCGGAGGTTATTAAAAATCTCGATCTTTACGGAGAAATGCACCGCTTTATCCCGGCTCTGGCGAGCTGGCAGGGAATCAGCATCGGCGAGATCGGGGTGGATCATCATCCACGGCGCGCGGGCAAGTCCAAGTACACCATATGGCGCGCGGGCAAGGTGGTGCTGGATCTGCTGACCTTAAAATTCATGAACAGCTTCATCACCAAGCCGATTTACGTGTTCGGCGGCACCGGCATGGGACTGTTCGTTTTCGGCATCTTCTGCGAGATGATGGTGGCCTGGCAGAAATACGGGCATATGATGATCGGTATCGAGCCCATATGGGTGCACCAGAACCCCTGGTTCATGATCGGCATTCTTTTTCTGCTCATCGGGGTCAATACCTTCCTTCTGGGCCTGCTGGCCGAAATGCAGACCCGGACCTATCACGAATCCCGGCTCAAGCCGACCTATCTGATCCGTGAGTCTTTGGATGGAAAACCGGAATAAGGATAAACTTACCCGGAAGGCGCGCTGACGGTGTTTCAAAAACGCAATAAATACTCCCACTCCCGCCAACCCGCCATCTGCGGAAAATAAAGGCCCAGCCGGATGGGCCGTTTTTCCCGGGCCGCCATCAGACGGGCGTACTGATGCATCCGGGCCTGGTAACGGTTTTTTTCACGATCGAGAAATTCATCGACCGACCCGCCCCCATGCGCGCCGCTCTTGTAGTCAATGATCCAGCGGGTTCCGGATTCATCCACAAAGGTCCGGTCGATGACCACGCTGATAACGGCGCCGTCGACGATTCCGGTCAGGGCGTATTCACATGCCCTATCCATATGGTCCCCGAGAATCCAGCGGCCCCGGGAATCCGAAAGGGTGTTTTCCAGGACCGCGGCCACCCGCGGGACGGCATCATCGAGGGCCTCGGGTCCGACCCCGGCCCGGAGCAGTTCCCTGAAAATCGCGGGACCCGACCGGCTTACGCGACGGGCGTTCCATTTTGCGATCCCCTCCCGGCCGATGATTTTCAGCCACTGATGGATCACCATCCCCTCCCGCCGCACCCGGTCGCCGGCCCAGTCGAACCGGGGGACGTCATCAGTGGCGCGGTCTGGCGGCATACGGGACATAACGGCGGATGGGGCCGCATCCGGCAGCGGGTCCGGCAGCCGGAAATCTAAAGGAAACCGTCGTATGAACGGCACAATCACGAGCGGGTCCGGCTCCCGTCCACCCACCAGCCCTTCCGCATCAGCCACACCGCTTTCCGCATTTACCTGAAGGGCCGAAGCCATCAAATCCGTGGCGGACTCCTTCTTAGCGTCCGTTGACGTGCACAGGTCCTGGTTTTCGCCCATCGCCTTTGCCCTGCCCGCATCCGCAAACCGGTCCCGAACGCACGGCCACAGTTTGTGAAGCAGGGATTTGCCCGGCGGCGGCCGGAATTGCCCGGCATTTTCGGCAAGATGAACGCCCCCCATGAGATGGAGCCGCTTTTTCGCCCGGGTGGCGGCCACGTAGAGGACCCGCGCGTCCTCGAAATCCCGCTTCCGTTCATTGATTTTTCGGATATAACGATAAATCGGGTCCGTGTCGGCGCCGGTTTCCGGGATGGGCGCCAGGAGCAGGTCCTTTCCGGCGCCGACGGCCCGCTCCACCCACTGCAGCAGGCGGTGGGGTTCGGCCGGGGGCCGTTTTTCCAGGGCCGGAATGATGACCGTGTCAAATTCGAGTCCCTTGGCCTTGTGAACGGTCATGATCTGAAGAGTGTCGTCGGCCGCGGGGTCCGGCCGGGCAAAAAGGGCTTCCGCCGCGGTTTCCAGGGACTCCGGATCGGCAAGGGTCCCGGCCCCGGCTTCCTCTTCCAGCAGGTCAAAAAAGACCCGGGCATCATCGAGATCCGCATCGGAAACCACGCAGGCCGGGCCGCCCAGCCGGACCCAGGCCCCTTCCACCAGGCGACTGAAAGACCGGCGCCCCCGGTGGCAAATGAATTTCTCAAGAATATCGAAGACCCGCTCCAGCCGTTGCCGGCCGTCCGGGCTCAATGCCGCGATGCGCGCCGGATCAGCCATCAGATCCGGCAGGGTCTGACGGGCATCATCTCCGGCCAGGGCATGCAGGTCGGCCAGGGTCAGGCCGCACCAGGGGGCCCGCAGCACGGCCAGCCAGGCGATGCGGTCCGCGGGATGGGCCATTGCACGGGAAAGGGCGATCAGGTCCTGGATGAACGGACGGTTTTTCAACGCGTCGATTTCAACGGCCCGAAACCCTATCCCGGCATTCTTCAGGGCCGGCACCACGGCCGTCAGGTGGGTTCGGCCCCGCACCAGGATGGCGATCCGGCCGGATGGATCGGACCTGCGGGACTCGCAAATGATCCGGACAACGGCGGCGGCTTCGGCTTCCCGGTCCGGCGGCGCAAAGGGGTGGATCTCCACGGCCGGCCCTCCGGTGTCCGGACGGATCGATACCGAAGGCGTATAGGAGACCGCGCCGGTGGTTTCTTCTTCGGTACGGGGCATGATCTGCGCAAACGCGTCATTGACCCAGTCGATGATGCTTTTTTCAGAGCGGAAATTGACCGAAAGGGTCAGGGGCGTCAGGCGGATCTGGCCAAGCCCCTTTTGCCGGGCCGCAAGAAACAGCCCCACTTCGGCCTGGCGGAATCCATAGATGGATTGCATGGGATCGCCCACGGCGAAAAACGTACGGCCGTCATCGGATGTCCATCCGGCCGTCAGCCGTTCGAGCAGATCGAACTGGGTGACGCTGGTGTCCTGGAATTCATCCACCAGGATGTGTCGGATCCGGTAATCCAGGGCCAGGGCAAGATCCGTGGGCGCCTCGGGATCACCCAGGGCCCGGGCCGCCCTGAGGGCGATTTCAGCAAAATCCACCTGCCCGTTTTCCGCAAAAACAAACTGCAAGTGCGCCACCGCGGCCTTGAGCACCTCAAACAGCGCCCCCATGATCTCCCACTGGGCGTCCGCATAGGCAGCCTCGGGCAGCAGATCCACGTCTGCCAGGGCCTGGTCCAGGTCGCCGCAGCCGGCCAGTTGTTCCACAAGGGCCGCAAACCGATCCTTGTTTTCCCGGCATCGCAATTGAAACGTATTGCCCTGCCTGATGCCGCCCGGCGCCGGAAACCCCGTATTTTTGTTGACGGTTTTGCGCCACCCACCCTGCCGGGTCAACAGCAGTTCCCGAACGCCCCGCCACTGGGAAAGCGCATCCGATTGCCCATCCGCGCCCGGCATAAATTCCGGGAGGCCGGTCATCTCCCGGCAGGCGAGAATCGGGGAATCGACTCCTGTTTCATCCAGGTTTGACGCGGCAAACCGTGCAAGATCCGTCAGTTCGCCGACGGCTGATGCCGGGAGGCGGTCATGGATCTTCTGCAAGACGTCATGGACCAGGTTGGCCAGGGCGCCTTCGAGAACCTCCCGCTGCCCGCGACCGGAAGCACCTGCCACATGCCGGAGCCACTGGTCCCGTCTGGCCAGCATTCCGGCAATCAATGTTTCGACGTTTTCCAGATGATTGTCCAGATAACGGACCAGCCCGGCGACGGCCAGGGCCCATCCGGCCCCTGACTCCATGTCCGCGATGGTGTTGCGGGCCGTCTGCCGGTAGAGATCTTCGGCGTTTTCGCTGACGGCTGGAAGCGCCCCGACTTCGGACACCAGGGGCATCTGCCGCGTCAGGGCCGCGCACAGCGCGTCAATGGTCTGGATCTTCAGCCGTGACGGATTTTCGGTCAGACCCCAGTCGCGTCCGATATTTTGCGACAGCACGTCCCGGGCCAGTTCCCAGGTCAGGCGTTCATGGTCCGCATCCGGCGGATCATCGGCCATGCCGCGTTCCAGGGCCGCCACGATCCTGCCGCGCATTTCCGCGGCCGCCTTTCGGGTAAAGGTGATGGCGATGATCTCCTCGGGCGCGGCCACTCGCGAGAGCAGCTTCAGATACCGCTGGATCAACAGTTCGGTCTTGCCCGAACCGGCCGGTGCCTGGACAATAAAGGAGCGGGCCGGATCCAGGGCCTGGCGCCGGGCCCCGGCATCGGCGATATCAGTTGTCGTCATCGTTGTCTCCGGCTGATTCAAGTGCGGCGCCTTCGGTGACGCGGCATAAGATGCCCAGGTCGCAGTAGCGGCAGCTTTTCACGAGGGAAACCGGGGATACCGTTGCGTGACCCCGGCGCACCTCCGCGGCCAGGCCGTCGAGTTTTTCCCGCCACCACCCCATAAGGGCTTCAAGGGTTTCATGGTCCCTGGAAACCGCCGCCACTTCCTTAAGCCCCGGGGCCAGGCCGGCATTATCGGCAAGGCCGGCCCAGGCCAGGCGCCCTTTCTTGATCCGGGCAAAAATCACGGCCCCCACCGGCTCGCCTGCCATGACGCTGTAAAGGGGAAGCTGGGGCTCGGCAATGCGGTCAGTCAGCCAGTCGCTGATATTTACCTCCCCGGTTTTATAATCGATGATGACGATCCGGCCGTCATCGAGCCGGTCGATCCTATCGGCCCGGGTGCGCAGAATGATCCCGTTGATGGGGCAATCCAGGGAAGTTTCCCGGCCGATCACCGCAAACGAAGTCCGCTGCCGTTCCAATTCCATCCATTGACCGATCAGACTCCGGAGCCGGTCGTGTTCAATGTCGGCAAACCGCGCAGCCATTGTTCCGGGAAGTCTCCGACGCAGCTCATTGACGGCCGACGATGCCGCCAGCGCAATATCATCGGCCAGTTCCGGATCCGTCTTTTCCGCCAGTATGCCACTGTCTTCAAGTCCTTCCCATAATAATTCCAGAACCCGATGCACCAGACCGCCCCGGTCCATGGCGTTTATGCCCACGCCCGGGGTTTCAAGTTTTTCGGCATGAAGCCGATACCGGGCAAACGCGGAAAACGGACAGGCCGCCTGGGCTTTGAGCAACCCTGTTCCCCCCTTGACGGCCGTATGTTCCGGCAGGGCGGGTCCCTGCTGATCCGACAGGGTTTCAAAATCCGCTGCTTGAAAAATAGTACGCCAGTAGTCCGCCGGACCGAATGGTTCATCTTCCTCTGCGATTGACGCCTGATCCGTTGGATGTTGTGGGGCCTGGAGCGCGTCATGCCCCCCGGATCCGGCGGCCGAATGCGGTGCATCCCGATGGCTTCCCACGGCGGCGGCTTCGGGCAGATGGCGGATCAGGGGGCTGGGATAAAGATCGGTTTCACCGTCTACGGCCCCATGGCTTAGGACAATATCATCAGCGGCATGGAGCAGCCGTCGGGTGATGCGCCGGGCATAATCGTATTCGCGCTCCGGCGACGCATGGGGCATATCCAGTTCCCGCTGCATGCGGATCGGCAGAAAGGGATTGGGCCTGGCCTGGACCGGCCAGTTTTCCTGGTGCATGCCCGTGATCCAGAGGTGATCGAAATCTTCGCCCGCGGCTTCCAGAAGGCCCATAATCTGCACCGGAACGTCTTCGGTTTCCGGCTGAAAGGTGACGGACGCGATATACTGCATGAAATCGGCCAGGGCGGTTTCCAGGTCCGTTTCCCTCATTACGTGATCCATTTCCGAATACCCGGCCAGGGCATCCTGCCAGGCCTCGTGAACCTGCCAGAGGTCGCTTGAAAGGGGTCCGTCTCCGGGCCAGCCCAGGACCCGGAGCCATGCGGAAAAGTCAGCGACCCATCCGGACGGCCGGCGGCGCCCGGGAAGGTCCGCCCGTAGCCGGCGGAAACGATCCAGCCGTTCGGCCAGGATGGGGCATGCGGCCGGCGTGTCCAAGAACGCGGAAACCTTTTCCGCAAACCGGTCAAGGGGGATTTGTGCCTCTCCGATGCCACGGATTTTTGCATCCAGCAGGGCCCGCCGGGAAGCCTCGATCCCGGCCCCGGCCCAGAAGGGGGATCGCAGCCATTGACTGTATTCCGCGATGGTAAAAGAGCGGCATGCCAGCTTCAGGCCCAGAAGCGCCGCATGGATCAGGGGATAACCGGCAAGGGGCGCGCCCAGGGAGAGGTTGTAAAGCCGGGCATTTCCGGCATCGGGCGTCATGATCATGGCGGGATGGAATCGGGCGTCAAATATCCGGATCACCTGCTGACGAACGGCTGCCAGGTCAGGGACGATAACGCCGATCCGGGCGCCGGGATGATCCGCCATGTTCCGGGCCGCCCATTGCGCCGCGGCGATCAGTTCCGCATCCGCATCGGCAAACACGCATCGGACCGCACGGCCCTGTCGGTCCGGATGGGCCATGGCCGTAACCGGACACCCGGTGGCGGCCAATGCGATAATGATGATCATTTCCTTCGGCGTCCACTCATCAAAACCGGCCAGGATGAACTGTTTCGGCGCCGGGACGCGTTTTGAAGCCAGAAGATCGGCAAGTGCATGGCCGAGACCTGCCGTATCTTGCCATTTCCGGTCCCGGCAAATATCTTCGAAACGGCCCGACCACTCGATAAACGCGGCCTTATCCTCCGAGGAAAAAAAATCCGGCGCGTCTAACGGCGCCTGCCAGTTCACGCAGAGATCCCAAGCCTCCCGGGCGGTTTCAGCGGCCCGGGGGATCTGAAGCAGTCCCCGGCCACGGGTGGAATCCGCGATGATCTGCTGCCAGACCCGGAGTTCCTGGGCCGGCTTGAGCAGCACCGGCAGGAGCGTGCCATCCCCGGCCGCGGCGGCCTCGGCGGCCGCGTTGTATTCCCGCTCGCACCAGGCCGCAAAAGTGATGATATCCGGCGTTTCCCAGGCAAGACACCCGTCGGCGACTTTTTGCGCGTTGTAACGGGATGCCAGAAAACGGGCCAGGCGCCGGTTGACCGCAACCAGGGTGGCCCCGTCATTGATCCGCCGGATCACCTCTTCTTCGGTAATAAGGGGAATTTGCCTTGATGATGTGGATAAAGGGATCAAATCTTTAATCTTGGCATTTCATGGTTGTTTTATGATTCTGCCGAAGGTCAATACGGCATTGCAAAACGCTATTGTTCGCTTCGAGAGTCTTTCGGGGCGCGACATATAAAACCTTACCAATCGTTATCATCTGGCAAAGCGGGATCAACAGTCTTTTATGATGCCGTCAATATTAACGATTTGACCCCGGCAGCGGCCCGATGAAAGGGATAACGGTCCAGTTCATCAGGACTCACCCAAACCCCCCGGCCGTTTATTGCTTCCGAAGTTTGGGTTGACCCTGACGCATCAAACCCGGCGGCATTTTCAGCCACCATCGGTCCGTTTTGTGATGCCTCTTTGCAAATAAACACGTCTGCTTTAAGCCGGAAATGGGAATAAGTATGGCGGATCCGGGTCAGCAGGGAGGTGACCGTTACATCAAGTCCCGCCTGTTCGCGCATAATCCGGACGCAGGCGGCTTCGGGCGATTCGCCGTTATCGATATCGCCGGAAGGAAATTCCCACAATCCTCCCAGCAGTCCGTTTTCGGGCCGCCGCACGATCAGTACCCGGCTGCCGCGAAAAACAACCCCTACGGCCTGCCGACGCTCCGGAACCGGAGGTTTAATCTCCCGGACCGGATAGGATGCCGCTGCTTTATCCTGATGGCTGCGGCACTTTCCGGACAGCGGGCAGGCCCGGCAATCCGGATTTTTCGGCCGGCAGATCAGGGCGCCCAGCTCCATGACCGCCTGGTTGAACGTGCCGGGATCATCATGATCCAGCATGGCCGCAGCCAGATTGCGAAATATTTTATACGATGATGTCTTGTTTACCGGCACGCCCACTTTCATGAGCCGGGCCAGGACCCGTTTCACATTGCCGTCCACCACCGGCAGGGGCCGGTCAAAGGCGATGCTTAACACCGCCGCGGCGATATAATCGCCGACGCCGGGCAGAGATTGAAAAGCTTCCGGATCGTCGGGGATCCTTCCCCGGTGGCGGTTCACGACCATACCGGCCGCCTTGTGAAGATTGCGGGCCCGGGCATAATATCCCATGCCCTCCCAGATCATGAGAACATCCTGGAGATCGGCGCCGGCCAGCCGGAAAATATCGGGAAACCGGTGGCTGAATTTAAGGTAATAGGGAATAACAGCGGCGACCTGGGTCTGCTGGAGCATGACCTCGGAAACCCAGATATGATAAGGGTCCTTTGTCCAACGCCAGGGGAGATCCCGCTTACAGGCCCGGTACCATGATATCAGGGGAGCCTGCATCCATTTCAGATCGACGGCATCCGCCGGAAAAAGTTTGGATAAGTTTGTCACACTGCATTCACTGAGGGCATCCCCGGGTATCGAATCGTCATGCCCGCCTTTCAACGCAATACCTTTTTGAGCAATTTGATATACTTGAAAAACGGCGGATACCGGAACGGGAAATCGATCATAAACGTGTTTTTCATCACGCCCTTGTAATGGGTGAAGGCGTCAAACCCGAACCGGCCATGATAACTTCCCATGCCGCTGTTGCCCACGCCGCCGAAAGGAAGATAGGGCGTGGCGAAATGGATCAGGGTGTCATTGACGCACCCCCCGCCGAAAGAGACCCTTTTGAGTACCGTTTCCGCGGTCCGGGAATTCCCGGTGAACAGGTAGAGAGCCAGGGGACGGGGCCGGGAATTGACCGTATCGATGACTTCCGCGATACCGTCGTAGGAAATCACCGGGAGGATCGGACCGAAGATCTCCTCCTGCATGACCGGATGGGACATGTCCACGTCCGTGACCAGGGTGGGTGACAGAAACAGGGTTTGGGGATCATAATCCCCCCCGCAGAGCAGGGTGGTCCCGGACATCAGGCCCACCAGCCGCTCCAGATGCCGCCCGTTGATAATCCGGGGATACTCGGGGCTGTTGCCGGGGTTTTCTCCGAAAAAGCGTTTGATATAGTTTTTAATTTCATCGATCAGACGGTCCCGGACCGAGTGGTGCACCATCAGGTAATCCGGGGCAATACAGGTCTGTCCCGCGTTGATAAACTTGCCCGAGACAATCCGCTTGGCGGATAATCGGATGTCGGCGTCGCTTTCGACAATACAGGGGCTTTTGCCGCCCAGCTCAAGGGTGACCGGGGTCAGGTGGCGGGCGGCGGCCGTCATGACGATGCGGCCCACATTGGGGCTTCCGGTGAAAAAGATCTTGTCGAATTTTTCCGCCAGCAGGGCCGTGCTCGTCTCCACCCCGCCGGTTACCGCCGCGATATGGGCCGGGTCAAAATACCGCCCTGCCAGATCGGCAATGACTTCTGAAGTATGCACCGAAAATTCGGAGGGCTTGATCACCGCGCAGTTTCCGGCGGAAATGGCCGCGGCCAGCGGCGCCATGGCCAGTTGAAACGGATAATTCCAGGGAGCGATGATCAGGGCCAGGCCATAGGGTTCCGGATAGATCCAGCTCGATGCCGGCAGGTGATAAAACGGGGTCCTGGCCCGTCGGGGCCTTGCCCATCGGGCGGTTTTTTTCATGCAAAACCGGAGATCCTCCAATACAATGCCGACCTCGGTCAGGTATGCCTCGTAGGGGGTTTTACGCAGATCCGCATGGAGGGCGTCGATAATTGTTTTTTCATTTTCCTTTACCGCATGCTGCAGGATGCCGAGCTGCCGGATTCTGAAAGAAACATCCGCGGTCTTGCCGGAATTAAAAAACGCCCGCTGCGCATTGACGATCTCCCCGATATCTTTCATAAGACATTCCTTTCGATAAACAATATCCAGACGTCTGAGGTTGCGAATCTTTTTTTTCTTGTGAAAGCTTCCCTGAACCGGTTTTACCATCTGCTTGTTTTTTATTGACGGAACCGCATAAAAAGCGATAACCGGTACTGATACAAAATAGAACCGAATTAAAATTTCGGCTTCCGGGTCCTTTTATGACTATAATTTAAAGGATGCGGGAACAATTGTAAACGGCATAATGGTTTTTCACGCACTTAAACCCAAAAATTGGCATAAGATTCTGATTTTATGTTAAACACTATAACCACCCGCCCGACCCGACCCGAACTGGTGGCGGATTGGGAGCATTTGTTCAAGGTCTTTATCCGCCCGGAAGATGACGACTGCAAGGCGGTCCTGATCAAATACATGGAGCGGATTCTGTTCGGACTCCATGATTTTCAGAAAACATACGTGGGCATCACGGAAGCCAAAAGCTTAAAGGACCTTTCCGAAGCCTTCATCAACACCATTATCAGCGAAAATCCGGAAAAAAAACTCGCCGACGTCATCACCTGTCTGATCAAGGAGATCGCACCCCACGCGGTCAATGTTGCCTCCCCCTATTTCGTGGGACACATGACATCAGCCATCCCGTTTTTCATGGTTCACCTGAAAACCATTGTGGCGGCCTTAAACCAGAACGTGGTCAAACTGGAAACCTCCAAGGTTCTGTCCGTCATCGAAAAACAGGTGATCGCGAAAATCCACCGGCTGATTTATAATAAAGACCAGAAATTTTATGATGAAAACGTCCAGAATGCCGACACGACCCTGGGAACCTTTGTTGAAGGCGGCACCACCGCCAATCTGACGGCCCTGTGGGTGGCCAGAAACAAGCGGTTTGCCCCGAAAAACGGTTTTTCCGGCATCGAGGCCGAAGGACTGGCGGCGGCATACAAGGCTTACGGCATCGACCGCTGCGTTGTGCTGGTCTCCCGGCTGGGCCATTATTCGCTGCGAAAATCAGCCGGCGTTTTAGGCATCGGCAACCGCAATGTCATTCCCATTGAACTGGATGAACGAAACAAGGTCGACCTGGGCGGCCTCAAAAAGGCCATTAATGAATTCAAATCAGATTCCCGCACCTGCGTCCTGGCGGTTGTGGGCATTGCCGGGGCCACGGAAACCGGCACCGTGGATCCCCTGGAAGATCTGGCCGATATCTGCCGGGAACACAAAATCCACTTTCACGTGGATGCCGCCTGGGGCGGACCGACCCTTTTTTCTCAACAATACAAACATCTGCTGAAAGGAATCGATAGGGCCGATTCCGTGACCATTGACGGCCACAAACAGTTTTACATGCCCATGAGCTGCGGCATGCTCTACCTCAGCGACCCCGCCAGCATGGACGCCATCGCTTATTACGCCAATTATGTCAACCGCATGGGCTCGGTGGATCTGGGCATCAAGACCCTGGCCGGGTCCCGGGAAGCCAATTCGCTGATATTGGACTGCGCCCTGAAAATCATGGGTAAAAAAGGGTATTCCCTGCTGATCAACCACGGCATTGAGACGGCCGCGGCGTTTGCGGATGAAATCCGGAAACGGGATACGTTTGAGTTGGTGTCGGTCCCGGAACTCAATATCCTGACTTACCGGATCTGTCCGGCCGATATCCGGGAGAAACTGGCGGCATCGACGAACGAAAATGACCGCCGGCGCATCAATGAAACACTCAATAATATCAACCGGGATCTCCAGCGCATCCAGCGGGAAGCAGGAAACAGTTTCGTGTCCCGGACCACGCTGCGGCTTTGCCGCCATCCCGAAGAAGATATCGTGGTGTTGCGTTGCGTCATCATGAACCCCATGACAACTCTTGATATCCTGCGGGAAATTCTCGACGAACAGGAAACAATTTTCAAATCCCGGCTGGCGGATATGCTTTAAGCTGGCATTAAATATCCTTAATTTTTTAAGCCTTCCCCCATTTTTGAATCATCAATGCATGTTTTACTTTCTGGTGGTGAGTTGATAGAAGCGTTTTAAATGCGTCGATATAGACATACGCCTCTTCAATGGACCCGCTGGCAAAACAGCGGATCATGGCTGTTTTATTGTCCACATGCGTTTCCAACTCGCTGTAATCGGTACTATGGATAAATGTTTCCAGCATTTTATTGCGCAACGGCCTGGATGAGTTAAACAAAAGAGACAACACCAGGTTGTTGATCACTTCAGCGACAAGATCCTGCTCTGCCAGACCCAGAACGACAAGCTTATCTTTATCATGAATGTTTTTCTTTTCTTGATGGAGAAGTTCCATAAACATAGAAATATGGCGGGTCGACATCAATGGCACGGCTTTTTTTAAAATTTCCGGAAATATAAACGCCCAGAAACCCCACGCCTCATCGATGAGGTATTCTTCCATTCCCATGGCATCAACGCCCGGATCCTGAAGCGATATAAGCGTGCTTAAAAAATCCACGCCTGCATGCTTGATATAGTCTTTTACATAAATTCCATCCCCCTGCCGGATTTCCAGCAAATGCATGGACTCAAGCTGTTTCAGGGCTACACGCAGGGTGGTTCTGTCGACTCCCATGGCTTTTGAAAGCTCTTTTTCAGTCGGCAGTTTTTCACCGGCTTTCAGATTTCGATTAAAAATTTTTTGAAGCAAGTCGCTGACCACCCGCTCGTGCACCTGTTTCGGCCTGCTCATCACAGCCCCCCCGTTCGCATCTGAAAAAATGAGTCAATTTAATCGATATAATCAATTAAATAAAAATATTAACATGCCCGTCAAGAAATTATTCATGTCGCTGGCATCTATGGTTTCGCCATTTTATACATTAACTTTTATCTTGACAAGATTAAATTCATTATTTAAATTGATTAAATGAATATGCAATAAAAATATAATGAATTATCAATCAACTTCATTGCGGAGGATTTAAAGATGGCATATCAGGGATTTATTCCAGGACGGTTTCCGGAAAAAGAATTAAAACAAACACGAACAATGGAAATAGCCCCGGACATCTGGATGATCGAAGGGTATCTTTCAATGAATTTTTTCTTAAAACCCCCGTCCAGCAACTGCTTTATCATGCGGGACAAGGATATGGTGTTGCTGATCGACACCGGTACCTATCCCCATTACCGTGAAAAAATCCTCAAAATACTCAATCGATACCGTAAAGACGGCGCAAAACGCCTGGTGTTGATGCTTACCCAGGGGCACTTTGACCATGTGGCCAACAATGATGTGATTATGGAAGCCGGATACAGGGAGGTGGATTTTTACCTTCCGGAGGCTGAAGTATCATCCATAGATCTTTTTGGGCATTGGACAGGCGAATATCAGGAGCTTAGAGAATATTACGACACATTTCGCGAAATGATGCCTCTGGCGTTTCCCACCGGCGTTGTCCGTATTGTCAACAGCATCTCGCAGAATTTGGCGGACAAGATGATGGCATCTCATCTGCGCAAACTGTTTAAAGGGATTAACACCATGGCCCATACGGCAAAGATACTGCCGGATGATAGCCGCGTAACCAGAAAATTCGGCGATGTTGAATTTTTAGGATGGGAGGTGGGTCGGTTTTTTGCGGTGCATGACGCAACCCACAGCCCGGGCCACCTCTCCTTTTACGACCCGGAGCACAAGGTATTTCTGACCGGAGACGCGACACTGGAGATCAATCCCCCGTTTTTAAACAGCAGTCTCAACAACTGCATCGCGATGATGAAAAAATTCAGGCAATTCGCCGAGCAGGGATTTGTGCGGCTCGCCACGGACGCCCACCGGAGCAAAATATGGTCTTCCATGCTGATAGACAAAACCGGTGAAGCGCCCATGAGCCCGCTGCAAATGCAGGATACATTCGAGGGAGCGGAACAATGCGCGGCCTATTACGCGCTCTGGGAAACCTATTACCAGGGCATGAAGGATGAAGTGCTCGGCATTCTCAAAAGGCGCGGTGAAGCAACGGTTCACCAGATCATTGCCGATTTTAAATCCTCAAAAAATCCCCACGCCCGCTTTAAGGTGTTGATGAAATTCCCTCAGCTGCCGTCCAGGCTCGACGTCATGGTGGCCAATGTCTTAAGGGAAAACAATATTCCAAAAAAAAAAGATGGCTCTAAAATTATATTTTCATACAAATAAAACGATATGAACTCCGGCATAGAAGCCGTTCCAAAACCTCAAATCAGTTTCAAGGGCAAGGCGCAGGCCGATGAAAAAAAGGATCAGACTTTGCTTTTCACGGCCTGATGTATCGCGGAAGCGGATCATGATTTCGGGCCGCCCAGTTCCAAAGAGTACCAAAATATCAGATACTGTCGCCTTTTTCAGCCCTTAACCGCGGCCCGGCCAAGATCAAAGGCCTTGAGGTTGATTTCCGCAAACGCCGCTTTGGTTGTATCCTTTATGGCCTCACGGACCGCCGCATCCGACAGCGGCAGCACCCCTGCCCCGATCAGAGATCCCAGCAGCACCATGTTGACCGACAAAACATTCCCCGCTTCAACGGCAAGGGCATTGGCATCCAGGGTGATCAACGATTTCACCCGGGGCCGGATATATGCCTCAATAGCCGCCATATCCGGATAGACGCCCTTGCCGATGGCGGCAGTAAAGGGCGGCAAAGGGGAGGTGCTGGTGATGACGATGGTGTCGGCATTGCATTTATTAAGCGCGCGCAGAGCCTCCAAGGGCTCAAACCCGAGCAGGACATCGGCCTCGCCGTCGGAGATGATGGTGGAATGGGCATCGCCGAATATCATGGCGGATTCCACGACCCCGCCCCGCTGGGCCATACCGTGAATTTCACTCATCCGCACCGGGATATCCTGCCGGCAGGCCGCCTCCCCCAGCACTTTGGACGCCAGCAGATTGCCCTGGCCGCCCACCGCGACGATAATCAAACGCGTAATGTTCATGTCAATATTTCCTGTTTCTAATTTTTCACCGGCACGATGGCATGCTCCGGGCAAACCTGGGCGCAGACGCCGCAGCCCGTGCACAGGGCTTCATTGATATGAACTCGGTCGTCTTCCACGTAAAAAGCCGGACAACCTAGTTCATTGATGCAGTTCCGGTGATTTTTGCACCGGTCGCCCACACGAAAGGGTTTTCCCGTCAGTCGTTTCAGGCTCTTGTCAAACAGCGTGCAGCTCTGTTGGGCAATCACCACGGAAACACCTTTAAAATCAATGGCTTCCTTAATAGCAGCAATGCTCTTTTTCACATTATACGGCCGGATCACGGCCACATGGTCGACCCCAATCCCTTTAACCACCGATTCGATGGAAACCCGGTTGAATCCTTCTATGCTCAGGGCGGCCATGTCCACGCCGGGATGGGGCTGGTGTCCGGTCATGGCGGTGGTATGATTGTCTAAAATCACCAGCGTGATGTTGTGATTATTGAACACCGCGTTGATCAGGCCCGGAATTCCGGAATGAAAAAACGTGGAATCGCCGATAAAGGAGATGATCTTCTTGTCGGTGGTGCGGGAAAACCCGCATCCCGTGCCCACGGATGATCCCATGCAGATCAGGAAATCGCCGTTGGACAGCGGCGGAAGAAATCCCAAGGTGTAACACCCGATGTCGGTGGGCCGGATATTGGCGATTCCTTCGGTGGCTTTATTGACGGCATAAAAGACCGCGCGGTGGGAGCATCCGGCGCACAGGTTCGGGGGCCGCTGGGGCAGAATAGGAAGGTCGGAGAGATCCGAAACCCGGGACTCGGGGCAGTCCACACTAAAAAAGGATGCCATGACGCGACGGACCATGGCCGGATCAAATTCAAAAAGCCGGGAAAACAGATCCGGCCTTTTTCCGGCAATCAGATTGATAAACCCGGCTTCCTGGGCCATAGCCTTGACAGCCTCTTCCATGAACGGCTCGCCTTCTTCCACGATCAGGACTTTTTCGCATCCGGAAAGAAACGATTTTACCCGGTCCGCCGGCAGGGGATGGGAAAACCCGGCCCGAAAAATCCTGACCTTTTCGGTGATGCCCAGGTCCCGGACCGCATCTTTGACATAATTATAGCTGACGCCGTTGCACACGATCCCCCAGGAGCCGTTGCCGTCGATCCGGTTATAGGGAGATTTCTCGGCCAGAGACTGGGCTTTTTCGATATTTTTCAGCAGCTTGACATGAAGATTGCGGGATACCGCGGGCACGGTGACATAATTAAACGGATCTTTCGCAAAATCCCCCATGGTCACCGGCTGGCGGATCGGTCCCAGAGTGACCTGGGACGTGGAATGGTTTAAGCGGGTGGTGGTGCGCAGCAACACCGGTTCCTGGAGTTTTTCCGAAATTTCAAAGGCATATGCCATCATTTCCCGGGCTTCTTCCCCAGTGGACGGCTCCAGTATGGGCAGGCCGGACAGCTTGCCGTAATACCGGTTGTCCTGCTCGTTCTGGCTGGAAAACATGTAGGGGTCATCGGCAGTCAGAATCACCAGACCTCCCCGCACCCCCACATACGCCAGGGTCATGAGCGCATCGGCCGCCACGTTCACGCCCACATGCTTCATAATGCACATGGTGCGGACACCGGCGTTGGCCGCCGCGGCCGCCACTTCCAGAGCCACCTTTTCATTGGTGCTGTATTCAAAATAAAGGTCGCTTTCCCGGGAAATCTGAAAAAAATTGGCGGAAATCTCAGATGATGGCGTGCCCGGGTATGTGGACGCAAATGCCACACCCGCCTCAATGGCGCCCCGGGCAATGGCCTCGTTGCCGAGAAGAAACATCTTTTCTCCCGGCCGATCGGTCAACAGCTTGTGCATGGGGTCTTCCTTAAAAATATAATTGGTGATTGCCGCAGCATGGATTTTTTCAAAAAAGCCATCCCCTTAACCGATGAAAATGGTAAAGGAATTTCATATATCAGCCTGCCGGAACGTGTAAAGTTTTTTATTTCCACTTGCATCGGCGGCGCTTCACTGATAATTAAATAGACTCATCAAAAGGTTTATTCCGGCTGATGCCGCCGAACGATTTGGCTCGCATCCCTGTATTTTTTTTGCAAACAACACTCTGTTTTTAATCATAAGTTGCGCGTATTTCTGTTCCCCCGCTTTATCGCGGCGCCCCTTGCCTTATTTTATAGAAGGGAAAAAACGTATTATGATCAAATACCTCAACATTCGCCTGCCGGATGACCCGCTGATTAAAACCAGGCTCAAAAAAAAATTGTCCGAGTACGAAAAGCGCCTGGAAAAATTAAAAAAAGATTGCAAGCATAACAATCCGGATCTGGCCTGCAATTCATCTCCCGGCTACAAGGCCCAGATCGTCCGCCGCCTGATTACCGTCGGCGAAGTCAAAACCCCTGATATGGCGAAAGAAATCAAGGAAGAATTCGGCACCATCGATTTTGATAAATTCAACAACGCGGCAAAAGTCATCTTCGACTATTGCCGGACCGGCGGGCAAAACGTCAAAAGCGGCTCCGGGTTCTAAAATCCTTAATTACTACCACCGGCTCATGATCTCAATGCCGCGCTTGCGGGCGATTTCATCCTGGAGCTGCCCGAACTGACGGCCGACAACCCCGATCAGATATTTCATGACAAAAAATCCGATGGCCGCGTCTTTCTCAAAAAGGCCGAGAAGATCTTCTCTCTTCAGGCGGATCAGCCGGCACGATCGGGATGCGCAATATCCGGAAAGCTGATATTTGTAAGGTGGAACAAAACAGGTCCATCCGAAGGCCTGGGCCTCGGACAGAAACGACACCGACGGCTCCGCGGCGGACATGTTCCGACCCGGGTCCTCGGTTCTGAGCTCCACGCCGCCTTCCAGAACGACCCATACATGACCGGCATCCTCGCCCTGGCTGAAAATCCGCTCTCCCCTTTTAAATTCCGCCAGATCAGTGCATTCCTTAATGGCCGCCAGTTGGTCGTCATTTAACTCCTTAAAAGCGTCGAGTTTTTCCAGAAACTCAAGCTGAATCATCAATTTTCCCCCTGTTTGTCGGTTTTCACCTGTGGAATACGGCATATAAAATACTGTCAGCGACTGGCCGGTGCATCAAGAGCCGATGCCTGGAGCCGCTGAAACCGATTGCCGACAATTTTAAGCATAACCGAGAAAACCTTATACCCGGCGCCGGGATGCTGCTGCAGAAAATCAAGCAGTTTCCGGCTTTCCATTGCCACCACCTCGCTGGCATCGGATGCGCAATAGGCCGATAACCGATAACGGTGGGGCGGCACCACGCTCGACCATCCCAGGAGTTTATTTTCCGAAACCGACGAAAGGGTGCTTTCCGCCGATGTTTCACGCCCGGGAAGATCAAACCGCACGTCAATGACTCCTTTTTTGACTATCCAGAGGTGTTCGGCCGGATCTCCCTCCTTGAACAATCGCTCATTTCGCGCAAACCGTCGCTCGCGACAAAACTCTAAAAGCAGTAACAATTGGGCTTCTTCCAGCGATTGAAACGCGTCCACCTGCCTTAAAAAATCCGCTTGGATCATTCCTGCCTCCTTTTGGCGGTCTTTTTCTGGGTTCCGGCTCTGCTCTCTGCCGGTAACGCACAAAAAAGAGGCCGCTTTATCGGGCGGCCTCTTTTTTGTGCTATGAAACAATGCTGAGCAAACAGGATTTAATTAAACCAGCTCAAACAGGGCTGCCGCGCCCATTCCGCCGCCGATGCACATGGATTCGACACCGTATTTGGCCCCACGCTCTTTCATGGTATTGATCAGTTGCGCGCAAAGCTTCGCACCGGTGCATCCCAGGGGATGTCCGAGGGCGATGGCACCTCCGTTGACATTGATGATGCGTTTGTCGCTGTCGGATGTCCAGAGTTCCCGTTTGTCATACAGACCAAGCTGCTGCATGCTGTAGATGGCCTGGGATGCAAAGGCCTCATTGACTTCCCATACATTGATATCTTCAACCTTCAGGCCGGTCATCTTGAGAAGTTTGGGAATGGCATAGGCCGGGCCAACGCCCATTTCATCTGACTTGCACCCGGCGACCACATAGGCCACCAGCTTGGCAATCGGCTTGACGCCCAGCCTTTTAACGGCGTCTTCGCTCATGATCAGAGTGGCCGCAGCCCCGTCCGTGGTCTGGGAGGAGTTGCCGGCCGTAACCGAACCAACGCCCGCAAAAGCCGGACGCAGCTTGCCCAGACCTTCAACTGTTGTGTCGGCCCGGACACCGTCATCAAAATCCTGGATAAAGGTTTCAGAGACCCACTGGCCGTTCTTTTCTTTAAAACGCACGGCCGGAGTGGGAACGATTTCCTTGTAAAGCCCGTTCTTCTGGGCATTGGCCGCCTTCATCTGTGAATGATAGGCGAATTCATCCTGCATCTCCCGGGTGATCTTGTAACGATTGGCCACGTTTTCCGCGGTGATCCCCATGGAAATATAGACATCCGGATTTTTCTTGGCCCATTCCGGATGAGGACGGGGCATATTGCCGCCCATGGGAACGATCGACATGGATTCCAGACCGCCGCCGATGGCCACGTCGCAGTATCCGCATTTAACGCGCATGGCCTGCAGGGCAATGGCTTCCAGGCCCGACGCGCAGAACCGGTTGACCGTGGCGCCGCAGGTATCATCCGGAAATTCGGCCATCTGAGCGGCCACCCGACCGATATTAAGGCCCTGCTCTGCTTCCGGGAAAGCGCAGCCGATCAGGATGTCTTCAACGTCTTTTTTCTCAACGCCATTGGTTTTCTCCACAACGGCGTTAAGCACCGTGACCATCAGATCCTCGGGCCGGGTCTGGGCAAAAGCGCCCTTGTTCCGCCTGCATCCGGGAGTCCGGAGTGAGGTAACGACATAAGCTTCTCTCATCTTTATATCCTCCTGAAATTTCAGTTATTGTATATTAAATGAACAACGGCTTGCCCGTGGTCATGATATGCTCGGCCATCTTCTGGGTTCCCTCGGTCTTCCAGAGTTCGACAAAGGCTTCCCGCTCCAGGGTCATCAAATATTCCTCGGAAACCATGGTCCCCTGGGGCACATCGCCGCCGGACATGCAGTAGGCCGCTTTCTTGGCCACAAACTCCATGTGCGGGGTAATATAACCGCCGGACTTCATGTTGAGCATTTCCGCCCAGAGCATGCCGTGGGCTTCGCGGCCGAAAACCATGGTCTTTTTCTTCTTCGGCGGCATATAACCGTCGTCGACCATCTTGAGCACTTCCTTCTTGGCTTCGCCGATGAGCAGGTCCTTATTGTAAATGATCCGGTCGGTGGGTTTCAGAAGCCCGTTGTTTCTGGCATCGGCCGCCGACGCAGACACCTTGGCCTGGGCCACGCACATGAACGCCTGGATGAAAAGACCGGCAAGGTCTGTTATTTTGGCGATGCCGGGCTTGGCGTTGATGTAATTCTGCCAGAGATGGATCATGCCGCAGCCGCCGGGAACCAGACCGGCGCCGATTTCCACCAGCCCCATGAAAAGGTCGGAATGGGCCACCATCCGGTCGGCCGACATGCAGACTTCGCATCCGCCGCCCAGGGCCAGGCCGTGGGGCGCCGCAACCACGGGATACGGGGCATATTTGGTGCCCATGATCCCTTTGTGGACATTGCGGATGAAGTCGTCGATTTCGGAAAATTTACCGTCGCGGGCCAGACCCAGCATGTAAGACAAATCGCCGCCGGCGGAGAAAGGCGCGGGCATGCCGGATGCCTGGTTGCCGATGACCAGGCCGACGCCGTTGTCCAAGACATATTCGCCGGCTTCCATCATGAACTCGACCATCTCCTTATTGATGGCATTCATCTTGGAATGGAATTCAAGATCGAACACGCCGTCGCCCAGGTCGATAAGCGAGCAGGAGCCAACGGATTTGACCACCTTGTTGTTTTCCCGCAGATCGGCAAGGATAAACGCCTTGGGGTTGAGCTGCAAAGGTTTGTAGCTGTTGGAAGCAAAATCAAAGAACATCTTTTTGCCGCCTTCCAGCTTGTAGAATGTTTTCGCGCCCGAGGCCAGCATGGCCTTGACGTTTGCCGGAGGGGTAAACCCGTCTTTTTCCATTTTGGCGACCGATTCGGCAACCCCGATGGCATCCCATGTCTCAAACGGGCCCAGTTCCCAATTATAGCCCCATTTCATGGCATTATCGATGTCTACGATGGTATCCGAAATTTCGGGGATCCGGTTGGCGGAATAGATCAGGCCGTTGGCCACCACATCCCACGCGTATTTAGAGCCCTTGTCGTCGCCGTAAAGAACAGCCTTGATTTTCTCCGGCAGGGTTTTGGCGGCTTTTGCGGCCTGCAGGCAGGGGAAATCCGCCTTGCCGAATTCTTCGTATTCGCCGGTCTTGGGGTTGATGACCTTGCGGATGGTTTTCCATTCCGGGGTCAGTTCTTTTTTGTAGAAACCGCCCTTGGTCTTGTTGCCGAGCTGTTTCTTTGCGATCATCTGCTCGACAAATGCCGGCACTTTCATGGTGTCTCGCATTTCATCAACCGGGCAGAGTTCGTAGCAGTTTTTGGAAACATGGGCCATGGTGTCCAGACCCACCAGGTCGGAGGTTTTAAAAATGGCGGTTTTGGGACGGCCCATGGGCGGGCCGAAAAGCGCGTCCACCTCGGGGATGCTCATGTCATGTTCCAGCATGGCCTGCATGGCTTTGCCGATCCCCTGGACCCCGATGCGGTTGCCGATGAAGTTGGGGGTGTCCTTGGCCCAGACGATCCCCTTGCCCAGCATTTTTTCGCCGAAATTGGCCATAAAATCAAGAACTTCCGGCAGTGTTTCCGGGCCGGGAATGATTTCGAGGAGATGCATGTAGCGGACGGGGTTGAAAAAGTGGGTCCCCAGAAAATGTGCGCGCATGTCTTTGCTCAGCTCCTGGGACATGTCTTTTAAGGGGATGCCCGACGTGTTGGAGCTGATCACGGAGCCGGGTTTTCTGACCTTGTCGATCCGTTTGAACAGGTCCTGCTTGATCTTGAGATTTTCCACCACCACTTCCACGATCCAGTCGCATTCGGCGAGCTTGTCGAAATCGTCTTCAAGGTTTCCAATGGCAACCTGAGCCGCATCGGCTTTGTCCATGAAAAGCGGGGGACGGGACTTCAATGCCGCGTCAAAACCGGCTTTGACGATCCGGTTTCTTGCGGCCGGATTGCTTTTTTCCTCATCCTTGAGATCAAAAGGGACAATGTCGAGCAGCAACACGTCCGCACCGGCGCTGGCCAGCAGGGCCGCGATTCCGCCGCCCATGATACCGGAACCGATTACCGCCACCTTCCTGATTCTTCTTTGCATAATAACCTCCTAAAGATATATAAAGTTAAGCTGAAACGCACAACACGATCCAAGCCATCTGATAAAAATAAACATGGATGGTTTTGCACAACGTCCATTAAATCGCTTGCAAAGACACGGAGATTTCTTACAAGTATATCGTCTATAATAAAATGAAATACATATCAAAAGAATTTTTCAGGTGTCAAGGGGAAATATAATCGGGACAATAATGTATTATATTAAAAAAACAAACGATTGTCATCTGAACATGCAAAATAAATCTTGCATGGAGCGGCAATTTTCTTGATCCCGGCATCAATCCGTTTTATTTTGCGCCTGAAGCTTGAATAGAAATTGATAATTGAAGGCAAATCATCACGTATTGGGAAAACAAATGAAAAAATTGCTATTGATTGCCGCGGCATTAATTGTCTGGCTGATTTTCGGGATGATCATGGCCGGTTCCCCGGTCGTCGCGGCGGCGGAGACGGCCGATGCCACGGATCAACTTGCTGTCGAGGAGATCATGGACCGGCTGGTGCAGCGATTCGGCGCGGCCGACTTTTCAGCGGATTTTTCCCAGGAATCCACCCTGGCGGCCTTAGATATCCGGGACACCGCCACCGGCCGGGTATGGATCAAACACCCCGGCAGGATGCGCTGGGAGTATGCGACTCCCGAAATCCACGCCATCATCACTGACGGCAAAACCCTCTGGATCTATCGTCCTGAAGACCGGCAGGTCATCATCGGCGACGCCCTGGCCTATTTCGGCGACGGCAAGGGCGCCAGTTTTCTCTCCAATATCCGTCTGATCCCGGAAGCATTCACGGTCAGCGTTGCGCCGCCGGCAGGCGAGGGACTCCATACGCTGCGGCTGGTCCCCCACCGGAAACAACTGGACCTGAATGAAATTTATTTAAACATCGACAAGGCCACCTTTGATATCGTCGGGGTCTTAACTATCAATGCCTACGACGATCAAACCCGGCTTGACTTTAAAAATATTAATTTTTCCAATGATATAGACGAGAATTTATTCCATTTCCAGGCGCCCGCCGGCACGGATGTGCTGAAACTGGAAGAAGGGGAATAAGAGAAAATGAACCAGGAAACGAACCATCATCAGAACGCAACATTACAGCAGCGGATCCGTGAACTGGCGGCAAAAAAAAACGCCGTGATCCTGGCGCACAACTACCAGCCGCCGGAAATCCAGGATATCGCCGATTTGTGCGGGGATTCCCTTGAGCTGAGCATCCAGGCCGCCCAAACCCCGGCTGATATCATCGTGTTCTGCGGGGTCCATTTCATGGCCGAAACCGCCTCCATTCTTTCGTCGGACAAACGGGTGCTCCTGCCGAAAGCCGACGCCGGATGCCCCATGGCCGACATGGTGACCGCCACGGCCCTTGCCGCCCGGATCGCCCAACACCCGGAAATGCCCGTTGTCACCTATGTCAATTCAACCGCGGCCGTCAAAGCCATCTCCACCATCTGCTGCACCTCGGCCAACGCCGTTGAAGTCGTCAACAGCCTTGAAGCGGACGAAGTGCTCATGGTGCCGGACCGGAACCTGGCCGCATGGACCGCGTCCAAAACCGGAAAAACCGTCCACGCATGGCCCGGATATTGCCCCATTCACGACCGGCTGACCGCCGAGGAGGTGATTCGGCAGAAGCATGCTCACCCGGAAGCGTTTTTCATGGCCCACCCGGAATGCCGGGCCGAGGTTCTGGCACTGGCCGACCTGGTCACCAGCACCTCGGGCATGCTCCGGCATGCCCGGGAGTCCGGCGGAACCAGCTTTATTATCGGCACGGAAAACGGACTGTTATATCCGCTGCAAAAAGAAAATCCGGATAAAACCTTTTATCCGGCATCCGAGAAAATGGTCTGCCTGGACATGAAAAAAATTTCCCTGGCCGATGTGGCCGCGTGCCTTGACAACCTCAGCGGCGAGGTCCGGGTCCCGGCGGACATCCGGGCGTCCGCGTATGAAGCGGTAAAAAAAATGATCGACCTTTCCTCATGATGCATCCACCTTCAGACCCGCATGGATGTCCTCCGGACCGGCCGTGTAAAGCATATCCAGGAACGCGGTGAAAAAACTTCCGGGCCGGTTGCTGACTTTTATCGCCAGATCGCCGCACAGCCCGTAATATCCATGGGCCCCGGCCACGGCGGCAAGCAAATCGCCTTCGGCCGCGGCGCAGAAGGCCGCGGTCACGGCGCTCAAGCCGCACCCGATGCCGGTCACCCGGGTCATAAGCGGATGACCGTTTGACACGAAAAACATGCGGCCGCCGTCGGTAATACTATCTTTTTCTCCTGAAATCGCGACAATGCAATCCATTTCCCTGGCCATGGACATGGCGGTGTCGGCCACCTCCCGACTCATGGCCAGGGAAGAATCCACCCCCCGCGTCTTCACATCTGAGGATCTCAGAGAAAGAATTTCCGAAGCATTGCCCCGCAGGACCGATATTTTCGCCTCAGCCATGATTTTTTGCGCCATCTCCGTTCGCAGCCTTGTGGCCCCGGCCCCCACCGGATCAAGGATCACGGGGATATTTCTTTTATTGGCCGTTTGGGCTGCCAAAATCATGGATGCCACCCACTGCTCATCCAGGGTGCCGATATTGACCACCAGGGCGTGGGCCAGAGACGCCATTTCCGCAACCTCGGTCCTGCAGTGGGCCATGACCGGTGACGCGCCTATGGCCAGCAGGATATTGGCCGACGAATTCATCACCACGAAATTGGTGATGTTGTGCACCAGGGGCGAGGTCTTTCGGATACCGGCAAGCAGGTCCGCCGTATGGGTTTTAATATCCATTTCTAAATAATCTCAATCACCGTCGCCATGGAAATCCCGCCGCCGCCGCACAGGGTCGCCATTCCCAGGTTCTTGCCCCGTTTTCGCATGGCATAAAGCAGCGAAACCATGATGCGCGCGCCGGTGGAGCCCACCGGGTGCCCTAAACCGATGCCGGAGCCGTTCACGTTGGTGATTTCCCGGTTCAGGCCGAGCTGTTTTTCACATCCCAGGTACTGGGCCGCGAAGGCTTCATTGAGTTCGATCAATTCAAAATCAGCCAGTTTATAGGCGCTTTTTTTCAGCAGATCATTGACCGCCGGCACCGGGGAAAGCCCCATGATGGAAGGATGGCAGGCCCCTTTGCCCGTGGCCTTGATCCGGGCCATGGGGGTCAGACCCAATTCTTTGGCCTTATCCGCCGACATGATGATCATGGCGGTGGCCCCGTCGTTGATGCCGGAAGAATTGCCCGCGGTGACCTTGCCGATCTTGGGAACAAAGGCCGCCGGCAGTTTCTGCAAGTCCGCCATGGTCATGCCCGGCCGGAAATGCTCGTCCTTGTCGAACATGATAGGATCTTTTTTCCGCTGGGGCACCGGCACGGGCACGATCTCGTCGGCGAAATCCCCTTCCTTGGTGGCCCGTTCCGCGTTGTTGTGGCTGCGCAGGGCCACTTCGTCCATCTCCTGGCGGCTGATATCTTCCATCTGGGCGATAAATTCGGCCGTATGACCCATGATATAGGGTTTGCCCACAAACATGGAGGCGGGTTCCTTTGTGGCGTCCACGGGCCCGCCCGCGGCAAAGGGGATCACATGGGAACCGCAATGAAGACGACGGATCACCGAATCCACGAACACCTGGTCCTGGAGCCGGCATCCCCAGCGGGCCGCCGGGACTTCATACGGCGCGGAAGACATGTGTTCGACGCCGCCGGAAAGAATAACGTCGGCCATTCCGGCCTGGATCATGGCCATGCCTGAAAGGGTGGCCTCCATGCCGGAAATGCAGACCCGGTTGATGGTGACCGCCGGAACGGTGTCGGGAATTCCCGCCAGAAGCGCGCCCACCCGGGTCACGTTCAGGGTGTCGGTGGGATCCATGCAGCATCCGAAACGAACGTCATCAATGATTGCCGGATCGATTCCGGCCCGCTTTACCGCTTCCTTCATGACCACGCCGGCCAGGGTGGCGGCATTCAAGTCCTTCAGTGTTCCGCCGAAGGCCCCGATGGCCGTCCGGCATGCTGAAACGATTACCACTTCCTTCATGTCGCGTCTCCTTGATATCTTTGAATGTGTCATTATCGATGAGCCCGTGAAAATTTGGTTTTGAGCGAGATCGTGGATTTCGGGGGGAAAAAGCGATTTTCGCGGATGCGTTTAGAATGGCAAACTGTTTGAGGCGCTTGCGCCGAGTTTTTGCCATTCAGCATCCGGGGAAATCGCGGCCCCCGAAAGACTCTCGAAGCGAAAAATCCGAATTTTCACGGGCTGTCAACAAATTATGCTCAATCCGACAAAGCGCTTGAATCCGGACATCCGATGGCGTATTCACGGAATCAAAAGCCATTTGCTCTTCCGGATAATATCCCTATGAACCTGTTTGAAATTATGATGATCGCCGTGGGCCTGGCCATGGACGCCTTTGCCGTATCCGTAGCCGCCGGCACCTCCGGCAAGCTTGAGGGGAAACGGGCTGTTTTCCGGCTTTCCTTTCATTTCGGGCTGTTTCAGGCCTTCATGCCGGTTATCGGCTGGGCCGCGGGCATCACCGTGGCCCACCTGATTTCCGCGGTGGATCACTGGATCGCCTTCGGCCTGCTCGCTTTCGTCGGCGGCCGCATGATTCATTCGGCCATTCAAACCGATACGGAAACCTTTTCGGCCGACCCGTCCCGGGGCGCCAGCCTGGTCCTGCTGTCGGTGGCCACCAGCATCGATGCCCTGGCCGTTGGCCTGAGCCTGGCCATGATAAACGTGTCCATCTGGTATCCCTGCGTCATCATCGGCCTGGTCACGGCGGCCATGTCGGTCATCGGCATCCGGGCCGGCCGGTATTTCGGTAAAAAACTCGGACCCCGCATGGCCGTTGTCGGCGGCGTGATCCTTATCTTCATCGGCCTTAAAATCCTCGTGTCCCACCTGGCGGCCTAATCTGAATGCCATTTCAAAACCCCATCTGAGGCCCGATGGCTGCGTTGCGGGCCTCTTCAAAATGCTCACATATTAAGAATATGCTCCGCTTTTTCATTGGCCCGCGCCTTGCCATCGAACCTGATCTGAGGTTTTGAAACAGCTTATAATCTGATGCACCGGTAAAAGTCGATTTTGAGCGAGATCGTGGATTTCGGGGGAACAAGCGATTTTCGCGGATGCGTTAAGAATGGCAAACTGTTTGAGGCGCTTGCGCCGAGTTTTTGCCATTGGGCATCCGCGAACATCGCGACCCCCGAAAGACTCTCGAAGCGAAAAATCCGGCTTTTACCGGTGCATCAGATTTCCGATTCACCTTTACGCCGCGGCGATCCATGCCGCCATGCGGCCGGTTTCCTTTGACTGCCAGTCCGACGACACCCGCCGCCGGACAAATTTTCCATAAAGGGCGTAAACCAGGGACAGGGCCTTTTCGCAGAGAAAAATTTTCTCCAGGACCGCGCCCTCCATTTCGTCCGGGGATTCGATCCGGCCGGTTTCCGGCGGTTTCAGGCTGCTGATGTTAAGACTTTCCCCCTTGAGATGAAACCGCCACTCTCCGTCGCCAATGGTGGCCACCAGGCTGATTTCGGTCACCTTGGCTCCTTTTTTCAGGGCCGTCACCCCCTCCTCAAAACCCGCGCCGTCGCCTTTTATGGTAATGGTCTCATCCCGATTATGGCTGCTGTTTTCCAGGACCACCCGGCTGCCGACATAAATATCGGTCAGATCGGTGATGCCTTCCGTCAGATTTTCTTTATCGGTATCGATCATGAACCAGAGCCAGGTGAGAAACTCATGCCCCAGGAACTTGTAGCGGTTATAAGCCACGGATATATCAAGCATGACCGCCTCCTTCCTGCATAGGCACGGCCGACAGTTTCATCAGCACATCTTTTTCATGGGATTTCAGATCACAGAGATGCTCCGCCGCGGTATAAGGAAACATACGAACAATGGAAATCTTGAAGGATTTGGTGAACAGAGTTTCAAGGGCTTCGTTGGCAGCCTTGAGGTTGGAAAAAAACCAGAGATCGTCGGTCTCGTAATGCCATACCAGGTCATAAACATGGGGCACGGCCGGCATCCGGACCAGAAGTCGGCGGAAAACTTCTTCCTTTAGCTCGGCTTTTTCCATACGCGACAAGGCATTGCGCTCGGTTTTGGCCAGACGGCCGGCAACGGCAGTCTCCAGATGTTTCTTCAGGATCTTTGCGGGAACGGTTTTTTTGTCCATGCGCAGGGAAAACACAAAGGCCGTGCCGTAAACAATGGATGCGGCCTCAAAATCCGGCTGAAACGGAGTTTCCAGCGGGGTCCATCCCACGCTCTGCTCCACGGGATCATTGTCGATATCCCGGACGGCGTTTTGCTTCAATGCCTCCCGCACATATTCCAGAGCGGCTTCGGGCAGCTTGCCCGTCACCCGGTAACGAGAGATGGATACGCTTGACGATAACAAACTCATATTATTTGATTCCTTAAACAGCTAAGGCGGCCAGGCCGCGGAAAATAGAGACTTGAAAAATAGAAACCTGATTAACAAAGAATATCTCCTTAACCGCTAACGCCCGGAGAGGCAAGGATTTTTTCCGGGCTTTCCAAAGGTGTAGATGACGGCGCCAGGATTTAAAAAAAATATTCTTTTGTACTTTTTCCTGATATGCGCTAATTTCTTCTTGTGTAGCTGACAGCGGCATAACGTATCCCTTCTGTTTTAGGGCGGCTGTCGGTAAAAAAAATCAAAAACTTTTGCGCCGGTTGAAGGAAATCAACGACCTTCCTGAAAAAGATCAGGAAACGATGGTTCCCCTTCTATATGCCTTTATTAAGCGCCGAAAGTTTGAGGAGCTTGTCCATGATTAAAAACCGGCAATGAGGTGAACGTATGAAGATATTTACTGCTGTGGTGCATAAAGAAGACGATCTTTATGTAGCATTATGCCCCGAAGTCGGAACAGCCAGCCAGGGAGAGACGTTTGAAGAAGCCCTAAAAAATCTTCAGGAAGCGACAGAATTGTATTTGGAAGAGTTCCCCATTGAACAAACCTGCCGCCCGATTCTGACCACCTTCGAGGTGCCTGCTCATGCCTGAATTGCCGAGGATTTCCGGGGATCAGGCCATCAAAATTTTTAAAAAACTTGGTTTTTATGAGGCTCGACAAAAAGGCAGCCATGTCGTGATGCGCAAAGAAAACAAAGGATGCGTTATTCCCCGGCATAAAAACCTTGCTGTTGGAACGCTCAAAAATGCCATACGGCAGGCCGGTATTTCCGTTGACGAGTTTGCCGCCGCATATGAAGAGAAGTAGGTAAATTGGCGTTGCAACAAAGATGCCGCGTAATGCGAATTGGAACTATCCGTCGGCCTCCCGGCCCCGGATGACAAACAGCGTGTCGCCGGATTCCAGGCGGATCCGGCTGTCCGGGGCCGTGATGTTTTGATCGCCCCGTTTCAGGGCGATAATGCTGATGCCGTGGGTTTTGCGCAAATCCAGTTCCGCCGGGGTTTTGCCGATCCAGGCGGAATCTTCTTTTAATTCGATCATGTCTAATGCCAGAGAGGGATTGATATCGTCCGTGGCCCGATCCTGGGTCCTGGTGCGGCTCAGGTATTTCCGGGCCCGGCCCAGGCTGTCGGGCTCGCCGGCGATCACCAGGTGATCCCAGGGAAAAAGCTGAAAATCCGGCGTCAGGTCGAAATAACTCCGGCCGGCCCGGCTCACCGCGACAATGCTGGCGCCGGTCTCCGAGCGCAGGGCGATGTCTTTTAAACGCTTTCCGCACAGCAGGGAGCCCGGCCGCAAGCGGACCTCTTCCATGGAAACCGGCCAGGGAACCTGTTTCTGAAGAAGCTCGGAGGCCGCGGTCAGGGCGTCGGCTGCCTGGTCCGCCGCATCCTCAAAAGGTCGCAATATCAAATCCGCGCCCGCGGCCCGGCACAGCGCGGCATCATCCCCGGCTTCACCGGCCCCGCCCGCCAGCCGGCACAAGACCTCTTCCCCCTCGGTTTCCACGGTGGCGGCCACTTTTCCCTTGTATCCGGCCTCCCGCAGCCGACGGATAAACGTGATGCTCCCTTCCCGGATGGGCATGGCGGAAACCACCCACCCGGCATCCCGCAACGGCAGGTGTTCAAAAAGATCCGGGTCCTCGATATCGCCGTAGAGGGCGGCATATCCGTTTTCCCGCCACCGGGCCACCACCTGGGGGTCGAAATCCACTCCCAGGACCCGGCGGCCCCGGCTGATCAGGCGCCGGGCGATATTATTGCCGAAACTCCCCAGGCCCAGCAGGATGACGTCAAAGGTCTCATCACGGACATCCTGCTCCCGGGCTTGTTCCGCATAAGGAATTTTGCGCTCAAAAATCGAAAGAACCGGGGCGATTTTTTCATAGATG
>QZJS01000039.1 GCA_003597945.1 Desulfobacteraceae bacterium | reverse complement strand
CCTTTCATGATCCCCTGCGCATGCCCAATATTCCGAAAGAAGGCAGCCGCACGAATCCGTTTTTCGTGGATCTTTATCGCCAGGCGGCCGAACTCGCCAAAGGACTGGAAGCCAGGGAGCACACGGCCCAGGTTTCCTATGATTTTCGTGAAGACCGCGAGCAGCGATTTCGTGAAGGCCGGTTGCCGGTGCTGTATTGTTCTCCGACCATGGAGCTTGGCGTTGATATCGCCGAACTCAATTGCGTAAATATGCGAAACGTCCCCCCTACCCCGGCCAATTACGCCCAGCGCAGCGGCCGGGCCGGGCGCAGCGGCCAGCCCGCGCTGATCATGACGTATTGCGCCCAGGGCAACTCCCATGATCAGCATTTCTTTTCCAGGCCCGAACAAATGGTGGCCGGCGCGGTGTCGACCCCGAAAGTCGATCTGGCCAATGAAGACCTGATCCGCTCGCATATCCACGCGGTCTGGCTGGCCGAAACCCGCCTTGATCTCGGAAAATCCCTGAAGGACATCCTTGACGTGTCGGGGCATTCTCCCAGTCTTGAACTTCTCGACCGCGTCAAAGACGCCATCAGCGCCGATTTGCCCAAAGAAAAAGCCGAACAAAAAATTGCAAGCATCCTGGAGGCCTTAAAAGACGATTTGCGGCTGTCGGAATGGTATTCTGAAAACTGGATCAGGGAAGTGTTGAACCAGGTGGGCCAAAATTTCGAGCGGGCATGCGACCGGTGGCGGAATCTTTATCAGGGCGCCGTGACCCAGCGGGATCGCCAAACCGAAATCATCAATGACGCCAGCCGGTCCCGGACGGATCGGGAAAATGCCCGCCGGCTTCGCGCGGAAGCGGAATCCCAGATTGAACTGCTGTTGCAGGCCAGCAGTACGCTGCAGGCCGATTTCTACAGCTACCGCTATTTTGCCAGTGAAGGCTTCCTGCCGGGATATAATTTCCCGCGATTGCCGCTTTCGGCCTTTATTCCCGCCCGCTCCAGACGCTCGGCCCGGGACAGGGATGAATTTGTCTCGCGCCCCCGCTTTTTAGCCATTTCCGAGTTCGGTCCGGGAAGCTTTCTTTATCATGAAGGTTCCCGCTATGTGATCAACAGGGTGATTGTCGCGGTTGAAGAATCTGATGAGCTGGCGTCCGGCCGCATCAAGCAATGTCTTAAATGCGGATATATCCACCCGGTAGACAACGGCGACGGCATCGATCTCTGCGAAATCTGCAACACCCCCTTGGATACGCCGCTTTCCAATTTATTCAGACTGCGTAATGTGTCGACAAAACGCCGGGACCGAATCAATTCCGACGAGGAAGAACGGACCCGCTACGGCTATAATCTTCGCACCGGTTTTCGCTTTTCCGAACGCGGCAAAACAGCGTCTCATCATATTGCCGAAGTTACGTCCGCAACCGGCGAGCTCATGGCCCGGTTAAAGTATGGCCATGGCGCCACCATCTGGCGCATCAATTTGGGATGGAAAAACCGGCCCCGAACCGCCCCGCATGGATTTATGCTCGACACGGAAAGGGGAGTATGGGTCAGGGAAAAAACCGAAAATCAGGCGGAAGACAACCTGAGCGGTTTTTCAACCGGCCGCATCCAGCGCGTGGTACCCTATGTCGAGGATCGCAAAAACTGCCTGGTCATCGAGCCCGCCACAGCCCTGGATCAAACCATCATGGCCTCCCTGCAGGCGGTTTTCAAGGAATCCATCCAGAGGCTGTATCAGCTTGAAGATTACGAGCTGGCCGTCGAACCCCTGCCCACGCCGGACGAGCGCAACGTGATTTTGCTTTATGAAGCCGCCGAAGGAGGCGCGGGCGTCCTCCGGCGATTGATTGATGAAAACCAGGCCCTCAACGAAGTCGCCCGGTGCGCCCTGGATCTTTGCCATTTCAACCCGGACGACGGCACGGATCTCGGCAAAGCCCCGGGGGCGAAAGAAGAATGCGCGGCCGCCTGCTATCAATGCCTGATGAATTATTCAAATCAGCGGGATCACGCCCTGCTTGACCGGCACCTGATCCGGGATTTTCTTTTACATCTGTCCCATGCCCAGGTAAAAACGGCCCCGGGCGAGGTCCCCCGTGCCGAACATCTGCGGCGGCTGAAAAACAACACGGACTCACAGCTTGAAAGAGACTGGCTGGATTATATGGATGCCCGGAATTTAAGACTGCCCTCCCGCGCCCAGGTTTTTATCGAAGAATGCCGCACCAGAACAGACTTTTTCTATGACGCCTATCATACCGCCATATATATCGACGGTCCTCACCATCAATATCCGGATCGCGCCACGCGTGACCACGTCCAGTCCGAATGTCTGGAAGATCTCGGATACAGCATCATCCGCTTTGAGGACAAATCCCGATGGGATCGGATCATCGATGAATATCCGCATGTATTCGGGAGCACGGAATGAATTTTACGGCTGGTTCCATGGTAAAGGCCCGGGGCAGGGAATGGGTGGTCCTTCCCGGTTCGGAAGACAATCTGCTCCGGTTGCGACCCCTGGCCGGAACCGATGATGAAATCACCGGCATCTATCTTCCGCTGGAGCCGGTGGAATCGGCCACATTCGACCTCCCCGACCCTAAAGACATCGGAGATCATCGCTCCTGCCGGCTGCTGCGCGACGCTATTCGGCTGGGATTTCGCTCTTCCGCCGGACCGTTTAGGTCCTTCGGCCACATCGCCGTGGACCCGCGCCCCTACCAACTGGTTCCCCTGCTCATGGCATTGAAGCTGGATCCCGTTCGTCTGCTGATTGCCGATGACGTGGGCATCGGCAAAACCATCGAGGCGGCCATGATCGCCCGGGAACTCATGGACCGCGGCGAGATCCGGCGAATGGCCGTGCTCTGCCCGCCGCATCTGGCCGAGCAATGGCAGGCCGAACTGGCGGAAAAATTCCATATCGCGGCCGAACTGGTTCTGCCGGGAACGGTCCGCCGGCTTGAAAACGGCCTCGGGGTCGGCACATCACTGTTTGACGTCTACCCGTTCGTCATTGTTTCCATGGATTACATTAAGTCCGACCGGCGCCGGGACGAGTTTATCCGCACCTGTCCCGAAATGGTGATCGTCGATGAAGCCCATTCCTGCGCTCATGCGCTGGGCAGCCGGAGCCGAAAGCAGCGTTATCAGTTGATCTCCCAGATCTGCGCCCATCCCGAACGCCATGTGATTCTCGTAACCGCCACCCCGCACACCGGAAAAGAAGACACGTTCCGCTCGCTGCTGGCGTTTCTGAACCCGTCGTTTTCCGACCTTCCGGATGATCTTTCCGGGGAACACAACCTGGCCCATCGAAAACGCCTGGCCGCGCATTTCATCCAGCGCCGCCGGGGCGACATCCGATCCTTCATGGATTCCCAGACGCCTTTTCCGGAACGGTGGACCCAGGAGGAATCCTATCATCTCACGCCGGAATATCGCGCCCTGTTCCAGAAGGTTCTTCAATACGCCCGGGAAACCGTCCGGCATTCCACCGTCGCCGGATCAACATCTCCCACCGCCGCATACCGGCAGCGCATCCGGTGGTGGTCCGTGCTCGGGCTCCTGCGCACCCTCGGCTCCAGTCCGGCCGCCGCCTCCGCCACGCTTCGCAGCCGCGCCGCCAACCTGGACGCCCAAACCGAAGAAGATGTTGATGAAATCGGGCGGCGCACCATTTTAGACATGTTGGATGACGCCTCTTCCGAAGGCATCGATCTGGTCCCCGGCAGCGACATCTGGCCGGAAGACGATGCCGGCGCCCCTCAGCGGCGAAAGCTTCTGGAAATGGCCCGCCAGGCGGAAAAATTGACCGGCGATAATGACGCCAAACTCGTCAATGCCGCCCGTCTGATCCGTCAGGTGGTGCAGGACGGCTGGCATCCGGTGGTATTTTGCCGCTATATTCATACCGCCGAATATGTGGCCCGTCACCTTCGCCAGCATTTGCGCAACGTGGAGGTCGCCGCCGTCACGGGGCTGCTTCCGCCGGCCGAACGCGAACAGCGGGTCAGACAGCTTTCCGAATCCCCC
This sequence comes from Desulfobacteraceae bacterium, assembly GCA_003597945.1. Lineage (GTDB taxonomy): Bacteria > Desulfobacterota > Desulfobacteria > Desulfobacterales > Desulfosalsimonadaceae > SURF-33. The sequence continues at coordinate 40,303 of QZJS01000039.1, read as the reverse complement.
AACCGGATACTGGTCTGCACGGACTGCCTGAGCGAAGGGATCAACCTTCAGGCCAAATATGATACCGTGATTCATTACGATCTGTCCTGGAATCCCACGGTCCACGAACAGCGGGAAGGCCGGGTGGACCGCTTCGGCCAGCCCCGATCCAAAATCCGCGCCATCACCTATTACGGCACGGACAACCAGATCGACGGCATTGTGCTGGATGTATTGATCCGCAAGCACAGAGCCATCCGCAAATCCTTAGGCATTCATGTGGCCGTGCCCGAAGATGTGGACAAGGTCATGGAAGCCATCATGGAAGGATTGCTGCTGAAGGAAAATAAAGGCCCCCAGACCCAGCTTCTGCTGCCGTTGAAATTCAAGGAACCCAAACTCGACCAGTTTTTGGGACAGTGGGACAAAGCCGCCCGGCAGGAGGAAAAACGGTCCCAGACGATATTCGCCCAACGCACCATCAAAGTCGATGAAGTCTCCCGGGAGCTGGCCGAGGCCCGGGAAGCCGTCGGCGCCGTGTCGGATATCCGCGCCTTTTTTTGCGACGCCGTCCGTCTCCATGAAGGCACGGCGACCGTGCAGAAGGATTCCCTGAACCCGGAAAATCCGGCCTTTGTATTTGATTTTTCCCATATGCCGGCTTCGGTCCGGGACCGGATCAATGCGGACCGATCCATCACCGCCCGCTTTTTGATGCCCGTGGATGCCGACGAAGTCTACCTTACCCGCACCCATCCCCTGGTGGAAAACCTGGCCGCCTATGTTTTCAACAGTGCCATTGACCCCACGGAGCCTTCCAGGGCCAAGCGGTGCGGCGCCATTCGCACCAGCGCCGTGTCCCGCCGCACCACCCTGATGCTTGTCCGAATGCGCTACCACCTGGCCACGTTCGAAAACGACCGTCACCAGTCCCAATTGGCCGAGGAATGCCAACTGGTCGGATTTGAAGGGGCCCCGGCCCAGGCCCGGTGGCTGGATGAGGCCGAGGCCGCCAAACTGCTGGCGGCTGATCCGGCCGACATCATCTATCCGGATCAGGCGGTGTTGTTCATCCAGCGGGTCATCGAAGGCTACGGGTCGTTATCCCCCTATATGGAGCAACTGGCCCACCAGCGCGGCCGGATGCTGTTAACCGCCCATCAACGGGTTCGGGAGGAAGCGAAAATCAAAGGACGTCGATACACGGTCACGCCGCAGTTGCCGCCCGATGTTCTCGGCATTTACGTGCTACTCCCAGTTCTTTCTCAGGGAGAAGCGTCATGAGGCACGGAAGCCGGAATGCATTTCTTGCCGTAAAAACCGAAGGCGGTCTCCTGCCGGCCGATATGCTGGAGCGGATCTCCGCCGGCGACAATGCCGTGAGCGGTCTTGATCCCGCTGACTATCATCTCCCGGCCGGAGAAAAACTCAACGAAGCCGTCAACCGCTCCTGGAACCGACTTAAAACCGTCTGGCAAAAATTTGGAACCGAACGCGCCGGCCTGTCGCCTGCCGAACCCGGCACGACCATCACCCGGGAAAACTGGCTGCTGCCCATGTTCCAGGAACTCGGTTACGGCCGGCTTTTTGCCGCCAAATCACAAATCATCGACGACAAGCTTTATCCGATTTCCCATAGCTGGCACCATAGCCCGCTTCATCTCGTGGGCTGCAACATCAGCCTGGACAGCCGCATGGCCGGCATCCGCGGGGCCGCCACCGCCTCCCCGCATTCCATGGTTCAGGAATTTTTAAACCGGTCCGACGCCCATCTCTGGGGAATGGTCTCCAACGGTCTTGTTCTTCGCATGCTGCGGGACAACAAGAGTTTCACCCGCCAGGCCTTTGTGGAATTCGACCTGGAAACCATCTTTGACCAGGACCTGTTTTCCGATTTCGTCCTGTTCTGGCTCCTGTGCCATCAATCCCGCATGGAGGCCGAAGACCCCGCCGAATGCCTGCTGGAGCAATGGAGCCGCCAGGCACAGGAACAGGGCATCCGGGCCCTGGATCGCTTAAGAAACAGTGTCGAGGCCGCCATTTCAAGTCTGGGACAGGGATTTTTATCCCATCCCGGCAACACCGCGCTCAAAGATCGCCTTCGCACCGGCGACCTGGACAAGATGGAATATTTCCGCCAACTTCTCCGGCTGATCTATCGCCTGCTGTTTCTGTTTACCGCTGAAGACCGGGGCCTTCTGGTTCATCCCGGAGCCGGCCCCGATGCCGTTAAACGCTATCTCGACTATTATTCCACTGCGCGGCTTCGCCGGCTGTCCGGCAAAATTTCCGGTTCCCGGCATGGCGATCTCTACGAAATGCTCAAGCTGGTCATGGCCCGGCTGGGAAACGACGCGGGCTGCCCGGAGCTGGCTCTTCCGGCACTGGGCGGTTTTTTATGGTCGGAAGCGGCCGCGCCGGATCTGATGCGCGCCTCCCTGTACAACCGGGATCTGCTGGCCGCCTTCCGGGAGCTGGCCTTTACACAAGATCACCACATCCGAAGACAGGTGGATTTTAAAAACCTGGGAGCAACCGAACTGGGAAGCATCTATGAATCCCTGCTGGAACTTCAGCCGGAACTGGCCGTGGACGCCCCCGCGTTTACGCTGACGACCCTTGCGGGCCATGAACGCAAAACCACCGGCAGTTATTACACCCCCACGGATCTGATCAACAGTTTGCTCGATTCCGCCTTGGAGCCGGTGCTCGACGTTGCCGCCAGCGCCGATGACCCCCAGTTGGCGATATTAAATGTAAAAATCTGCGATCCGGCCAGCGGCTCCGGGCATATTCTGATTGCCGCGGCCCATCGCATGGCCAAACGCCTTGCCGTGGTCCGCACGGGCGACGACGAGCCTTCTCCCCAGGCCATGCGGGAGGCGCTTCGCGAAATCATCGGCCGGTGCATTTACGGCGTGGACATCAATCCCATGGCCGTGGAACTCTGCAAGGTCAATCTCTGGCTGGAAGCCCTGGTTCCGGGAAAACCGCTCACCTTTCTGGATCATCACATCCGCTGCGGCAACTCTCTGCTCGGCGCGGCCCCCGCCCTCATCAAAGACGGCATCCCCGATGCGGCGTTTACCTCCATCCAGGGCGATGACGACGAATTCTGCCGGACGTTTAAACGGCAAAACCGAATCGAACGGGCCGGGGAACGCGGCCTGTTCGACGGCGCGGGAAAAACATGGCACACCACTGATATCCTGGGCGACTGCTATGAGCAGATCGATGGGGTTGACGATCAGACCATCAAGGGGATCCACACCAAGCAAAACGCCTATGAAACCTGCCTGTCCTCAGACAGCTACACCCATTTGAAATTTATCGCCGATGCCTGGTGCGCGGCCTTTGTCTGGCATAAAATCCGGCAGGAGGAACTTCCGTATCCCATCACCTGTGAATTTTTCCGGCGCATGGAATCAAATCCCGGCGCCATCAGCGACCCCATGCGCCGTGAGGTCAATCGCCTGGCGGATCATTATCGGTTTTTCCACTGGCATATCGCTTTTCCCGATGTGTTCCATGTTCCCGAAGACGGCCAAGCCCCCGAAAATCCCTTGACCGGATGGAGCGGAGGATTTGACGTGGTGCTGGGAAATCCGCCGTGGGAGCGCGTCAAGCTCCAGGAAAAAGAATGGTTTGCCGCCAATCATCCGGAAATCGCCGCGGCCCCCAACGCGGCGGCGCGAAAACGGATGATCAACAGGCTTGAAAAAGAAGATCCGGAAATGTATTCGCGTTTTCTGGCGGCCCTGCGCGATTCCGAGGGGATCAGCCATCTGCTGAGAAACTCGGGACGATACCCGCTGTGCGGCCGCGGGGACATCAATACGTACACCGTGTTTGCCGAAACCAAACGATCGATCATCAACGGGGACGGCCGGGTGGGTTGCGTGCTGCCGTCCGGCATCGCCACCGATGACACCACCAAATTCTTTTTTGATGATCTTATGTCCTCAAAGTCCCTGATCAGCCTGTATGACTTTGAAAATCGAAAAGCCATTTTTCCGGGAGTGCATCGGAGCTATAAATTTTGCCTGCTGACCATGACCGGCGCCGCGCGACCCGCCAAAACCGGCGCCCGGTTTGCTTTTTTTCTGCTCGATATTCAGGATTTAAAGAAACCCGGCAAAATGTTTACGTTAACCAATGAAGACATCGCCCTGATTAACCCCAACACCAAAACCTGCCCCATTTTCCGGTCCCAGAAAGACGCGGATCTGACCAAAACCATCTACCGCCGGGTTCCGGTGCTGATTAACGAAACCCGAAAAAATGGCAACCCCTGGAATATCAAATTTTTGAGAATGTTTGATATGTCCAACGATTCCCATCTGTTTAAAACCAGACAGGAACTGGAAAACGACGGCTGGAAATTGCATGGCAATCGTTTTGAAAAAAATGGCCAGGATCCGTATCTCCCTTTGTATGAAGCCAAAATGATCCACCATTTCGACCACCGCTGGGCCACCTATGATGATGCCGGCAATACCCGGGATCTCACCCTCGCGGAAAAACAAAACCCGGATGTTGTGGTTAACCCGAGATACTGGGTTCCCTGGTGGGAGGTCATCAAACGGGGATCAAAAGCGCCCCGCCAGCTCATCGCCGCATACGAAGCCGAGGACAAGGAATCACTGATAGATGCCTTGGAACAGTTAGGCATCGAGGTTGAAAAAGGCGATCTCTTTGAAGTTGCCAAAAACATCATTATCGACGGCTGCCCGAAATGGTTCTTGGGCTGGCGGGATATTACCAATGTGACGAACGAGCGAACGGTTATTGCAAATTTATTTGGCTTATGCGGTGTCGGGAATAATCTCCCGCTGCTAACTTTCCCCAAGCATATCCAGCTAAAAATCCCGTTCTTGGTGATCAATTTAACAGCGTTTGCATTTGATTTCGCTTCGCGGTTTAAAGTCGGAGGCACCCATGTCAATTTTTTCATTATGAACCAGCTTCCGGTCTTTTCGCCGGATGCATATGAACAACAATATAAATGGATTTGCGTAAATCATGTCGGCGATTTTTTCCTTCCCCGCGCGATGGAGCTGATTTATACGGCCATCGACCTCCAACCCTTTGCCAAAGATTGCGGCTACGGCGGCCCGCCGTTCAAATGGGACGAAAAACGGCGCTTCCTGATTCGCTGCGAACTCGACGCCGCTTATTTCCACCTTTACGGCATCAGCCGTGACGACGTGGAATACATCATGGAAACCTTTCCCATCGTCAAGCGCAAGGATGAGGCCCAATACGGCGAATTCCGCACCAAAAGAGTCATCCTTGAAATTTATGACGCCATGCAGCAGGCCACAGACACTGGCGGCACCTACGAGACCCCCCTCGACCCGCCCCCAGGCGATCCTATGGCGGCGCATGAGCATATTTCCCAATTTTAGGATAAAATATGAAGAATGAATCTGGCCCAATATCATATAAAAACTGGATTGCTTCCAACCGCGATAAAGAAGTTTTTGAAACTTTAGAATATCCTTTGTATTCTGATATTAGAATAACTGGTGAAATAACAAAAGGTTGCGGCCCATATCAACTATTTAACACGATACCAATATACCGAACCCAACCTATAGCTCCAAATTTGATTTTAAGGATTGACAATTATTTAAACTATCAACATAAAATTGGAAAAAAAACGGACACATCAACATATCATGGAAGCTGGATTGCCGATGAAATCGCCGCGCTTTTTTCTTTAAATCTCGGTATAAGGTTAAAGGCTGGCGGCATCACCAGGGTGTTTGCTCCCGATAAGGACCCGAAGGGTGAGCCAAGAATGCATGATATGCATCTTGATCCGGTATTAACGAAAAATTTAGAGCGGCGCCAAATTATATTATATGCGGACCATTCAATTTGCATACAAGACGCAAAATTAGTGGAACGATACCCTGATCTTTCCTCGACTCAAGCGATCACCCTTATTAAGTCTGCAAGGCTTTACCAGGATGCACTTTGGATTTCAGAATCACAACCAGCATTTTCATGGTTATTTTTCGTTTCAGCTATAGAAATCGCAGCCAATCATTGGCAAAAAAATAATGCCCCCTCATTGGAGCGGTTAAAGGCTGAAAAACCTGAACTGATAGAGTTATTGGAACCATTTGATCCTGAGCTGCCTCAAAAAGTAGCAAACTTAATAATTGATTCAATCGGCTCAACAAAAAAGTTTACCGATTTTATAATTCATTTTTTGCCTGATCCCCCTTCTCAAAGACCACAAAATCGTGATCAAATATTTTGGGACGAGGATAACATGACAAAATATTTAAAGGTCATTTATCGATTGAGGTCCGAAGCGCTCCACCAGGGAACTCCGTTTCCAGCACCTTTATGCATGGCTCCATATGGTCCATCAAATGAAGTATATATTGAAAAGCCTACAGATACAGCAATGTCGACCTTAGGTTCAACCTGGACTGCCAAGGATTTACCAATGTACCTTCATATATTTGAATATATCGTCCGTGGCTCATTGCTAAAATGGTGGAGATCTAATTTAAAATAGCGATGTACAATTAACGCAGCAAGACTATCATCGCCTTGCTGTCTCCTATGGACTGAGCTTTAACAAAATAAAATCGGGATCATAACACCCCGATTCATATAAATATCAAATTTTAGAAAGAGTATTTGTGGGAAAGGAAATGACGTAATGAAGATTCAAACCATTCTTGATCAAATTGATTTACGGAGCATGGCGCTCCCTGAATTTCAGCGCGGATATGTCTGGAACAGAAATCAGGTCAAAGGACTGATGGATTCGCTTTATCGGCGGCATCCTGTGGGAAGCCTGCTGGTCTGGGTAACGCAGACCGATAATGCTCCGGCCAGGGGAACCGAAGCTCTTGCCCCCGGAGTTGTAAAGCTTATTTTAGACGGGCAGCAGCGGATCACGTCGCTATACGGCATTATCAAAGGCAAACCGCCGAAATTTTTTGACGGAAACAGCAGTTCCTTTACCGGCCTTTATTTCCATCTGGATGACGAGATTTTTGAATTTTACGCGCCCATGAAAATGGGGGACAATCCCATGTGGATCAATGTGACGGAATTGATGAAAATCGGGGCCGGCGAGGCTATTAAAAAAATCATTTCAATCACGGACCTGAAAGGCAACATAACCGATTACATCAACCGTTTAAACGCCATTGATTCCATCAAAATGATCGACCTTCACATTGAAGAGGTCGTTGGAGAAGACAAGACCGTTGACGTGGTCGTGGATATATTCAATCGGGTTAACAGCGGCGGGACAAAACTTTCCAAAGGCGATTTATCCCTTGCCAAAATCTGCGCCGGCTGGCCGGAAGCCAGAGATGAAATGAAAAAACGCCTCAACAAATGGAAAGAAGCCGGATTTTATTTTAAACTGGAATTGTTTCTTCGCTGCATTACGACGATTACCGCCGGCGAGGCGTTTTTCAGCGCATTAAAAAATGTCGATACGCCGACATTTCAAAAAGGAATTGAACAGGCTGAAAAATCCATAGACTATCTTTTAAATGTGATTTCAGCCCGGCTGGGCCTTGATCATGATCGCGTGCTCGGCAGCCGGTATTCATTTTCGCTGCTGGTAAGATATCTGGCTCAGAAAAACTGGAAGCTGACCGATTATCGGGAACAGGACAAACTTCTTTTCTGGTATATCCATACATTTCTTTGGGGGCGTTACGCCGGTTCGCTTGAATCCTATTTAAATCAGGATTTGGCCGCGATTGAAGAAATAGAGGGCGGCCTCGATCGCCTCATCGGGCTTCTTCGGCAAAGCAGAGGCGATCTTCGACTCAATGAAGGCGATTTCAAGGGCTGGAGCCGGGGCGCGCGGTTTTATCCGCTGTTATACATGATGACGCGGGTCTGCCATACAAAGGATTGGGAATCAGGCATTGATTTGTCCGCTTACATGCTGGGCAAGACAAGCAGTCTTCAGGTGCATCATATTTTCCCCAAGGCGCTGCTTTACAACCACGGCTATCAGAAGGCGGAAGTCAATGCCATTGCGAACTTCACCTTTCTGACTCAAGATACAAATTTAAAGGTATCAAACAAAAATCCCGAGGATTATCTTGAAAAATATGCCGCAATGCATCCCGGCGCGGTCGAATCCCACTGGATTCCCATGGATCGAAATCTATGGAAAGTCGAAAATTATCATGAATTTCTTGCGGCGCGGCGGGTGCTTCTTGCAAATGCCGCCAATGATTTCATTGAGAGTCTCTATGCCGGAAATATTCCCGAAATGACCGCGCCGATGGAAGATATCGCCCATCGCAAAGTCAAACTCGCGGCAGGAGGAATTTCAAGCCCTGAAGAAGAAAAACTCATTCTTGATTGCGCCGAATGGGTGGAAAACCTTAATCTCCCATCCGGCGAACTTTCCTATGAATTGTGTGACCCGGAAACCGGGGAGCCGCTGGCGGTGCTTGATCTTGCCTGGCCGGACGGCCTCCAGCCCGGCCTTAGCCCTCCGGTTGCCCTGCTGATCGATGAAAGCAGGGAAGTTGAAGATATCGTCAACAAAAACGGCTATCTTTTCTTTACCAGCCCGTATGATCTTAAACACTATGTGAACAGGGAAATTCTGGGTATGGTGGATTGATCCAGAGGCGTTTTGCGTTCCATATTTTAAAGCGACCGACAATTGAACTTTAGCAGTCAATAAAAATTACTCTTGATTGTATGCACAAATGTATGTATATTAATTATGAAATATCAGTGGAATCCTGAAAAATCGGCAAAAAATTCTAAAAATCACGGCATTAAATTTTCAGATGCCGTTTCGGTTTTTACGGATGATCTCGCCATCACGATCGCTGACATTCATCCGGATGAAGAGCGGCATATTACAATAGGGATGGACCATTTCGGGAGAATTCTGGTTGTTGTTTACACATGGCGGGATCAGGACATCAGGATTATCTCGGCACGAAAAGCAACTGCCAAGGAAAGAAGACAATACGGGGGCAAACCATGAAAAAGGAATATGATTTCAGTAAAGGAAAACGAGGAGCCATCGATTCTGCTCCTGCCGGAAAAACGCGTATTACGATAAGGCTCGACAATGAAATCATCGACTGGTTCCGCGATCAGGTTGAAGCAAGGGGCGGTGGAAATTATCAGTCAATGATCAATCAGGCGCTGAAAGAATATATCAACCACAAGTCGGCCGCTTTGGAAGAAAAGATGAAAATAATTGTACACCAAGGCTTTGATGAGATGAAACAATGGATTTTAAAAAATAAGGCAATATCCATGAAAAATTAATCGCGCGGAAAATAAACGGCAGAAAGTCCCCATAAAATGAAAGGATGCTGTTATGAAGCAGGCGCTCATTATCGTCGGCGTCGTGGTGCCCATTGTGGCGGCCCTGGTCGGCAAAACTCTGTATGACGCGGGTCAGTTCAAGACTATCACGCCCCATTGCGACTGTTCGTGCGTCAAAATTACGGGGCTTCCCGGACCTGAAGATATCACCGTGGACGCTCAAACCGGCATGGCGTTTATCTCTTCCGATGACCGGAGGGCCACATTGGCCGGCAATCCGGTTCAGGGGGCCGTCTTTGGGCTGGATTTGAATGCGGAAGGGGCAAAACCGGTCAACCTGACGGCGGATTTTAAACAGGCATTTCATCCCCACGGCATCAGCCTTTACAAAACCGAAGCCGGCGAAACCCTGCTTTTTGTCATCAACCATACCGGAGACGATCATTTTGTCGAGATCTTCGAATACCGGGATCAGCGGCTTGTCCACCGGGAATCCATATCCCATCCCCTGATGTTTTCTCCCAATGATCTTGTGGCCGTCGGCCCGCGGAGCTTTTACGCCAGCAATGATCATGGCAACACGTCTGAATGGGGTCGAACCCTTGAAGAATATTTGCAGCTCGCGAGGTCCTATGTCGTCTACTTTGATGGAGCCGATATGCGGATTGCCGCCGAAGGATTTGCCTACGCCAATGGAATCAATGTAAGCCCTGATGGAAAGCGACTCTATCTGTCAACCACCATCGGCCGATCCCTGCATGTGTTTTCCCGCGACATTTCCACGGGAAAACTTACCCCCGCATTTGACATCAGCCTGAATACCGGTGCCGACAATATAGAAGTCGACGCGGATGGGAATCTCTATATTACCTGCCATCCAAAGCTGCTCGATTTTGCCGCTCATGCCAAAGATCAATCAAAGCCGAGTCCTTCCCAGGTGCTGAAAGTTGCCTTTACCGGCGAGGGCCAATACGATATCGAAGAGATTTATCTCGACAACGGAATGGAAATATCCGCCTCAAGCGTAGCCGCTCCCTTTGATGGCGGCTTTCTGGTGGGCCAGGTGTTTGAAGATCATATTTTACGGTGTATGCAGCGCGTCAAGAACGCCGAATAACCGCATTTACGAGGAGGTCACATGAATTATCTGATTATTGCAGTCGCACTGGCGTTGCTTGGCGGGCTGCTTTATTACGCGAAACAGGAGTCGCAAAACGGGCAGTTGATGACAAAGCCGTTTTTGTCGCTGCTTTTTATCGCTACGGCCATGCTTCAGCCTCACCAGTCATTGACCTATTATCACTTGGTTCTGGCGGGCTTGGGCTTGTGCCTGATCGGGGATGTCTGCCTGATCTTTTTTGCCAACCGCAAGGTGTTTACCGCCGGGCTGGTGGCCTTTCTGGCCGGACATATCCTGTATGTCATCGCGTTTTTCAACGTGGGTTCAGCCGGACCTCTGGTCTGGGCGACCCTTGTTGTATGCCTCTGCCTGAGCGCAGGGGTGTTTTTGTGGCTGCGGCCCCATCTCGGGGAAATGCTCGGGCCGGTCATCGCCTATATCGTAATCATCACCACTATGGTTGTGGCCGCTTCGTCCCTGACCGCCAACACCGGTCTTGATGCGACCGCCAGGATACTGGTCTTTGGGGGCGCGGTGCTTTTTTATATTTCCGATATCTTTGTGGCCCGCCATCGTTTCGTCAAAAAGGAATTTCTCAACCGGGCCGCGGGCCTGCCCTTGTATTACGCGGCCCAATTCATGATCGCGTTTTCAACGGGGCTGATCTGAGCATCTTAATCAATGAACCAAATCAAGATATCCATTCCATTTGATGAAACGGCACTCGGTATTGAAATCCCAAGCGATGCCGTTGTCTATCAGACCTCGTATCCATTGCCGTCAGGCACGGCTGCGCTCATCGTCATGGACGCCCTGCGCCGGCCTGTGTGGTCTTTGCCCCTTAAAACCGCTCTTGCAAAACGCCGAAACGGCGAGGTGGTTATCGTGGTATCCGACATCACCCGGCCGATCCCTTACAGGGAATTTCTGCCGGAAATGCTCGATGAAATCACTTCAGCTGGCGTGTCGAGAGACGACATACGGATTCTGGTGGCAACGGGCATGCACCGGCCTTCAACCGAAAAAGAGCGCCGATACATGTTCGGCGACATCGCTAATCAGTATAAAATCGAAGACCACGACGCTGAAGGGGCCCTTGAAAAAATCGAGGGTCGCAGCCATTCCGGCAGGCTGGTTTTTCTCAATAAAAGCTTTGTCAACGCGGGTTTTCGCATCATTACCGGGCTGGTTGAGCCGCATTTCATGGCCGGTTTTTCCGGCGGCAGAAAAGCAGTCTGCCCAGGGCTCGTCTCCCTTGAGACCATTCAGACTTTTCATGGGTATGATTTTTTAAACAGCGCGAATGCCGTTAATGCCAATCTTGACGGCAATCCATGCCATCAGGAAGCCCTGTCCGTGGCCCGGCATGCCGGCGTGGATTTTTCGTTAAACGTGGTGCTGGATACGCAAAAGCGGGTGATCCGGGCCTTTGCCGGGGATCTTGAGGCCGCCCACCTTGAGGCCTGCGCGTTTGTGCGGGATCATGCCTGCCCCGGCGTCCTGGAAGAAGCCGATGTGGTGCTGACCGGCTGCGGCGGATATCCGCTTGACGCGACCTTTTACCAGTGCGTCAAAGGGATCGTGGCGGCCATTCCAGCGGTGAAACCCGGCGGCCTGATTATTGCAGCGGGCGGATGCCGGGAGAAGATGGGATCCGCGGAATACTGCGCTCTCATGCGATCCTGCGCCGATGATTACCGGGGATTTCTTCACCGAATCCGGAGCGCGGAGATCGTGGATAAAGACCAGTGGCAGTTTCAGATGCAGACCCGGGCACTGGAGAAAGTCGGCAATGAGGGAATTGTTATGTTTTCCGTCGGTCTTGACGATTCGGAAAGCCGATATATTGCCGGCCGCCATCAGCGGGTGTCACCGGAAACAGCGGCAAAAGAAATTCAGGCATTCATCAACGCGCTGGTTTCATCCTGCAAGCGCCTGGCTGTCATCCCGGAAGGACCCTATTGCACGCCGGTTTCAGGCGGAAATCGTCTGTAACTGATACGTTAAGGCCGTTATTTCCATTACACGGATGTTTCGCTCGTTCCTTCCAGCCGGATGGCGGCATGGTGATAGTCGGTTTCAGCCTGAATCACCCGATCGAGCCGGATGCGTGTTTCGGTGAAATCAGGTTTTGGCTGCTCCGAGGCGGCTTTCAGAGAAAAAGCCAGCTCCTGCCAGGCCTCGGCGGCGGCGCTCATTTTTTCCGGCAAACCCAGGGATGAAATTTCCGGAATCATCACAGCGGCGGTTTTGAGAAATTCGGCATACATCAGCCGAAATCCGCCGCCGCCGGTCCCGCGCTTTTCAATGACCTGATAGGCCAGCCGGGCCGTCCACTGCCAGTCATCAAAGGTTTTCCACAAATCCAGTTCCTGCCGCCAGCGATCAAGGGCCGCCAGGCCTTGAGACCCCATGCAGCGGTCGCAAAGCACCCGGCTGTTGTGAATCACGGCATTGACCAGGATGTGCGGCAAATCAACCGGAGCCGGCAGTGATGCCGGCGCAAACAAGTTGCCCTTTAATTCGAAAATGCCGCCGCCAGAAAAGCGTGCTTTTTTAAGATTGTCAAAAGGAACTTCCTGGACCCTTTCCCGCTCGGTATCGGTGACAAAAAAAACCCGCCGGGCCGCATCATAACCCCAGACCGTGATGAGATGACCGGGAAAATGGGTTTTGGATTGATAATACGGCAGATAAAAAATATCGGTCTGGATCAATGCCGGACGCCCCTGATCCAGGTGTTCGAGCAGGCGGTCCTCGCTTGCCTGATGATCATCAAACTGCTCCCAGGCAAACGGCACGCCGATGCGTTGAAAAAACTGGGCCTCGATGTCTATGGAGCGCACATGAATCATCCGGGAAGCGGGCAGATTGTTATTCTCCAGATACCAGAGGCCAAGGCCCGCGCCGATGCCGAAGCACATGGGTTCATCAAAGCCCAATCCATGATATTCGGCCAGGTCCCGGATGGCGGAACTGGCGCAATGACGGCCGGGACGATGGGTGTTTGGACACATGATCATGTTGATGATATCCTTATATTTCCGTATGAAAAAAACGGGTATTGATGATAATATATCGTCTTATTTCGGCCGGGAATTTCTTGCCGCACAAACGGAATCATCATGCCGGTTCTTCGTACGCGTTATAGCAATGACCAACTGGCGCGTAAAGCTATTTGACAATAGAAAAGCGAAACAGTCAGTCGGAGAATGACGGAAACCATTTTAGTGGAAAGGAGTCATATCATGCGACAAATGGGATACGTTTTTTTGGGCATCGTAATTTTGGCTACGGCCTATCTATTGTTCTGGCCCGTGCCCATTGATCCTTTGGCCTGGAACCCGCCGCAAAATCCCGGTTTTACCGGGCCCTATGCCGTAAATAATCTGCTGTCTGAAGCGAAACTTTTCCCTTTGGATGGCGGTCACGGTCCGGAAGACACCGCGCTGGGAATGGACGGAAAGATTTATACGGGCCTTGTCGACGGCTCCCTTGTACGCTTTTCACCTGAAAAAAACGGCCCAGTCGAGATCCTTCTGAACACGGGAGGCCGCCCCCTTGGCTTGCAGTTTCACGGCAGTCGGCTCTACATCGCCGACGCATACAAGGGACTGATCTATATTGATGACGCCACAGCAGATAGCGGTCACCGGGTTCAGGTGGCCGCTGATGCGGTCAACGGCGAGAAAATGATCTTTGTTGATGATCTGGACATCGCCTCCGACGGCACGGTCTGGTTCTCCGATGCATCCACCCGTTTTGATCTTCACCACAATATTTTCGATTATTTTGAACAACGCCCCACCGGCCGCCTGATGTCCTGGAATCCGGAGACCCGAGAAACCCGCGTGCATGTGGAAGGACTTGGCTTTGCCAACGGCGTGGCGCTCGGGCCGGATGAGGCGTATGTACTTGTCAACGAGTCCATGCGCTACCGTATCACACGTTACTGGCTCAAGGGTGAAGACGCCGGAAAGACAGATATATTCGCGGAAAACCTTCCCGGCTTTCCCGACAATTTGAGTTACAACAAGAAAGGGTTGTTCTGGGTCGCCCTGGTTTACAAGCGTGAAGAAAAGCTCGACAAGCTGTTGCCCATACCATTTTTGCGCAAGGTGATCCTGCGCCTTCCCGAGTCCCTGCGGGTAAGCGCGCCCGAACCAATGGCGTGGATCATCGCCCTCAATTCCGCCGGCGAAGTCGTACACAATCTTCAGGAACACAACGGCCGCCATCATACGGTGACCAGTATAAATGAAGCCGACGAGCACCTGTGGCTTGGAAGCTTGACCGCGCCGAGCGTGGCCCGGATGCCGATTCCCCAATAAAATAAAAGTCATCCCGCAACAGATTTTTGGTGGAAATTTTCTTATTGACAAACCATCAACAATTTGAATATTTGAACAAATGAATCAATAATTCAAATATTCAAGATTGCCATGCCCAAAAGCCACAAAAAACACGACATCTTTCGCGCGGCCCTGAAGCTGTTTTCCCGATACGGCTATAAAAAAACCACGGTGGAGGATGTGGCCGCGGAACTGGGGATGACCAAAAGCAATCTCTATTTCTATGTGGCCAGCAAGCGGGATTTATACGAGCAATCGATCCGCCATGCATTGAAACAGTGGCGGGACTCCGTGGCCGCTGCCATCGCGGAAAAAAACGACGTGGTGGAAAAATTCAAGGTCATGGCGTTGACATCCTTTCAATATCTGGCAGATGACGAAGAATTGCGGTCCATATTGATCATGGACCCCGCCATTTTCACCCTGACCCCCGCCGAAGATCGCTTCTATGAAATCAACCAGGGCGCCATGCTTCTGATCAAGGATATTCTCGTCCAGGGAATAAACGAAGGGCGCTTTTACGATATCGACGTTGACCATACAACGCAATTTCTGTTTTCGGTTTACATCATGTTTTTAATCAAAACCTACATCAAGTCCGAGGGGGTCTCGGCATTTCGCATGTACGAAGAAGGAACGGCGCTTGTTTTGCGGGGACTGTGCCGGAGTCATTCATGATTTTCGGCCTCTGCCCGATTTATCATACCACAAACACAAGGAGGGAAGCTGATGACTGAAGCAACGATTCAAGCGTTAGACGGCATAAGAGATCTTTCAATGGTGAAATGGTATGTCATACCGCTGCTCATGATCGTGATGTATATTTATGCCAAAGAAATTAAAGCGGCACGGACTTCGGGCAACTGGAACGCCGTATTTGCGGGGCTTACCCTGTTCGGCGTGGATTTTTTCAATGAAACATGGAACGGCTGGGTCATGCACTTCACCCAGCGGTCGGCCTTCTGGACCACTCCCGGCGATACCGCGCTTCGGGTGATGGTGGGCTGGAACATTGAAATCATCTTCATGTTCCTGCTGGCGGGCCTTGTCTATTACCACACCCTTTCGGAGAGCACCACGGAAAAAATCATGGGCATTCCGGAAAAATGGTTCTGGGCGATCGGTTTTTCAGCGTTTGCCGTGTTTGTTGAATGTCTTCTCAATATCGGCGGTCATCTGGTCTGGGAATACCCCTTCTGGTTTCTTTCCTTCAAAGGCATCTGGCTGATCTTTTTCTTCGGGTACTTCCACTTCTTCTGCGCCATCATTCTGGTGATCAGTTTAAAATCCATGAAAAATAAAATCATCACCCTGAGCATTATCTACGCCGTGCCGGCGATCATGAATATCCTCGCCTTCGGGTTTTTCGGCTGGAACTATTAGATCCCGGGCAACTTCCTCTATTTAACATTTCTGAAAAGCCCTTCCCCGTCCGGTGCAACCAGGCCCGGGCGGGGATAGTTACCGCATACACAGGCCATGCCGCGGCAAATGACAACAGGAGGAAAGGCTGATGAACATAAATACTGCCGTTTCATTGGCAAAAGGCGGGAAGCTGCTGGTGCTGCTTGGCCTTAAATCCCTGTTTACCCATTTCTATCGCCTCAGCTTTTATGCCTCCATGGCAGATACGGCCATTCTGGAGCAACTGGCAAAAGGTCCTGTCAGAATTGAAAGCCTTAAGGGCGGATTTTCCAAAAGCCCTGCCCTGCGCGACGCGACCGAAGCCTGGCTCGGCCTTGGCGTTCATCTGGGCCTTTTGAAAAAAAATGAAGCGGGCTATTCGCTTCGCGGTTTTCTGGCAAAAAAACTGGCCGATCCGGAAAATGACGCCATCCGCGCCCTGGTGCGCGAAGTTGCCGGTCTTCATCACCTTTATATCACACAGACACCCGCAAAACTGGAACAGGGCTTTTTATGGGATTCCGCCGGTCCACATAGCGAATACGGAGACATCATCGCCCGTTCAAGCCGATCCCTTGAACCTTTCCTGTTCGAACTGATTGACCGCATCCTCACCCGATCAGATGCCATTCGCTTACTGGAAGTCGGTTGCGGATACGGGGGCTATATCATTTACGCGGCAAAAAGGCGCAAACGCCTCAATGCCGTCGGACTGGAACTCGATGAGCATGTGGCCGAAGCCGCCCGAAACAATGTTGAGACGCGCGGGCTCGGGGATCGCGTAAAAATAACGGTTGCCGACGTCAGGGATTTTCGAACCGATGATTTGTTCGACATGGCGACATTATATAACAATATTTATTATTTCCCCGTTGAAGAGCGCGTTGGACTGCTCAAGCATCTGCGAAGCCTTTTAAAGCCCAACGGTCAACTTATCCTGACCACGGGATGCGCAAACGGCGGCATCGAGTTTGAACTGGTGAACTTGATTCATTCCACTACGAATGGTTGGGGGCGGCTGCCGGATAAGGATGAAATGCTCCGACAGTTTGCCGAAGCGGGATTTGTGGATAATTTGGCGACCGGGCTCATACCGGGCAATAATTATTGTGCGTTTACCGGATACCGGCCGATGGATAAACCGAATTGAGGCGAAAGCTTTCCGGCGGCCCCGGGCGCGCCATGCCGCCGGAAAGCGATATTTCACATAAGTTTAACTGTTAATGCAGTCGCCGAATTTATTGCCGTTGCCGGAGCCGTCTTTTGGACCGGCGCCGTTGTTGCCCGTACCATTACCCGGGCCGTTACCGGAACCCGGACCGTTGCCAGAACCTTTTCCACTGCGTTTGCCGCCGCCCTTGCCTTTACCGCTTTTTGCCATAATCATGGAATCAGGCCGGGTGTCGGTCATCGGCAGAAGGCAAGACCCGTCTTTTTTTCTATCTTTCGTGCGCGTCTGATTCGCGGACACAAGCAGTTCGGCATCATCGGCCACGGAAGACACACGGTTGCCGGCCCCGTCACCAAGGCCCTGAATCATGACTCCTTTGTTTCCGGCAAAGGCTGCCGGACCCATGATAAAAAGCGTTAATGCCGTGAAAGTAACGATTGCGACGAACTTGATGTTTCTCATTTTTTTCTCCTTCTGGTTATTGGTTTATGATTTGTTGGTTTCGATCATTCGATCACTGGTTCAATACATTTTCAATAAGCATGCCAAGATTTTCATTTTTAAAATAATTAATAAAATCATATGTTAATATAAATTTGTCACGGAATAAAAAACATTTACTCTCGACAAATCATGAATGGATGCGACATAATCGTCGAAATTAAATTCTTGTATTCTAACCGGATTGATGCCGAAATGATGCCGATGCTTATTACATCAACATTACTGAAAAGGAGATCGATATGAGGCGCATTTGGATACTTCTGATTGCTGTTGCTTTTGTATGTGGCGGCCTTGCCTGTTTTGCCATCGCACAGGAAGCCCCGAAAAAAAGCGACAACTGGCTCAAAGATGCCGCAGATGATGCGGAAAGGTTTACGCTTATCGAAAAAATGTTCGGCGGGTTTTCCGGGGCCATGCAGATTGTGGGTGAACGGTATCTGCGGACTTACGACGCCATAACCGACGGTAATTTTGATCTGGCGAACTACCACTGGAAAAAAATCAAGGATGCCATTGAACTTGGCTATCTGAGACGGCCGGCGCGCAAGGCCCATGCGGATGCCTTGTTCCTCAATGGTCCCTGGCGATCCGCAGAGGAAGCCATTTTATCAAAAGATAAAGGAAAAGCCTCCGCCGAGGCCTTTCTTACCGCACGTGCAGCCTGCATGACGTGTCACGCGGCAGAACAGGTGGCGTTTATGAACGACCAGCCGATGTTCCGGAATACCGCCGCATTCCCCGAGCGCTAAAGGCGAAGAAATCCACGGGAGACATGCAAACAATGCCACTGGAAACAGAGTTTAAGACCCCAGAAAGCGCACCGCATTTTCAAACATGCGGATGCCGGTGACGGGCCGGGATTGGGGATCGGCCAGGCCGCGTCGGATCTGCTGATTGATGCGGGTCCAGTGGGGATGATTGGTGAAATGGTTGAAGGCTTCCGGGTGGGGCATGAGACCGAAAACCCGGCCGGTGGGATCGCAGATGCCGGCGATATCTATGACTGATCCGTTGGGATTTTCGGGAAACGCGCCGGCGGCCGGGGAACCGTCCGGCAGGGCATAACGGCAGACGATCTGGTTGCCGGAAACCAGGCGATCCAGCACGGCGTCATCGGCGATGAACTTGCCCTCGCCGTGGCGCACGGGCAGATCAATGCGGTCCAGTCCACGGGTAAACACGCACGGGGTTTGCGCGTTTATGGTCAAATGGACCCAGTCGTCCCTGAAATTGCCGCAGTCATTAAATGTCAGAGCCACCAAACGCCTTTGATAATCCCCATCCAGGCCGGGCAGCAGGCCGAGATTGACCAGGGTCTGAAACCCGTTGCAGATACCCAGTACCAAATTTCCCTTTTCCACAAACCGGGTCAGCCGTTCCCCGGCGTTGTTTTTCATGCGAACGGCCTGGATCACGCCCGCGCCGTGGTCATCCCCCCAACTGAATCCGCCCACAAACACCATGATCTGATAATCATCGATAGTGGTCGAGCCGTCGATGACGGCGTTGATATGGACCCGCGTTGCGTCGGCCCCGGCCAGTTCAAGCGCATGGGCGGTTTCAATATCGCAGTTCAGCCCGTATCCGGTAAGGACTAAGGCGCGCACCCGTTTCATATCAGGCCTCCGAAGGGTTTTTTCCAGGCAGTTTTCAGTTTGGATACCGGTACCCTTGCCAGGGGTTTTGTTTTTCCCGCCCGGATTTCCAGCACGGGTTTTTCCGTGACCGTGCCGATGCAAGCCAGGGGCAGGCCGGAAAAGACGGTTTCAAATTCAGCGGCATGTTCCGGGGCAACGGCGACGAGCATGCGGCCCGCGGATTCCGAAAACAGGATCTTGTCGGCCCGCATTCCGGAATCAGAGGGAACGTCGTCGAGGTCAACGGCCAGACCCAGGTCCCCGGCCATCGCCATCATGGCCAGGTGAACCCCCAATCCGCCGCGATAAATGCCGTGGGCTGCTGATACAAGCCCCTTCCCCATGGCCGCGTGCAGAGCGGTGTACCTGGGAAGGAAGCGGGCCGCGTCGACTCTGGGCGCATTGACGCCCACATATCCGAAGCGGTCGTAATATTCAGACGCGCCGCATTCATCTCTTGTCTCGCCGATCATATAGAGCCGATCGCCGGGGACCTTGAGATCCAATGTCACGCACGCGTTGATATCGGCCGTCACGCCGATGGCGGAAAACTGAAGGGATTCCAGGGCCGACACCTTGTGGGTTTCGCCGTAGGCGCCGGGAAGATGCCCGTCCACATACATGCTGTCTTTTCCGGAAAGCAAGGGAATGCCGTAGGCCAGGCAGGTTTCCGCCAGAGCCCGGCAGGAGCGCACCAATTGTGCCGCCTTGAATTTGCCGTCAGGATTTTTTTCCGGATGATACCCGATATTGGGCCAGCAGAAATTATCCACGCCGCCGATATGGGCAGGATCGCCGCCCACGGCAACCATGCGCCGCATGGCCTCGTCAATGGTACAGGCGGTCATGTGAAAAGCATCAATGGCCGAATACCAAGGCAGAATGGCCTGGGCAAACACCAGCCCGCGTTCCGAGGTCAGCACCGGCCGGATTACGGCCGCGTCGCTGTTGATATCCCGGTATCGACCCACCAGGGGCTTGATCACGGAACCACCCTGGACTTCATGATCGTACTGCCGGGTAATCCATTCCTTTGAGCAGATGTTGGGCCGGGCCATCATGTCGAGCAACAACGCGCCATAATCCGAAGGTTCGCCGATCACCGGCTCGATCATGCCACGGTCTTGAGGGGATCGCCATTGGGCGTCAAATTCCCATTGGGGAAATCCGGATTTTAAAAAATCCATATCAATGCAGGCGCAGGTTTTTCCTTCATAGGTGATGTGCAGGACGCCGGAATCGGTGTAGCGGCCAATGACCGTGCTTTCCACCGCGTGTTTTTTCGATAGATTTAAAAACGCCTCGGCATGGTCGGGATGCACTGCCACGGTCATCCGCTCCTGGGATTCGGACACCCATACTTCCCATTGGTCCAGGCCTTCGTATTTAAGCGGCACCTTTTCCAGCCATACCTCGCATCCGCCGGAATCCCGGGCCGATTCACCCACCGAAGATGACAGTCCGCCCCCGCCGTTGTCGGTGATGAATCGTATCAGATCCAGGTCCCGGGCTTCCAACAGAAAATCATGCATTTTTTTCTGGGTGTAGGGATCGCCGATCTGCACATGGCCTGCCGGGGTATGTTCGGAAAAAGTCTCGGATGAGGCGGTGACGCCATGAATACCGTCCTTGCCCACCCGGCCCCCGCACATAAAAATCAACTCTCCAGGGGAAGTGGCCTTCTGATCGGCCGGAAAACCGCCCACCACGGCGGGCATCAGGCCAACGGCCGTGACATAGACCAGACATTTGCCCATGTATCCGGGATGAAACACCACCTGGCCGAAGGTAGTGGGGATGCCGCTCTTGTTCCCCCCGTCCCTGACTCCCTCGATGACGCCGTCAAGCAGGCGGCGCGGATGAAGCCGGGGCGAAAGATCGCCGTCGTAATCCCGGTGGCCTACGCAGAACCCGTAGCTGCCCATGACCAGCCGGGAGCCTTTTCCGGTGCCCAGAGGATCACGATAAACGCCCACGATGCCGGTGATGGCACCACCGTAAGCTTCCATGTTGGAAGGCGAATTATGGGTTTCACCGGTGATCACGTAGTAATGGCTGTCATCGAACCGGCCCACCCCGGCATTGTCCCAGAGCACGGAGACCACCCAATCCTTTTTTTTCGCCAGGGCCAGGGTCGGGGCCTCGATATAGGATTTAAAAAGGTTGTCCACGATTTCGGTTTTTCCCGTGCCGGTATCCGTGTATTTGAACAGCCCCTGAAAGGTGTTGTGATTGCAATGGTCGGAGCGGGCCTGGGAAATATATTCCAGTTCCACGTCCGTGGGCTCGGCAAGCCCGAAGGCCCGTCGCCGGGCTTGTACGGATGGATCATTAAAATACGCCCGGATCACGGGGATATCATTGTCATTTAACGCCAGGTTGCGCTGATCGCTGATCTGCTTGAGTACTGCGTCGCTTTCAATGGAAATGGTGGTAAGGGTGGGCCGGTGATCCAGGCGCACCCTGGGGATAACCATGCCGATGCCTTCGGCCGGGTCCCATTCGTCTTTGGCATAAACCCGGACCTGCTGGATGATGTCGTTGGCCAGCAATTCGGCCGCGATGCGCTCAACCCTGCCCTGGGTCAATTTTTTGCCTTTAAGGCAATAGCGCCGGGAGGTATATACGCCCTGGTCCGACGAAAACCGGATGCCCAGGACATCCTCGATGGCCTCGACAGCCGTGGCGCCGGGATTATCCTTAACTCCGGGCCGGTATCCCACCCAGATGCACCAGTCGAATTCAATCGCAAGCGGTGTATACGCGGATACTTGGGTAACGGGATTGGTAAAAATCTCCGTCCGGACGGTTTCAGCCTGCCGGTCCGTCAGGGCCGCGTCAATGGTGAGGATCTGGATGGTTCTCACCGATTCCAACGCAATGCCGAAATACCGTCCGGCCTTGCGGCGGACCCCTTCCCCTTCGGCATCAAACAGTCCCGACTTTAGCGTGATTTCAAGTCGATGGGCCATAAATTTCTCTTCGCCTTTATAAGTTTGACGGTGACGTAAAAAGTCGATTCTGAGCGAGATTGTGGATTTCGGGGAGAAAAGCGATTTTTGCGAATGCGTTAAGAATGGCAAACTGTTTGAGGAGCTTGCGACGAATTTTTGCCATTCAGCATCCGGAAAAATCGCGCCCCGAAAGACTCTCGAAGCGAAAAATTCGACTTTTTACAGAACCATCAAGTTTAGAAAAACCGCATGATATCATTATAAAAAACAAAAACCATCAGCATCATCAGCAGAAACAGCCCCACTTGCTGGGCTTTTTCACGGATGGGGATGCTCAGCGGCTTGCCGCGGACGGCTTCGATGGTAAAAAACAACAGATGCCCGCCGTCTAAAACCGGCACGGGCAGAAGGTTTAATATGCCGAGGTTGATACTGACAACGGCAATAAAAAATAACAGATTGATAAATCCCTGCCGGACCTGCTCGCCTGCCATCTGGGCGATGAGGATGGGGCCGCCGAGATTGTCGGCGGGTATGGAGCCCTTGATCAGTTTTGCCACGCTGACAATGGTCAACTCCGTGATCATATAGGTGCGATGGATGCTTTCCACCAGGGCGGCGGCGGGGTTGAGCCGCTTTGTGACGACTTCGCCGGCCGCGGTCACGCCGATGACGTAACGGTCAACGGTCTCGCCGAAGAGGTTTTCCATGGGCATTTTTTCCGGCGTTATGCGGACATCGAAAATCTCACCATCCCGGTCAACGGTCAGCCACAGGGCAGCGCCGCCGCCGTCCGAAATTTTTTCAGCCATCTCCGTCCAGGTTTTAATGGGTAGGCCGTCAACGGCGACAGCCCGGTCCCGTTCCTTCAGACCGGCCTTTTCCGCCGGGGATTCAACCCGGATCTCGCCGAAGACCGGCTCCATCACGATAACGCCGGCCATGCTGAAGATGCCGAAAAAAATCACCAGGGCCAGGAAAAAATTAAACAACGGGCCGGACGCCACGATGAGCATGCGCTTAAAGACATGCTTGTCGGAAAAGGATGCGTCAAGATCTTCGGGATCAATCTCCGCGTCAGGCGATTCCCCCACCAGCTTGACGTATCCGCCCAGCGGGATAGCCGAAATCCGGTATTCGGTCCGGCCGACGGTTTTTGCCGCCAGTTTCGGGCCGAAACCCAGGGAAAATTTTTCAACCCCGACGCCAAAGGCCCTGGCGCAGAAAAAATGGCCAAGCTCATGGAAAAAAATCAAAACGCCCAGAACAACGATAAAACCGAGCACCATGCTCATGCGGGCAACTCCTTTTTATTTTGCTTCATCCAGTCCCGGGCCGCGCGCCGCGCCCATTGATCGGCGGCAAGGATGGCATCCACATCCGGCGACAAAACAATTTTGTGCGCGTCCATCACGTGGGCGATGGCCGCGGGAATCTGGACAAAAGATATGCGATTATCTAAAAACGCGGCCACAGCCGCTTCATTGGCGGCATTTAAGACCGCCGGCATTGTTCCGCCGGATTCACAGGCCCGAGCCGCAAGGCCGAGACACGGGAAGCGTTCAAGATCCGGCGCCTCAAAGGTCAGGCGGCCGATGGCGCCAAAATCGGGCACCGGCAGCCCCAGAGGAAGGCGCTCGGGCCCGGACAGGGCATAGGCAATGGCCCCTTTCATATCCGGCATGCCCATCTGGGCCATGACGGCTCCGTCGGCAAACAGCACCATGGAATGCACGATGCTCTGGGGATGAATCACCACCGTAATGTCTTTGTGGTCAATATCAAAAAGATGCTTTGCTTCGATCACTTCAAGCCCCTTGTTCATCATGGTAGCCGAATCAATGGTGATCTTGCTTCCCATTTGCCAGGTAGGATGGGCCAGGGCATCGGCCGGCGTGACATCGGCAAACGCGGCAGCCGGCAGAGACCGGAACGGCCCGCCAGATGCCGTCAGATAAATCCGGCGCAAATCCGATCGCCGGCTGCCGGCAAGGCATTGAAAAATAGCGCTGTGTTCACTGTCGATGGGCCGGATCTCAATATTTTTTTTCCTGGCCCTGGCCATGACGATATCACCTGCCATGACCAGGGTTTCCTTATTGGCCAGGGCCACCTGCTTGCCCGCGTCAATGGCCGCCAGGGTCGGCATAAGCCCGGCCGCGCCCACCATGGCCGAAACCACGATATCGGATTTGTCATGGGTTGCCGCGGCAATATATCCGTCGACACCATAAAGAATATCCGTATTGGCGCCCGTAGGCAACCTGTTTTTAAGCGCGCGGGCGTCATCTTCCGTGCCGACAACCGCCAGATCGGGATGAAACCGTAAAATCTGGTCCGCCAGCACGGCAATATTGGCATTTGCCGTTAAAGCCGCCACCGTGAAACGATCCGGAAACATTTCTGCGACCGCCAGGGTATTGCGGCCGATGGAACCAGTGGCCCCGAGAACCGATATCCCCCGCATATCAGACACCCGTCATGATGAATGTTTTAAACACCCAGGCCAAGGGCGCGGCAAAAAGCAACGCGTCGATGCGGTCCAGCATGCCGCCGTGGCCGGGCAGAATATTGCCGGAATCCTTGACGTTGGCGGCGCGTTTGAGTTGAGATTCGAAAAGATCACCGGCCTGGGCCGCCGGATTGACGCACACCAGCAGTCCGAGTACCGCAAGGGGATTCAAGTGCGGCAGGAAAATCAAATAAAAGCTGAAACCCACCAAAACACTGGTGATCAGACCGCCGATAGCCCCCTCAATAGTCTTGCCCGGACTGATGGACGGACTGAGTTTGCGCCTGCCGAAAAATCGGCCGGCGTAAAAAGCGCCCACATCCCCTGAAAACACGATAAACAGGAGAAAAAAGACCCATGCCACGCCGTCGCTCCCATTGCGCAACAGCACAATGGTCGCAAGGGACAGAGGGATATAGACAAGGCCCTGGATCTGAGCCGAAACCATCGACAGGATTTTGGGGTTTTTTCCATAAACGGGCATGGATGAAACCGCCGCGCCGATCAGATTAATCATCAAAAGCCCGGGAATCAGTTCAAGTGTCGCCGTGGCCGCTGCCGTGATAATTGCCAGGCCCACCAGCACGCCCCATGCAAGAATAAGGGGGTGGCCTTCTGGCTTCCAGCCGGACAGAACGATGGGATAATATTCCCACAGGGCGATAAGCGCCACCACCCCGATAAAGCCTGCAAACAGCATTGGCGGGGATTTAATGATAATTGCCACCAGAAAAGGAATGGCCACAATGGCGGTGAGCCAGCGTTTCAGATGCATGGTCCGTCCTTTTGACCGTTTAGCGGATAAGACGGCGATCGCGAATGGGAAGATCGCGGAATGGTTGCTCTCAGGAGGTTTGTTTGTCCGGTGGAGCAACATCGCCGAACCGGCGCTCGCGACCCTGAAAATCCTTGATAATGCCGATCAATTCATCCTTTGTGAAATCAGGCCACAAGGTCTGTGTGATAAAAATCTCGCTGTAGGCGATCTGCCAGAGCAGAAAATTGCTGATCCGCATCTCACCGCTGGTCCGGATGAGCAACTCCGGGTCCGGCATGCCTGCGGTATAAAGATGCTGCTCCACCAGGGCATCGGACACATCTGAAACCTTGAGCGTTCCCTTCTCGATGCCGGTCGCGATTTCCATCACCGCACGAACGATCTCGGACCGGCCGCCGTAGCTTAAGGCCAGATTGAGGCACATGCCGGTATTATGCGCGGTAACATGCATGGCCCGGCGGATTTCGACCTGAACATCGTCCGGCAGCCTTTCGATCTGGCCGATGACATTGAGCCGAATCCGGTTATCCAGCATTTCGGGTGTCTCGTCGATCAGAAACTTTTTCAGCAACGACATCAGAGCACTGACTTCGACCTTGGGCCGCTGCCAGTTTTCCGTAGAAAACGCATACAGCGTCAAAAACCGGATGCCGATTTCACGACAAGTCGTGACCACCGCACGGACCACATCCGCACCCTTTTCATGCCCCTTGACCCGGTTGAGAAGCCGTTTTTTCGCCCAGCGGCCGTTGCCGTCCATGATAACGGCGATATGCGCCGGCAGGTTGGACAAATCGAGCCCGTAATCGGCAACAGGATTAGAGTTCAAGGACTTCCTTCTCTTTTTCCTTGTACATCTCGTCGATCTGCTTGATGTGTTCGTCGGTGATTTTCTGAATCTGATCCTGGGCCTTGAACACGTCGTCCTCGGATGCCTCGCCTTCTTTTTTCAGATCTTTGAGCATGTCGTTGGCATCCCTGCGAACGTTTCGAACAGCCACACGGTATTCTTCACAGGTGCGGCTGACCTGCCGGACGATTTCCTTTCGGCGGTCCTCGGTCAGCGGCGGAATAGCGATCCGGATGATTTTACCATCGCTGGTGGGCGTGAGCCCAAGATTTGATTTAAGTATCGCTTTTTCAATATCCTTGATGACCGAAGCATCCCATGGCTGAATGGTGATCAGGCGGCTCTCCGGAATCGCCAGGGTGGCCATCTGGTTCAGTGGGGTCGTTGCCCCGTAATAATCCAGACGAACGTCATCAAAGATGTTTAAAGACGCCCGGCCCGTGCGGATTTTTTTGAGTTCACCCTGAAGCGCACCAATGGTTTTTCTCATTTTATCGCTTGCTTCATCTTTAATCTCTTCAATCATGACGGATTACCTTGGTGTTTGATAGCAAGAAGTTATGACACCGCCGGCGCTCTCGCGGCCCTTCCTCACCTATTGAGCGGAAGCGTCGTAGATCCGGGTGCCGATGGTCTCGCCGCAGACCACCCGCCGGATATTGCCGGCAACCTTGAGATTGAACACGACCAGAAGCAGACCGTTATCCATGGCAAGGGATATGGCTGTGGAGTCCATGACGCTCAAACGGCGTTTCAGGACGTCCATATAACTTATTTCACTAATAAATTTTGCGGAATCATTGACCTCGGGATCAGAATCGAAAACTCCGTCAACCTTGGTGGCCTTCATGAGCACATCCGCATGGATTTCCTCGGCCCGCAGCACGGATGCCGTATCCGTGGTGAAATACGGATTTCCGGTGCCGGCGGCAAATATCACCACCCGACCTTTTTCCAGGTGACGCACGGCCCGGCGCCGGATATAGGGTTCGGCCACCTGCTGCATGGAAATGGCCGACAGGACCCGGGTGGGCATGCCGACTTTTTCAAGGGCATCCTGTAAGGCCAGACTGTTCATGATGGTGGCCAGCATGCCCATATAATCGGCCGAGGCCCGGTCCATGCCGTTGGATGCGGCGGACATGCCGCGGAAAATGTTGCCGCCGCCCACGACAATAGCGATTTCAACTCCCATGTCATGGGCGGCCTTGATCTCTTCGGCCACGGACTGAAGCATCCGGGTGCTGATCCCGTAGGAAAGTTCACCCATCAGGGCTTCGCCGCTGAGTTTTAAAAGAATCCGTTTGTAAACCGGCTTGGTCAAAATGTTTTACCCCTACTCTCCGATCTGGAACCGGGCGAAACGACGGATGGTCACTTTCTCACCGGTTTTGGCGATAAAATCATTTAAAACATCGGTAATGGTCAGACTGGTATCCCGGACATATTCCTGGTTCATCAGGCAGGAATCCTTATAAAACTTGCTCATCTTGCCTTCAACGATTTTGTCGAGCATCTTCTCGGGTTTGCCCATCTCCAGTGCCTGGAGCCGGTAAATCTCTTTTTCCTTGGCGATGACCGATTCCGGAATGTCCTCGGGGTTTACGCCCAGGGGTCTGGCTGCGGCGATCTGCATGGCGATATTTCTGGCAAAGGTTTGAAAATCATCCGTCTTGGCGACAAAATCCGTCTCGCAGTTGATTTCCACCAGAACCCCTATCTTCCCGCCCATATGGATATAAGACTGAATGGTTCCTTCTGATGCTTCGCGTCCGGCCCGTTTCTGGGCCGTTGCAAGTCCTTTCTGACGCAAAAAATCAACGGCGGCATCCATGTCGCCGTCCGATGTCGCCAGTGCCTGCTTGCAGTCCATAATCCCCGCCCCGGTCCGGGCACGTAGTGTTTTCACCATATCCGCACTTATGGTTGTCATATTTATTCTCCTCCCTCTTGCGAGGATGCTGGTTCGTTGTCCGCCGCCGTTACGCCGTCGACATGGGCCGCCGGGGCGGTTTTATGGATCACTTCAACAACCGGACCTTCCTTGCCGGTCGAAATCACACGCCGCTCCACCGGTTTTGAGGGTTTTCTGGCTTCCGGGGCCGCCTCGACCGCTTCGGTTTCCTTGTCGGCCCGTGCCTGTTCCTTCTCAGCCAGGCGTTGGGCTCCGGCGACGCAGGCGCCGGCAACCCGGGACGTAATCAGGTTGATGGCCCGAATGGCGTCGTCGTTACCGGGGATGATCAGATCAATCTCGTCGGGATCACAGTTTGTATCGCAAACCGCCACAATGGGAATGCCGAGGCGACGTCCCTCTCTTACCGCAATGGACTCTTTCTTGGTATCGATGACAAACATGGCGCCCGGAAGGGACTTCATGTTTTTGATCCCGCCCAGGGTGCTGTCGAGTTTGGCCCGCTCCTTTTGAAGCTTGAGCCTTTCCTTCTTGGGATACAGGTTGATGGACCCGTCGTTTTCAATGGTGTTGAGATGGTTGAGCCGATCGATGCTCTTTTTGATGGTGGGGAAATTGGTCAGCATGCCGCCCAGCCAGCGATTCTGGACATAATACATTTCCGCCCGGTTGGCTTCTTCATAAATGGTTTCCCTGGCCTGCTTCTTGGTGCCGACGAAAAGCACCGACTTCCCCGAGGCCACGGTATCGGCGATAAAATCACAGGCGGTTTTAAACAGTTTCACCGTCTGCTGAAGATCGATGATATAAATCCCGTTTCGCGCCCCGAAGATATATTTTTTCATCTTGGGGTTCCATCGCCGCGTCTGGTGGCCGAAATGCACGCCGGCCTCCAGCAGTTCCTTCATGGTCACATACTGCATTGCCTTCTCCTTATTTTTGGTTGTTTCCGCCGTTGTCCGGGTCAGGGCCGCCGACTTTCCCCCCATGGGAAAGCACCGGGCGGACCATCGGGCAACGTGAGTTTTATGGCCGCGACCGGAATCGCACCCATTGGTAAAGTGGACCTCTATAACAGTAATTTTTTTCAGACGCAAACATTTTTTTGAGCCTGCGTGTCGGAACGGGCGCGCAGGCCATCTATCCACTCGCTCAATGCGCGTGTTGCCGGTCGGGTTTATAGGGACATGACCGCGATTCGTTCATGTCCGGCATAGTCTCGGACAAATAACACATCGGAAAAACATCGTGCTTCAGCGGCCAGGCGGGAAACGGCGCCGGCCTGATCATGGCCGATCTCCATCATGAGCCGGCCATCGGGATTCAAAAACGACGGAGCCAAAGCCACGATGCGCCGGATCACTGCCAGGCCGTCGGGGCCGCCGTCGAGGGCTTCAACAGGTTCATACCGGCTGATTTCCGGCGCCAGTTCCGGGATGCAGGCAGTGGGTATATACGGCGGATTCGACACGATCAGGTCGAATTTCTCCTGATCCTCTCCCAGGGAGGCAAAAAGATCGCCGGCGAAAAAAGAAATATTGTCACTGCCGATGGCAGCCACGTTGGCCCTGGCGATTTCAATGGCTGCTTCAGAAATATCGGTGGCGAAAAAAGAATGTCCCGGTCGATGATGGGCCAGAGCAATAATCACTGCCCCGGACCCGGTCCCGATATCGATAACCCGCCGGGGCGGGGATGCGGCGGCATCCGGCAGAACGTCAAGGGCAGCGCCCACCAGGAATTCCGTTTCCGGCCTCGGGATAAGCACGTCCGGAGTTATGGCCAGGTCAATGCCCATAAATTCCTTCCGGCCGATAATATAGGCCACAGGTTCTCTGCTGATGCGCCGGCGGATCAGAGATTTCAGGCAAGTCAACTCTTCATCGGACAGCGGCTGATCAAACCGCGCGTACAAATCGATCCGATCCATGCCAAGGACATAAGACAAAAGGACTTCAGCGGTCAGGCGCGGGCTGTCGATATCCCGGGATTGAAAATAGGGGGTGGCCCATTGCAGGATTTTGAGAATGGTCCAGGGCGGCTCAAGCGTTTTGGTGCTGTTTTGGTTCGACATTCTTGAGGGCCTGGGCCTGATAATGGGTTGACAGCGCATCGATGATTTCGTCGATATCACCCGCCAGAATGCTTTCCAGGCGATAGAGGGTCAGTCCGATACGATGATCCGTCATCCGGCCCTGGGGGAAATTATACGTGCGGATCCTCTCGCTCCGGTCTCCGGAGCCGACCTGACTTTTCCGTTTTTCAGAAATATCATCCTGCTGCTGCTGCAGTTCCAGATCATAAAGCCTTGCCATCAGCACTTTGAGAGCCTTGGCCTTGTTCTTGTGCTGGGATTTTTCATCCTGGCAGATAACCACCAGACCGGTGGGCAGGTGGGTGATGCGGACCGCGGAGTCCGTGGTATTGACGGACTGCCCCCCCGGACCGGAAGACCGGAACACGTCGATTTTCAGATCAGTGGGGTCCACATGGACCTCCACGTCCTCGACTTCCGGGAGGATGGCGACAGTGACCGCGGACGTGTGAATCCGACCCTGAGTTTCGGTGACCGGCACGCGCTGGACCCGATGGGTGCCGCTTTCATATTTGAGCCGGCTGTAAGCGCCCTTCCCCTTGATCAGGACAATGACCTCCTTGAAACCGCCGCCATCGGTAAAATGCTGGGATATGGTTTCAAATTTCCACCTCCGGGTCTCCCCGTAACGGTAATACATGCGAAAGAGGTCTCCGGCGAACAGAGCCGCTTCCTCGCCGCCGGTGCCGGCGCGGATTTCCAGAAATACGTTTTTGTCATCATTGGGATCTTTGGGCACCAGCAGTTGCTTGAGCTCGGTTTCCAGGCAGTCGATCCTGTCGGTAACGGCATCAATCTCCCGACGGGCCAGCTCCTTGATTTCCGGGTCCCGATCAGACAGCAGCGCGCGGCTTTCCGCAAGTTCTTCAGTGGCTTGACGATATTGACGAAACGCCTCGACAATGGGCGCAAGATCCCCGTGCTCGCGCATATAGCGGGTATATAACGCGCGGTCCCTGACGACCTCGGGCGCGCTCAGATTTTGTTCGAGATCGCGGAAACGCTGTTCAATCTCTTCTAAATTTTCAAACATGATGGACGATTACCGATAATCCGGAAGCACGCAAGGAAGGATGCAGATCAGGATTGATTGTTTGAGTCCTGGAATTTTGCATATTTCCGGCGGAACCGTTCAATTCGTCCGGCCGAATCCACCAGCTTCTGTTTGCCTGTATAAAATGGATGACATTTGGAACAGATTTCTACCGAAACATCCTGCCGGGTCGACCCGATGGTCAATTCACTGCCGCACGCGCATCTGATGACGGTTTCCTTGTATTCCGGGTGAATATCTTTCTTCATGGTGCATTCCCTCTTATCTGTAACGTTGAAAAAATTAATCTATTCTATGACTATGAACTATGAATTCATTGAATTAAGAAATTCCTTGTTGCTTTTCGTGCCATGCATCTTATCCAGCAAAAAATCAAGGCTGTCAACAGGATTTAATGTGGACAGAAGTTTACGGAGAATCCAGACCCGGTTGAGCACTTCGGGTTCCATCAGGTTCTCTTCTTTGCGGGTGCCGGAGCGGTTGATGTCGATGGCCGGATACATGCGTCGGTCGGCCAGACGGCGATCAAGCTGGATTTCCATGTTGCCGGTCCCCTTGAACTCTTCAAAAATGACCTCATCCATGCGGCTTCCGGTATCCACCAGTGCCGTGGCGATGATGGTCAGGCTTCCACCTTCCTCGATGTTGCGGGCCGCGCCGAAAAACCGTTTGGGCCGGTGCAGGGCATTGGAATCCACGCCGCCGGAAAGGATTTTTCCGGAAGGCGGCACCACCGTGTTATACGCGCGCGCCAGTCGCGTGATGCTGTCAAGCAATATCACCACGTCGCGTTTATGCTCCACCAGCCGTTTTGCTTTTTCAATGACCATTTCCGCCACCTGGACGTGCCGCTCCGCCGGCTCGTCAAAGGTGGAGCTGATCACCTCGGCCTCAACGGAACGGGCCATATCGGTCACTTCTTCCGGACGTTCATCAATGAGCAGAACAAAAGGAACCACATTTTTCTGATTGGCGATGATGCTGTTGGCAAGATTTTTTAAAATCATGGTCTTGCCGGCCCGGGGAGGCGAAACAATCAGGCACCGCTGGCCGAACCCCATGGGGGTCAGCAGGTCGATAATCCGGGCGGTGTAATTGTCGGCGCCGGTCTCCAGTTTGATCTTTTTTTCCGGAAACAGCGGAGTGAGATTGTCAAAAAGAATTTTATCCTTGGCGGCTTCGGGATCTTCATAGTTGACGGCTTCAACCTTGAGCAGGGCGAAATACCGTTCCGATTCCTTTGGCTGACGAATCTGGCCTGAAACCGTGTCCCCGGTTTTGAGATTAAAACGACGAATCTGGGAGGGCGATACGTAAATATCATCCGGCCCGGGCAGATAATTACAATCCGGAGAACGCAAAAAACCAAACCCGTCGGGAAGAATTTCCAAGGTCCCTTCTCCGTAGATCAACCCGTTTTTTTCAATATGGGCCTGGAGCATCGAGAAAATGAGCTCCTGTTTTTTCAGTCCCCCGGCGTTCTCGATGTTCATTTTCTTCGCCATTTTCGTCAGTTCGCCGATTTTTTTGCTTTTTAGTTCCACGATGTTCATGCAGATGTTTACCCCGTAAAGGTTAAGTTAATGATATAAGTTGTCCTGTTTTTCCGATGTTTCCGAAAAAAATCATTCCGGGTATCGCTTCGATCCCCATCCAACGGGCAACGCAGGCACGGCCGCGGATGTTCGCACACAACCAAGGCGACAAGAGATGGAACGGATTGACAAGAAAACTGATCCGAGACACAAATTCATCTTGTTTATGAAGGAGATACGGATAAAACAATGGTTCTGATGCAGAAAATGAAAGCAGCGCACCAAAAGGCAGGCTCGTTTTCGGTTAAATTACAACAGTTATATCCTTGTGTCAACATTTTTAGATTCTTGCATGTAAATCTTTTCGCATAAAGCTTCATAAAACCGTTCAACAGACGAACGAGTTTGTTTAACGGCGCCGTTGTTTTCGATCACATGACCGGCGCGTTTTCGTTTTTCATCATCGGGCATCTGAATGCCGATCAGCGCCTCTGCTTCCGGTTTGGTGACACTGTCCCTTTTCATAATCCGTTGAATGCGGATATGGCGATCGGCGCAAACCAGAAGAGTGTCATCAAACAAAGATTCCATGCCGAGTTCAAAGAGCAGGGGGACCTCAACGGCGACAATGGCCGCCCCTTGATCCCGGGCCGCGTCATAGGCCTCGGCCATGAGACGGAAAACTTCCGGGTGGATCATCCCCTCCATCAGGGCTTTATCGTCGGGGTTTTGGGTAATGGCTTTTCTGAGCATTTTACGATCCAGAAAACCGTCTTTTGCCACGACCCGGTTGCCGAAATGTGAGACGATTTTCTCGTAAGCCGGGGTTCCCGGCATGACGGCAGCCCTGGCCAGATCATCGGTTTTGACGACAGTGACCCCTTTTTCGGCAAGGCATTTACAAACCATTGATTTGCCGGAACCAACACCGCCGGTGATCCCGAGCTTCAACGGTTCGGATTGTTTTTTTTCAGGCACAATAATTCGTATCCCGCAACAGGTGTCCATTAGACTTCCGGCAATCAACGCTTTTCAAAAGTCCCATGAATTTTCGATTGAAAACGAACGGATATGATGTAAGCTCTAAAATCGACGGTTTTACAAAAAAGATTGACGGTGTCATAAAGAATAATCCCGATATATGAAAAAAAAATGCAAATCAATATAAATTTCATGCCCCGGTCGAAAAATTTGTTTATCGTCGGCGGAACGGTTCGGGATATACTTCTCAACCGCCCTCCCCGGGATTATGATATCGTCACCACGGATGATCCCATGGACGCTGCAACGCAAATCGCCGCGCTGAGCGGGGGTCGGGTCATTAAACTTGGCAAACCCGGCATGCATCTGTATCGCGTCACGTCCGGCCGGATCGAATGCGACGTGACGGCAGCCGGAAAAGAATCGATCATATCGGATCTCATGGCCAGGGATTTTACCGTCAATGCCATGGCCGTATCAACAGCCGGCGGCGACCTCATCGACCCGGCCAACGGACGGCGCGATCTGGAGAAAAAAGTCATTCGCATGATTTCAGGCAAAAACCTGACAGCCGATCCCATCCGGTTTCTCAGGGCCTGGCGTCTGGCGGCCGAACTGGAATTTTCCATTTCACCGGAGACGCTTGAGGCCATACGGGCAGACGGACACATGGTTGTACGATCCGCGGGGGAACGGATCCGCGACGAGTTGATCAAATTTTTCGCCGCACCGGTTTCGGCCGACTATATCGCCGATTTTGCCGGCGCACGGATGATATCGGCCATTTTCCCGGGCATCAACGACTTAAAAGAATGTATTCAGAACGCCTATCATGATTTCGATGTATTTCACCACACGCTAAAAACCTACGCCGGACTTGAAGCGATCCTCAACCGGCCGGCTTCAGCGGACCTGTCCGACAAAAGAATCATGGATTTTTTTTCAGCGCCGGCAAATCGCCCACTGCTCAAGTGCGCGGCCCTTCTCCACGATATCGGCAAACCCGCCGTCCGCACCACCGATGACACCGGTCGTGTTCATTTCTATGGCCATGAAAAAGTCGGCGCAAACATGGCCGGCAATATATGCCGGAATCTCAGATTCTCAAACCACCAGACACACTATGTCAAGACCATCATCGGGCATCATCTGCGGCCTCTGTTTCTGTTTACAGCGCATCAGAAATGCCGCCTCGGACAAAAGGCCGTCAGCCGTTTTTTTATGCAGACCTCCCCGCACAGCATCGACCTTCTCCTGCTGGCGGCGGCCGACGCCATGGGCAAGGGCGCCGGATCGGATTCCGGAGGATTTACAAAATTCGCCGACATTCTGATCACTGATTATATCGATGGTTTTCTTCCGATAGTCACGGCGCCATCTCTTATCAGCGGCCATGACATAATGTCTGAGTTTGGCCTGCCACCTTCCCCGCTTATTGGCGAGATTATGCATTATATCAAAGAACAACGCCTGATATCGACCATCAGAAACCGGGAGGATGCCCTTGGCCGGATAAAAAACTTTCTTAAACACCGCTCCCCCTCTTGACAAGGTCCGATCATTGACATATTAAGTACCCTTTTAGATTAGATAATCTTTTTAATATAACCAATTGGATTCATGGCATAAAAACGCATCATCCAGATGCATCGCACTTCATATCGGGTTGTGCGGCAACCCTTTCGACAATTCACTTTAAATAAGGAGCAGCAAGCATGAACATTCTTTTTTTCGGTCCCAACGGCAGCGGCAAGGGCACCCAGGGCGCCATCCTGAAAGATAAATACAAAATTTCCCACATTGAATCCGGCGCGATTTTCAGGGTAAACATTACCAACGGCACCGAACTGGGAAAAAAAGCCAAG
Source organism: Desulfobacteraceae bacterium (assembly GCA_003597945.1). Lineage (GTDB taxonomy): Bacteria > Desulfobacterota > Desulfobacteria > Desulfobacterales > Desulfosalsimonadaceae > SURF-33. The sequence continues at coordinate 4,303 of QZJS01000039.1, read as the reverse complement.
GATTATATTGACCGGGGCGACCTGGTACCCGATGAAATCACCATCCCGATGATTCTGGATAGATTGCAGGAAGAAGACTGCGCCAAAGGCTGGCTGTTAGACGGTTTTCCCCGCAACAAGAATCAGGCCGTCAAACTCCACGAGGCATTAAACCAGGCCGGAATGTCGCTGGATATCGTTATTGAAATCGTTCTGGACCGCGAAATCGCGAAAAACCGGATCATGGGCCGCCGTCTTTGCGTTAATGACAATAACCACCCCAACAATATCTTCATCGACGCCATCAAACCCGACGGCGACAAATGCCGGGTATGCGGCGGCAGCCTTTCCGCCCGGAGCGATGACCAGGACGAAGCCGCCATTGACAAGCGCCATTCCATTTATTACGACGCGGAAACCGGCACCCTGGCGGCATCCTATTATTTCAAGGACCTGGCTGCAAAAAGTGATAAAATTAAATATATTACATTAGACGGCAAGGCAAGCGTCAAGGATGTGGCCGCAGAACTGACGGCCAAGCTGTAATCGGTGGTCCCGATCATTGCACCGAATCGGCATTGCTGTTATTTTAAAAAAGCCATTATTTTTTGCTTGAAAAAAATTTAACACCGGTTTATATTACCCCACTTAAGATGAAAAAATGAATGAAATTTATATATGAAAAGGGGTGAACTTTTTGAAAGAAATTGCGGTGCGGGTCGAGGATAACGACCTCGAAAAAGCCATGCGCATTTTGAAGAAAAAAATTCAAAATGACGGACTTTTTAAACGGCTCAAGTTGAAAAAAAGCTATGAAAAGCCATGTGAACTGAAGCGACGCAAAAAAAGAGAGTCGCAACGGCGCCAGCGCATCGCCGAGGCAAAACGGAACACGCGTTTCCGGCGATCATTCAAAGGCTGAATCTGACGGTGTCAGGTTCCATACCCACATGACCCGGCCGGGTTTTTTTGACCCGGCCGGGTTTTTTTGGTGTTTTCATCCATGATAAACCAAGATTACTCGCATTATCTTGCCGAAATGTTTTCCCTCAGACGCTACGGCATAGTACTGGGACTCGATGTTGTTGAAACCCTTTTGGGCAGACTCGGCAATCCTCAGAAACGATTTTGTGCGATTCATATCGCCGGCACCAATGGAAAAGGATCCGTGGCCGCGGCTCTTGCGGCCATACTGCAGGAAGCCGGATTCTCAGTGGGTCTCTACACTTCCCCCCACCTTGTCCGGTTTAATGAGCGTATCCGTATCAACGGCCGCGACGTCTCGGATGCAGACGTTGTTTCCGCCTACAAAGCCGTCCGCGCAGTCCAGGGCGAAACCCGGGAGCCCACTTTCTTCGAATATACAACAGCCATGGCCTTTGATATCTTCGGCAAAGCCGGAGTAGACTGGGCCGTAATCGAAACCGGCATGGGCGGCCGGCTGGACGCCACCAACATTCTCTGTCCCCGGGTATCGATCATCACCAACATTTCTTTAGAGCACCGGATGTATCTGGGAAACACCATCGCGGCCATTACCGGGGAAAAGGGCGGCATCATCAAACCAGATACGCCGGTGGTCACGGGCGTTACGCAAAAGTCCGCTATTAAAACTCTTGAGGCCATTGCCGCTGAAAAATCCGCGCCCCTGTATCGCCTTGGCCGTGATTTTCATTTCAGACGCAACCGCAATAATGGGTTTTCCTATGCAGGCATCGCCAATCACTGGCCGGACATGCATACCTGTCTGGCTGGTTCGCACCAGTTCAGCAATGCGGCCCTTACTCTTGCCGCCTGTGAGATCCTGATCCAGCAGCAGGTTCCCCTTGACATCACCGCCGTTAAAAAAGGACTTGCCACCGTCAAATGGCCCGGCAGGCTTGAAATACGCAACACAACGCCTCCGGTCATCATCGACGGCGCGCACAATCTCATGGCCGCCCGCCACCTGGCCCGGTTTCTTGCGCAAGAAATGTCGGACAGGCCCATCACCCTTGTCATCGGCATTCTCGATGACAAGCCCTATGGCGCCATGCTCCGAACGCTTCTGCCCTGCGCCTCCCGCATCATTGTGACCCAGCCGGTCATCGATCGGGCATTGCCGGTTGAAAAACTCCGCAAGGCCGTTTCAAGCATGGGCCATGCCGTTGAAGCCATACCGGATGTTGCCGCTGCGGTGTATACAGCCTGTGACACCACATCATCCGACGGCGCCGTCTGCATCGCCGGATCATTATACGTCGTGGGAGAAGCCATGCAGGCACTCCATGCGCGCAGCATCCGCGAGCATGACAAATAATCACTATTGCAGGCCCGCCATTTTCATCCTTGACTAATCTGTTTTGATTCTATACACACAAAACAATCGCGCCCGTGGCCCAGGGGATAGGGCGTCAGCCTCCGGAGCTGAACATCGCAGGTTCGAATCCTGCCGGGCGCGCCATCACTTTTTATTAAAATTTTATTTAAAATATTAAACAGCATCATTGGCTCGGTGAGTCATAAGGAGAAACGCCATGCCACTCCAGAAAGAATTTCTGGAAATCCTGGTCTGCCCGGAATGCAAACAAAAAGTTCGTTTAAATCCGGCCGAAGACGCACTGATATGTGATCAGTGCAAACTGGCATATGATATCCGCGAAGAAATCCCGGTCATGGTCAGCGACAAAGCCAGGGCCCTGCCGGACTGATCACTCCCGCGGCGCCGGGCAAAAACGGCGCCGTTTCGTTTTGCCACATTCACCAGCCAATTGAAAAAGCGATGAGTCATCCAAAACCGCCGGTTCCCGCCAAACTGATCATCGGCATGATCACCCGCGATAAGGAACTTGCGCTACCTGTTGCCGATCGCCTTGCGGATGCATTCGGCGATATCGACATGATCAGTCCCTGGTTTGCTTTTGATGATACAAACTATTACGAACCCGAGATGGGAACAGGCCTGTCCCGGCGTATGCTTGCCTTCAAACACCTGGTAGACCAGGACGGTCTCGGCGGCATTAAAATCAACACCAACGCCATCGAAAACGAATTTTTAAACGCTGACAAGCGCAGGGTCAACATCGATCCGGGCCTGCTGACCCACGAACGTTTCGTTCTGGCCACGGGAAAAAACTTCACCCATCGGATCTATATCGGCAGCCATGTCTACGCCGACCTGACCCTTATCTATCAGCAGGGGCGTTTTCAGCCTCTGCCGTGGACCTATCCGGATTACCGGAGAGAAAATATGCAGGATTACCTGATCCGTGTCCGCCGGAAATATTCAACGGATTTAAAAACAGCCAAGGCCTGAAGCCTGACACGTATCAAAGCGATACATTTAATCGAAAGAAGCAAATGCCATGATCAAAAGTATGACAGCTTATGCCACCGCCGATCCGGACGCGGATGACCTGTCCATATCCATTGAAATGCGCGGCTACAACAGTCGGTATCTCGATATTTCCATAAAAATGCCCAATGCATACGCGGTCCTGGAGGATAAACTCAGGCGGGCCGTATCCGAGGCGATTGTTCGTGGCCGCATTGAAATCAGGGTCACGGTTTCAAACCGCAAAACCGACAACGGCGCCTTTGTGGTCAACGAACCCGCGGCCGCGGCTTATGTTGCCGCGTTAAACCGTCTCAAAACCAAATTTGCCATCCATACCGATATTGATCTTTCCCTGCTGGCCCAGCAAAAAGGCATTATTGAAACAGCAGAGCCTTCAGCCGGCCTGGATGCCGCCTGGGATCTGATTGAACAGTGCCTGCCGGGTCTGCTGGCTGAATTCGACGCCGTTAAAATTCGGGAAGGCCAGAACATCATCGCGGACTTAAAACCGCGCATCGCCGATATCGAAGCGGCCATCACCCGCATTGAAAGCCGCGCGGCCGGCCTTCTGGAATACCACCAGAACCGGCTGAAAGAGCGGATACAGGGGCTGACATACGGACTGGTAGCCATTGATGAAGGAAGGATCGCCCAGGAGGCGGCCATTCTTGCCGACAGGACCGATATATCCGAGGAGATCGTCCGGGCCAGAAGCCATCTGGGGCGTTTTATCGAGATCGCGGATGGGGAATCGGCCGGCGGCAGACCCTTGAATTTTCTGATCCAGGAGCTCAACCGGGAATTCAACACCATGGGAAGCAAGGCCGCAAACGCCTCGATTTCCCAGGAGATCGTATCAGTTAAAACCGAACTCGAAAAAATCAGGGAACAGGTTCAAAACGTCGAATAATTATTTTTGACGGCCTTGTAAAAAGTCCAATATCTGCGTTACGCGCAATCTCTCAGAATTTCACGTACGCTAAGTACGCTGCATTCTTCGATATTGCG
>QZJS01000040.1 GCA_003597945.1 Desulfobacteraceae bacterium | reverse complement strand
CCGATCTATGGGGTTAATCGAAGACCGTTTAAAGGATTTGCGGCTGCTTTTGCTCAACCGGCCGAGGTCGAAGGCCTCCGATGTCGGTCTGCTGGTTTTTCCGGAAGACTATAAAAAACTCCGGCCCGGGCTGGAAGCTTTTGTCCGGGGTGCTTTTTTGCCGAATCCCTATCAGGAATCCCCGATTCTGCGGGGGGTTTTCTTTACCAGCGGGAAGCAGGAAGGCAGCCCGTTTTCCTACTTCCTCAAGGACCTTGGACTGATAGATCAGAAAGATGTGCTGCCCGGAACGGATAAGGGCTTGTTTCTGCATGATTTTTTTTCAAGGATTCTTCCGGCGGACCGCCGGTTGTACGCTCCCACCACCCGCACGGTTGAATGGTCCCGACTGACGCGCAATCTGGGTATTACATCATGGCTTGCCATCGCCATTGCCGTCTGCGGTCTCCTCAGTTTTTCATTTGTAAACAATTTAACGACCCTTCGGGATGTGTCCAGGGAATTTATGAAACCGTCCATGATGCAGGGAGAACTTATTGAGGATACGATTCTCATGGACCGGTTCCGGCAGGCGGTGCTGCGGGTTGAGGCCCAAAACAGAAAATGGTGGATTCCCCGGCTCGGGTTAAACGAAAGCAGACAGATTGAAGAAAAATTAAAAGCACGGTATTGCGACCAGTACCGCAGTGCGTTTCTGATCGCCTATGATCAGCAGATGTTTGAAACCATGGCGCGTTTTTCGTCAAATACGCCTGACGAAGTGATCGGCAGATCTGTGGCGCATCTGGCAAAACGCATCAATCTGCTGCACGCAAGAATGACGGGAGAAAGTCTTGGCGCCCTTTTAGAAACCAACCAGCCCGTATTTGATACCGTAACAGCGGATGCGGACAAGCAAACGGCATCGGATGTGGGCCGGAAACTGACCAGTCTGTACCGTTATTTTCTGTTATGGCAGAAAGAAGACAAAATTCAGTTGAACCAGGAAAAAAATGGTCTTCAGGCTTGGTTGAAACATATTCTGACCCTTGACGGCGTTACCTTAAACTGGCTGATTTCGTGGGCAAACGCCGATGCCGCGTTAACCGCTGTCCGCATGACGGATTTTTGGGGAGGCGGTCTCCCCCTGTCCCGGGATGTCGCTGTTTTCCCGGCATATACAGTGGCGGGGAAAGAAAAAATTGACGGCTTTCTGGCCGAAATCAATTCCGCGCTTTATGATCCGCTGATCATCGCCGAACAAAAACTCGATTTTGAAAAATTTTATCCCCACGCCTATCTAAGCGCCTGGCATGATTTTGCCAAAAAATTTCCGGAAGGAACCCAAACCCTTGAAAACAAGGATGCGTGGAAACGGGTTGTCGCCAGCCTGGGATCCAGCCGCGATCCGTATCTTGCGCTTTTTGAAAAAATGGCGGTTGAACTCAAGCCCTTTGAAACAAGCGGCATCATGCCGAACTGGGTGAGGGTTATATATGATTTTAAAAAGATAAAGCTTCAGGCCGTTGCCGCCGATACTCTTGGCGCTCAAAAAAACGGGCTTTTAGAAAAAGCATCCAAAAAAGTGGTCTCCACATTTGACAACGTTGAAAAAGCCACCGGGTTCAGCGCAAAAGACGCCATAGAAGAAGAAAATCCCATGAGCGCCGTCAATGGGTTCCGTGATTATCAGAGCGCGATAAAAGAGATGATCCCGTCATCGACCTCCATAAGATTCGCATATGAGCTGGCAGTCAGCATGGGGCGTAATCCGGAAACGGCTGCACCTGATAATGAATCCCCGGTTTTACGAGCCTGGCAGGCAAAAGCCCTGCTGGAAAACCATCTGATTGATCCGGGGATGAAATTGCAGCTTTCGGCAATGGCGGATCTGCTCGCCGGGCCGTTTGAATTAATGCATGAATTTATTTTTCGTGAGACGGCCTGTTATCTGCAGAGCCTTTGGGAATCAGAAGTTCTTATGGCCGCCAGAAACGCGCCGGCCGATCAGGACCAGACCCTGCTCCTGATGGGAGAACAAGGATTTGCCAGACGCTTTATCGAGGGGCCGGCCCGTCCCTTTATCGGCCAGAGCCTTGATGGGCGGTATTATACAAAAGAGATATTGGGCAAACAGCTTGGCTTTAACGATCCGTTTTTATCCTACGCAACCAAAGGCGCGACTGTCGCAAGATTAATAAATAAAACCTATGGCGTTTTTATCCATTCGGAACCTACGGGGGCGAACCAGGATGCCCGGATCAGGCCTCACGCCACGACCCTGGAAGTGCGGTGCGCACCGGAACCGATCCGCCTGGTGAATCATAATTATCCGGTGAGCAAAACCGTTGAATGGTCCCCTAATGCCTGCGGTGATGTGACGCTGAAAATTGACGTGGGTAATACGGTTCTCACAAAAGAATACAAAGGGTATCTGGGCTTTGCTGAGTTTATCAAAGAATTTGAAAATGACCAGCGTGTTTTTTTTCCCAGGGAGTTTCCCGTTGAGGAATGGGCGCTTAAAGGCATGGGGGTGAAATATATCACAGTCAAATATCAGTTTAAAGACCATCGCCCGGTGCTTGAAATTCTCCGTTTTGCTCCCGGCGACATACCGGAGGAAATTGCCGGATGCTGGGAATAGGCGGGCTTAATAAAAAATGGCAATGGGGTATATGCGGAAAGCATCCGGTGGTAAAGGATTATTTTAAAATCGGCAATTTTATGCCGGCGCTTGATGCTCTGGAGAACTGGATGCAGAAAGGGTATGGCGAGGTTTCCAAACGCAGCGGACATGATGCCGGCATTTGTTCCTGGCGATTCTGGGCCAGGGGAATTAAAAAAAAAGAACTGATCGCCGGTATTGTTAAAGACAGTTACGATACCATTGGCCGTCCTTTTCCCCTTCTGGTTCTCGGGAACGGCGTTCTGGAGGAATGGGAGCGGAATTGGGAATGTCTGCCGGTTTTTTTTGAAAAACTATGGGAAAGCCTTGAATATTTGACCACACGGCGGCTAAATGGGCTGCATGATCTGGAAAATGCCATTATTTCTATTAAATCGCCGGAAAATAACCCGGAGCGGTTTGGTGAAATTAAAGACACGCTGAACCGGATTTCTCCGGAGCCCGCTGATGAAAGCAATGCGCAGCAAACGCCCGGCGCGCTGCTAAAAGAACAGATGGCGATCATTTCCATGGATGAAAAAGGAGGGCCGGCATATTCTTTTCGGGCAGGGAAGTGGAGTTCGTTGTCTAAAACCTATGCTGAAGAAGCTCCCAAAACTGTTTTTATCGGCGGCACGGAAAAAAAACATTATCTGGCCCTTTTTCGCCGGCCGATCAATACGGAAGATTTTATTCGGCTCTGGTCGCCCTGAAAAATTTAACTAATTGTTTTTATATTATTTAATTAAAATCCAAGTTCCGTTTGCAGGAAAAGGCAGCCAAAGGGATTTTCGTTGAATAATTTTTTTGTGGCTTTTTAAAGCATTTAATAATACTATAAATCGATTATGAGAAAGGCCCTTTTTGAAAAGGCCCTTTCTCGAGCTGCCCGGACAAAGCATTATTAAAAACATGTGTCCTGCCATAAGGTTTGAATAATGGATTTTCTTGCTCTGGGAAAAGAACCGATTTCTCCGGATCAGCCGGCGGGTTATGATGTCCGGTATGAACCCGAGTTTGATCTGCTTCAGGCGGAGATCGACAAACTGTCGTCGCCGTCGGCCTTGGCTGGTGCGGACTGGAAAAAGGTCCATGAGATCAGCGCCAAAATCCTGTCTGAAAAATCCAAGGATTTATTTGTTGCCTGCTGTTTTGCCGTCAGTCAGATCCATATCCGCCGGATAGATGGACTGGCCGACGGTTTACGCATTCTGCACGACATGGTTACCATGTACTGGGACCAGATGTTTCCCCCCAAAAAAAGGATGCGGGGCCGCCTGGGCGCTGTTGAATTCTGGATCGAGAAAACCGAATCCGCTCTCGAAGGGATCGCGGCCGGAGGATCGGGTGACAATAAATGGGAAGATATCAGACAACATCTTGAGGGGCTCACTTCTTTTTTAGGGGAAGCACTGCCGGAACCGCCGCTCTTCACCCCCATTGAGCGTCAGGTGAAAAGACTTTCTGAAGGCGCGGATAAAGCCGAACAAAGCTCAGCATCGTATCCTCTTCGTGAAGATCATCAGGAAGATAACGCGTCTTTTGCAAAAACGCGGGAAACGCTTTCTGAAATTCAGTCGTCTGCCGCGGCAAGAGCGGGTGTATCTCTTCCGGCATCTCAAAAACCGGTTGAAGAGCCGAAAAAAAGCGCCTCTGAAAATGATCCACGAAAAATAATTCAGCAGGGACTGAAGAGCTTTCGGCAGGGAGCGTCTCTGCTTTTTGAAGAAAATTCCAAAGACGCATCCGCATACCGATACCGGCGGATTGAAGCCTGGTCCAAAGTGTCCGCTCTGCCGCCGGTGGTGGGCGATAAAACCCAGGTGCCGCCGCCGCCGCCCCATGAATTGCAAAATATCATGGATCTGAGAACCAACAAAAGCTGGCAGTTTCTGCTCAGAGCGGCTGAATATAAGGTGTCGCAGTTTATTTTCTGGTTTGATTTAAACCGGTTTGCGGCTGAAGCGTTGATTAATCTGGGAGAGGAATATATCAGCGCGCATAACGTGGTTTGCGATGAAACAGCATTTTTGTTTCACCGCCTGAAAGGGCTGGACCGGCTGGCTTTTTCAGACGGCACCCCTTTTGCCGGTCCGGAAACCAGGCAGTGGATTGGAAATCTTTCCCTGGGTGGCCCCGCCGCTTCCGTGGAACGAATTTCATTCCCGGACGGCGGCCAGGACGCGGAAACCGCGGATAAGATGTCGGCGACCATAAATAAAGCGCAGGATTTTGTAAAAAAGATGCAGACGGCCGAAGCGGTCGGACTTATTCATGCGGAGCTTTCCCATTGCGCCTCACAAAAGGAATCACTTTTATGGCGCATGGCTTTGTGCCGAATTCTTCTGGGGTCGGATAAAAAGTCGCTGGCCCTGCCTCATCTTGAGTTGATGATTGATGATGTGGATCAATTCCGGCTGGAAGCGTGGGATCCCAAGCTCGCATTAAACGTGCTGTTGACCGTCTGGTCCGGATACGCTTCTTTTACTGAAAATCAATTTAAAAATAAGGCGGCGGAAGTCTTGATGCGTATCGCGAAAATTGATCCGGTTGAAGCGATAAGAATAGGCAAATAGAGGCTTTTTCGGACAGTATCATGGAAGATAATCGTGAAATCAATAAACCGAAAACAGAAAGGGGGATCTAATGGCAAAAGAAGCATCTGTTGCCCCGAAAGAAAGGGTTAACATTGTCTATCGGCCGGCTACCGGAGACGCCAAGGAAGAAGTCGAACTTCCGCTGCGGATTCTGGTAATGGGGGACTTTACGCAAAGCCCTGATGACCGGATGCTTGAGGAGCGGGAACCCATCAATATAGATAAAGATAATTTTAATGAAGTCCTGAAGGAGCAAAATATCGGCCTGAGCCTGACGGTTCCCAATAAAGTTTCAGGGGAGCCGGATGATGAGCTGAGCGTGAATCTCAATTTTGAATCCATCAAAGACTTTGAGCCCGAGGCCATTGCCAGAAAAACGCCGGAGCTCAAAAAACTGCTGGAATTAAGGGAAGCCCTGACCGCACTCAAAGGGCCCCTGAGCAATGTCCCGGCATTCCGGAAAAAGGTACAGGAACTGGTCAAGGATGAGGCGGTCCGGGAGCAATTGCTGAAAGAACTCGGCGTTCAAGAAGAATAACAAAGGAGGATCGTATGCCTGAAGAACAAGAACAGAGTGTTTCCGGCGCTGAAAAAACAACGGAAGCGCAGCCGTCCCTTCTGGAAGATATCGTCCAGGCGACCAAACTCAAACCCAGCGATGAATCGTATGGTCTGGCCAGAAAAGGCGTTGAAGCCCTGATCGCCCAGCTTATCGAACCCGGCAAAAAAGTGGACAAGGTGTCCAAGGCCGATGTGGATGAAATGATCGCCGAGATAGACAACAAGCTCAGTCTTCAACTGGATGCGATTTTGCACAACCGGCAGTTTCAGAAACTCGAATCCGCGTGGCGGTCCCTGAAATATCTGGTGGATAAAACGGATTTCAGGGAAAATATCAAAATTGAGATATTAAATGTCAGCAAAGATGATTTGCTTGAAGATTTTGAGGACGCGCCGGAAATCCCCAAGTCCGGTCTGTATAAAACCGTGTACACGGCGGAATACGGCCAGTTCGGCGGCAAGCCTTATGGGGCCATGATCGGAAATTACGATTTCGGGCCGGGACCCCAGGATATCAAGCTGCTGCAAAACATCGCCAGCGTGGCGGCCATGGCCCACGCGCCCTTTGTTGCCGCGGCCGGTCCCGGATTTTTCGGGGTGGATGATTATCTCGGCCTGCCCCAGCTAAAGGACCTCAAATCAATATTTGAAGGGCCCCAGTACACCAAATGGCAGTCTTTCCGGGAAAGTGAAGACGCGAGATATGTGGCTCTGACCCTGCCCCGGTTTTCCCTCCGCCTTCCCTACGGGCCGGATACTCAGCCGGTCAAGGCATTTAACTATGTGGAAAACGTATCCGCCAGTCATGAGGATTATCTGTGGGGAAACACCGCGTTTACCTTTGCCTCCCGGCTCACGGACAGCTTTGCCAAGTACCGGTGGTGCGCCAATATTATCGGGCCCATGGGCGGCGGCGCCGTGGAAGACCTGCCGCTGCATCAATACGAAGCCATGGGCGCCGTTCAGACCAAGATCCCCACAGAAGTGCTGCTCTCCGAACGCCGGGAATTCGAGCTGGCCGAAGAAGGTTTTATTGGTCTTACGATGCGCAAGGGGAGTGACAACGCCGCTTTCTTTTCCGCCAACTCCGTGCAGAAGGCCAAAAATTTCGGCATCAGCAAGGAGGGCAAGGAAGCCGAATTAAATTACAAACTGGGATTGCAGCTCCCATACATGCTGGTGATCAACCGGCTGGCCCACTATCTTAAAGTCATCCAGAGGGAAAACATCGGGACCTGGAAGGAACGCAGCGATCTTGACAGGGAACTCAATCAATGGATCCGGCAGTATGTGGCGGACCAGGATAATCCGAGTCCGGCGGTAAGAAGCAGAAGACCTCTCCGCCAGGCCCAGGTTTCGGTGGAAGACGTGGAAGGCGAACCCGGATGGTACCGGGTGGGGTTGAAAGTGAGACCTCATTTTAAGTATATGGGCGCCAGTTTTACCCTTTCCCTTGTTGGCAAACTGGATAAGGAGTAAGGCGGGTTTTACATCTCTTTATGAAATAATCAGGAAGATGCCTGTGAAAAAGGTTCTGCCTGAGAACAGGCAGGCCGGCATTATTTGTTTCATGATGCATGATCCATAACCCAAAAAAGGAGGAGACGCCATGCCGACACCATGTTTTATGAGCATTGAAGGTTCAAGTCAGGGGCCCATCACCAGCGGCGCGTTTACCGAGGACAGTGTGGGAAACACATACCAGGAAGGGCATGAAGATGAAATTCTGGTGCAGGCATTTGATCATACGGTGACGGTTCCCACTGATCCGCAAAGCGGTCAGCCCACCGGGCAGCGCGTGCATAGGCCGCTGACTATCACCAAGGTATTTGATAAAAGCTCACCGCTCCTGTATGCCGCCCTGACAACAGGAGAACGGCTTACAACTTGCGAAATCAAGTGGTACCGCACCAGTACCAGCGGGACCCCGGAACATTACTTTACCATTGCCCTGGAAGATGCCATCATCACCAATATCAGGGCCCGCATGCCGAACTGCCAGGATCCCGGCATGGCATCGTTTACTCATCTGGAAGATGTTTCATTCTCTTACCGGAGAATTACCTGGACCCATGAAGTCGCCGGCACCTCGGGGCATGACGACTGGAGAACGCCGGGTGCCTAAAAGTGGCAGCCCACATCGTCTGGAAACAAAATGAGAGAAGAGCGGCTGATCGAACGCATCCGGTTGCGGGAAAAACAGCCGGACCGGAGCACCACGGAAGATCCGAAAAAAATTATCGCGTCCGTGTTAAGGCATCTGGTGAGAGTGCTCAATACCCGGCAGGGCGGGGTCCAGATTGCCGAAGATTACGGAATGCCGGACTTAACGGAATATTTGCGCGGATATCCGGCAAGCCTTCGGGATGTCGAAAAATCCCTTCGGCAAACCATTATCAAATACGAACCCCGGTTAAAATCCGTGCGGGTTAAATTCGTGCCCCGGGAGGATGACGTTCTCTCATTGAACTTCCAGATTATCGCCAGACTGGCCGGAGAATACCAGGATCACCCGGTGGTATTTGAGAGCCAGATGGGATCTGACGGCAAAATCAGCATCAGGGGATAGGGTTTGCTGAATCGATATTTCCAACAGGAAATCAGTTATTTAAAAGAGCTGGGGGCGGAATTTTCAGAAGCCCATCCTGCCGTTGCGCCCATGCTGAGCGGGCCGTCGTCTGATCCGGACGTGGAACGGCTTCTGGAAGGAGTGGCCTTTTTAACGGCCCTGCTGCGACAAAAACTTGATGACGAGTTTCCGGAAATCATCCATGAACTGGTCCATCTGATCTGGCCCCATTATCTGCGTCCCGTGCCTTCGGCAACGATTATGGAGTTCGCTCCCAAACCGTCCCTCAAGCAGTCGTTAAAAATTCCGGCCGGTGTTCATGTCGCGTCTGTTCCGGTAGACGGCACGCCGTGTCTTTTTCAGACCCGCTATGACGTGGATGTCCATCCCGTCAGGCTGATGGATGCTTATTTCAGGGAATCCGCCGGACGTCCGCCGGCAATATCGGTCCAGATGGAGATAACCGGACCGTTGCTTTCTGACTGGAATCCCGGTCATCTGCGTTTTTTTCTGGCCGGTGATTTTTCAAGCGCGGCGGATCTTTATCTGCTGATGCTGCGAAAGCTGCGGCAGATTATTATCACGCCCCTTGAAGGCGGCACGTCGGCTTTATTGTCGACGGATGATCTGCGGCCAGGGGGATTTTCAAATAACGAAAGTCTTCTCCCTTATCCGTCGAATTCTTTTCCCGGGTTTCGCATTCTTCAGGAATACTTTGTGCTCCCGTCCAAATTTCTTTTTCTGGATCTTTTCGGGTGGGAGCGATGGAAAAACCGGGGCAGCGGCAATAAGTTTGAAATTGTGTTTGAATTCGAAGAGCTGCCGACGCCGCTGCCCAGGATTCATAAATCAAGTTTTTCTCTGTGCGCATCACCTGCCGTCAATGTTTTCCCCAATGAAGCCGATCCTATCCGCCTCGATCACCGGCGAAGAGACTATCTGGTCCGTCCATCGGGTCAGGATAAGCGGCATTATCAGGTCTATTCCGTGGAAAAAGTGACCGGATTTGTTCAGGGCACGGCTAAGGAAAAAACATATTCTCCGTTTGACATGTTTTCCGCCGCCCATTCCACTGACCCGGTTTATTATTCACGTCTGCGGCATTCGCCGGTAAATTCCGGGCTGGATGTTTATCTGTCCTTTAGCTATCCGCCCGGGGCCGGGTTGAATAAAACGGAAATTATTTCCCCAAAAATTCAATGCACCAACGCCAACCTGCCCGAAGGGCTTCAAACGGGCGATATTTCCCAGCCCACCAGCACCTCTCCCGAGCTGGTGACTTTCAAGAATATCACGCCGCCGACAAATAATATTCTCCCGCCCCTTGGCAAAAACCTGCTGTGGCGGTTGCTTTCTCATCTCTCGCTCAATTACCTCTCCCTTTCAAACGCGGAGAACCTGAAAACCATTCTGGAACTGTATAATTTTGAAGAAACGCGCGACAAAAGCGCCTTTATCGCCAATCAAAAACGTATTTCAGGTATTCAACGCGTTGCTGCAAAAGGTTCCGACCGGCTGGTTAACGGTGTGATGATGCGCGGTCAGGATATACTGATGAAAGCCCGGCTGGACCATTTTTCGGGTTTTGGAGATTTTTTCCTTTTCGGCAGCATCCTGGATCATTTTCTGGGCAACTATGCTTCTATTAATACGTATACGCGGCTGTCCATCCAGGAGACGGTCCGGGGAGATGAATATCAATGGCCGGCCCGGATAGGCGCGCATCCGCTGATATGACATCGGAACTTAAACTGGATTTATTGAAAGAGGGGCATTCTTTTTCATTTTTTCAGGCGGTGCGGCTGCTGCATCTGTTAAACAGAAAATCCGCTGCTGAGAAACCGGGGCATGTCTCCGGCAAGATTCCGCTCTGGATCAGACCCAATCTTTCCCTGGGTTTTCCCAAAGCGGATGTCGAAGCGATTGAAGAAAAAAGTGATTCTGAGGGCAGCCGGTTTCAGATGCTGGTGAATTTTCTGGGATTATACGGCGCATCCTCCCCTTTGCCTGTTTTTTATACCGAAGATCTGATTGATGAGGCCGCAGAAGATGAATCCGTTGCCAGAGAGTTTATTGATATCATCAATCAGCGTCTTTACCAGTTGTTTTATGACTGCTGCACCAAATATCACCAGGCATTTAAAATCGTTGAGGAGGAGAGCGGACAGTACGCGGAGCGACTTTTCTGTCTTCTGGGTATCGGCCACAGCACCCTCCGCGCCCAGATCCCTGATGCATCCAGTCTGGTCCGCTATCTGGGGTTATTCACCCAGATGCCGCGATCCGCGCTCGGTCTTGAGACCATATTAAAAGATGTTCTGGGCGGGTTGCCGGTTTCCGTTCTCCCTTGCATTGAAAGAAAGGCTAAAATTCCTGAAGATCAGAAGCTCACCCTGGGATCGGCGGCCCATCGTCTGGGGAGCAACTGTTTTCTCGGCGAGCAGATTACCGACCGCATGGGAAAGTTCAGGGTGCGGGTCGGTCCGCTGGATAACAGGGAATTCAGCGCTTTTCATCCCGGGTCTGATAGTTATAATCGGGTGCGCCTTCTGGTGAATATGTATGTTTTAGATTCACTTGAGTATGATGTGGAAGTAATTCTTGCAAAAGGTCAGGCAAAAACCGTGTGCCTTGGTGATGCCGCTCGTTCGGAACTCGGGCTGAATACATGGATTTTTTCAGGTCAAAAGGTTGGAGAAGTCAGGACGTATTACCGCCCTCAAGTTCCCGCGTCACCATAAATGCACACCCTTTATTCGGCCCTTCGCCGGCCGGCCGGGAGGTCAGTCAATGATTACCGTGGATATCAAATCACTCTTGGGGCGTTTAAACAGTTATTGCACCAGAAGCCTTGAGGCCGCTGCCGGGCTTTGCGTTTCCCGGACCCATTATGAAGTTACCCTGGAACACATGCTTCTAAAGTTGCTGGAAAATCCTCAAAGCGATCTTCCGCTGATTCTGCGTTATTTTGAAATTGATCCGTCACGGCTGAAAAAAATTATCGACCGGTCTTTAGAAAGCCTGAAATCCGGGAACGCTTCTAAACCCGTATTCTCACCGCTGCTGATGGACTGGTTTCAGGAGGCCTGGCTGGTGGGATCCATTGATCTGGGGGAAAACCGAATCCGGTCGGGCGCCATGATCCTGGCCTTATTAAACCGGCCCGCGCAGTTTTCTTCCGGAGAATGCGCCGATTTGCTGCGAACCATCAGTAAAGATGCGCTCTTGTCCCGCTTCCGGGAAATCGTGAAAGGGTCTGAAGAAGAAGGGGACCGGCGTCGGGACGTATCCGAAGATGCGGACCTGCCGTCCGACGCCACGGCCTTGGGGCGGTTTTGCGTTGATTTCACACAGAAAGCAAGAGACGGAGAAATTGATCCGGTGTTCGGCAGGGACCGGGAGATCCGTCAGATGGTGGATATCCTTGCCCGCCGGCGCAAGAACAACCCCATTGTTGTCGGCGAAGCGGGCGTGGGAAAAACAGCCGTCGTGGAAGGGCTCGCTCTGCGGGTGGTGGAGGAAGACGTACCGGATCTGTTGCGGGATGTATCGATTCTGGGTCTTGACATGGGACTGCTCCAGGCCGGGGCCGGCATGAAGGGAGAATTTGAAAACCGTTTAAAATCCGTGATCACGGAAATTAAATCATCGGAAAAACCGATTATTTTGTTTATCGATGAAGCCCACACCTTAATCGGTGCCGGCGGTTCCGCCGGCATGAGCGACGCGGCCAATCTATTGAAACCCGCCCTAGCCCGGGGGGAACTTCGAACCGTTGCCGCCACCACCTGGTCGGAGTATAAAAAATATTTTGAAAAAGACCCGGCCCTGGCCCGCCGGTTTCAACTGGTGAAACTGGATGAGCCGTCCGAAGAAACCGCGGTAGTCATCCTGCGCGGATTGAAAAGCAAATATGAAGAAACCCATCACGTGGCGGTCAGAGACGATGCCATCCGGGCCGCCGCGGAATTGTCCAGTCGATATATTTCCGGCCGCCAGCTCCCGGATAAGGCCGTCGATCTGCTCGATACGAGCGCGGCACGGGTCAAGGTGCTGCTGACGGCAAAACCGGATGTGATCGAGGATAAGGAAAGATCCATTCAGAATCTCGATCGCGAAAAAAATGCGCTGGTGCGAGATCAGCTCAATGGTTTTAAAATAGATGCCGAGCGGTTGGCCGAAATTGACCGGGATCTTGAGGTGTTGAAGTCTGATATTGCGCAATTAAGCGACCGGTGGACAAAAGAAAAGGATCTTGCGAAACAGATTATTGAATGCCGCCGGTCCCTGTATGAGCTGAAAAGTTCGGGAGATCCGTCGCCGGAAAAGACAAAGGAGCTTTCCACCCTGATGGATGCCGCGGTCAAAGAACTTGCGGTGATTCAGAAGGAATATTCCCTGGTGCACACGGAGGTGGACCCGGATGTGGTGTCCAAGGTGGTTTCCGACTGGACCGGAATTCCCCTGGGAAAACTCATGAGGGATGAGGCCGCAAATATCATTCATCTTGAAGAAAATCTGAAACAGCGGATCAAGGGCCAGGATCAGGCTCTGGGCCGGATTGCCGAGGTGATTAAAGCCGCCAAGGCCGGCATCAAAGATCCCACCCAACCCCTGGGGGTATTTCTGTTGGCGGGGCCTTCGGGTGTGGGCAAGACCGAAACCGGTCTGGCCATCGCGGATCTGCTGTTCGGCGGCGAAAATTTCATGGTCACCGTGAATATGAGTGAATTCCAGGAAAAACACACCGTCAGCCGGCTGATCGGCTCGCCGCCCGGGTATGTGGGTTTCGGAGAAGGCGGGGTCTTGACCGAAGCGGTCCGCCAGCGACCGTATTCCGTGGTGCTGCTCGACGAAGTGGAAAAAGGCCACCTGGAGGTGCTTAATCTCTTCTATCAGGTATTTGACAAGGGGATGCTGTCGGACGGCGAAGGCCGGTTGATTGATTTTAAAAACACGGTGATTTTTTTAACCAGCAACCTGGCCACGGATGTCATCACGGAAATGACTTCCGGAGACGAGGACCTGCCCATCGACGTCATCAGTCAGGCGGTGCGGCCTATTTTAAGCAATCATTTCAAACCCGCGCTGCTGGCCAGGATGACGGTGCTGCCGTATCTGACGTTAAAAACAGATATTTTAAAAGATATTGTGGTTCTGAAATTAAATAAACTGGTAAACCGGCTGGCGGAAACCCACAAAATGAAGCTGACTTATGCGAATGATGTGGTCAACCAGATCGCGGCCCGCTGCACGGAAGTCGAAACCGGCGCCAGAAATATCGATTATATCGTTTCCGGCAGCATCATGCCGCGCATGTCCCAGGAGATACTGACCCGTATGGCCGGAGAAGAAATGCCCGCCCATGTGCACCTCAAAATATCAGAAGACGGCACATTTGACATCAGTTTCAAAGGAAAGGCCGAATGAAGACCTATCAGGAACAGAAAAATTTTACATTTGTTTCAGATGCCTGTCCGGAAGAGACCTTTGAGGTTGTGCGATTCAAAGGCATTGAGCGCATTTCCGGGCTTTATGAATTCGACATCACCCTTTCATCCGATGATCCGGACATTGATGTCCGGGCGGTGCTCCAGAATCCGGCGACATTTAAGATTGTCACACCGGACGCGGAACTGCCGGTTTATGGGCTCATGGCCCGGTTTGAGCAGCTTCAGGAGGTGGATGAACATATATTTTACCGCGGCGTTCTGGTGCCGCGCTTCTGGCAGGCAACGCTGGCACGGGACAACGAGCTTTTTCTGGAGAAAAACGTCGAAGACATCATCCGAGAATTACTGGCCCAGACCGGGCTGACCAGCAGTGACTATGATACCCGGCTGACCGCCGATTATCCGGGCTGGGAGTATATCTGTCAGTTTCAGGAGTCGGATTTCGCGTTTATGTCCCGGCGCATGGAACGGGAGGGCATCTATTATTATTTTGAGCAGACGGAAAACGGCGATAAGCTTATTATTACGGACAGTTCCACATCCCATGCCAATGTTTCCGGACAGGCGACCATCAGTTATATCCCGCCGTCGGGTTTTGCGCCGCCCGAAGAAGACGCGGTGCGGTCGTTTATCTGCCGACACCAGATACTTCCGGCCCGGGTAGTGTTGAAAGATTACAATTACCGCCGGCCCACCCTTGATCTCCGGGGGGAGGCGGATGTGGACGCCGCCGGGGGCAGGGGAACGGTCTATATTTACGGCGAGCATTTTAAAACCACGGAAGAAGGAAACGCCCTGGCCCGGGTGCGGGCGGAAGAACTGATGTGCCGGGAGCAGGTATTTTACGGTGAGAGCACCGCGGCGCATCTTAAGCCCGGATATCTGTTTGAACTGGCCGGTCACTACCGGGACAGCTACAATCAGCGTTATCTGATCATCGAGGTGGCGCATAAGGGCAAGCAGACCCGGTATTTGTCCCAGGGTCCATCCGAAGACCCGGAGTCGCCCGATGAAAGACCGGGATATGAGAACCAGTTTATGGCCATTCCGGCGGACGTTCAGTTCCGGCCGGAACGCAATACCCCCCGCCCAAAAATATACGGCACCATGAACGCCACCATCGACGCGGCCGGCGACGGCCAGTACGCGGAAATCGATGATGAGGGCCGCTACAAGGTGGTTCTGCCCTTTGATCAGAGCGGCAATTCAGAAGGCCGGGCATCCCGCTGGGTCCGCATGGCCCAGCCGTATTCCGGTGCAAACTACGGTATGCATTTTCCGCTTCATAAAGGCACGGAAGTGCTGTTGACCTTTATTGACGGTGATCCGGACCGGCCGATTATTTCAGGCTCCGTGCCCAATCCCGATACCATGAGTCCGGTCACCGGCGGAAACCAGACCGCCAGTGTTATCCGGACCGGGGGCGGGAATCAGATCAGAATCGAAGACAACGACGGCGGGCAGCAGATTCATCTGTCGTCGCCCACCCAGGGGACGGTGATTTCCCTTGGGGCGCCTAATGAGGGAAATTTATTTTTTAAAACATTAGGCGATTATGTCCGAAAAGTCCATGGCCCTGAAAAACGCCTGACAGACGGCGATGTCTACGTCAAGCACGGGGCAACATACAAATATGAATGTGACGGCGGGGCAACCATTACATTCAAGGATAATGTCGTATCCAAAACCGTCGGCACCACTACCGAAGATTTTATGGGCACCAAAACCTCAACCATGCACGGCGCATCCCATGAGACCTTTGTCGGGGTTAAAACCAGCAAAAGTCTGGCGGCAACCTTTGAAACCTATGTCGGGGTAAAGTCCAGCGAAAATCTTGCGGTAACGGATGAATTGTTTGTCGGGGCTAAATCGTCGCGATGTCTTGCCGTATCTTCGGAAGTCTTTGCCGGTTTAAAATTAAGCGCGGCTGGTGGTTTTTCCATTGAAAAATCGGCTGTGAAAAATCTAGTCGAAGCGCCGATCAATGAAATCGATGGGAAAGCAGCGGTTAAAATCACCTGTGGAGGGAGCTCTATTGTGATGACTCCAGGATCCATAAAAATACACTCGCCGAGCGTTGTTATCACGTCTAGCGGTGGCATGGTGAGAATGAACGGCAGCGTCACCATCGGCGGCAGAACAGCTTTTACGGACAATGTGGTAATGGATGAAAAATTGAAAGTGAACGGTAATTTTGAAAATCCATCAGTGAAAGCAAATAGGTAGAGACCTGAAAGTTCAGCATTTATATGGAATTTGTGAATCAGACACCATTTCAGTGCGCCCCCCTTGCCGGCAGAATCGGATTCCCCAAGCACAGTCTCACCCTGATTGTCAAAGGGACATTTGATCTGGTGCATGAAGGGAACGCAGCATTTTCAGATGATCCGTTTTTTCCTACCGGAGATGTGCTCTATCCCGATGATGATGAAGGGCAGGGGAGCCGGTTCTATGAATCGGATTTCGCCTATTATAAACCCCGGGCCGACCTGCTTCTGGCGGGGAAATGCCATGCCCCGCGGGGCAGGCCGGTTCAGGCCTGTAAAGCGACTTTCGGCGTTGGAGGATGGTCAAAAACCCTGGGGGTTTTCGGCAACCGCTACTGGAACCCCATTTCCCGGACAATTTCAAATCCCGAACCGTTTGCGCAAATGGAATTGCGTTATGAAAACAGTTTCGGCGGCGCGGAATTTGAGAAAAATCCTGTGGGAAAAGGAGCCGCAAAATTTAAGGACGCAGACGGTGCGGTAAGATGGCCCCTGCCCAATATCGAAGATTTAAAAGATCTGGTAGCATCTCCCGGCAGCCGGCCGGACCCGGCTGGTTTCGGTCCCATCGGCAGTTTCTGGCCCCAGCGGCGGTCAAAACTGGGAACCTATAAAGGAAGCTGGCTCAAGGAACGTTGGCCCTGGTACCCGGCGGACTTTGACTGGGGATATTTTAATGCCGCCCCGATTGATATGCAGGTGGAAGGCTATTTAAAAGGGGATGAACCGCTTTTTTTTGAAAACCTGCATCCCCGGATTTCTGCCTATCACAGCCGGCTGCCCGGCATAAAACCCCGGCTGTTCATCCATAAACAGGACCCTGCCGATCAAAACAAATTACTTTTTATTGAGGCGAAACTCAATCTCGACACCCTGTGGGTGGATATGGAAACCGAAAAGCTGGTGCTGGTATGGCGAACGGTGTTTCCGGTTTTATCTGAAGAGTATGACGAAATTTCAGATGTTTTTATTGTTTCGGAAAGACTTGAAGACACCCCCCAAACCAAAGAATCTTATCACGGGCTTTTTTTAAAGCAGACTTCAGAACAAGACAAAACATCTGATGAAGACATAGGCTCGCTGGATGAAGAACCGCTTATCGTCGATAATATTAATGTCGAAGAAGAGATAAAAAAAGCCGATGCGGAAATCCGGGCGGCTTTAACGGCTGCCGGCATTGATCCGGACCGGAAACTCCCGGAACCGACCGAAGGGGACCGGCAGGAAGAAGCCCGAATTCTAAAAGGGTTGGGAATCGAAGAAGAGATGCCGGAATCGCCCCTGACCCGTGAGATAATTATAGAAAGAATTGTCAGAGGGGAGGGATTTTCCGGAGAAGATCTCAGCGGCCTGGATCTTTCCGGGCTGGATATGCGGGGAATAGATTTCAGCGATGCGGTTTTAGACGGTGTCAATTTAAAAGAAGCCATCCTGACATCCTGCAATTTTAAAAACGCGACCCTTTCCAAAGCCGATCTATCTTCTGCCGATCTGTCAGGGGCGGTGTTGAAAGATGTCGATGCGTCGGAATCCATATTTGCCGGCGCGGATTTAAGGGGCGCGGATCTGCGAGACGCAGTGTTTGATCAGGCTGATTTAAGGCATTCCCGATTAGACGGCTGCAATGCGGAAAACACAAGCTTCTGTGAAGCTGATTTAACCGGTGCTTCTCTAACAAACAGCCGATGCCGGGCAGCAGATTTTAGCGGAAGCAGGCTGTCCGGCGCCAATCTGGCCCAGGCCGTTATAGTCGAAGCCAGCGTGGAAAATGCGCACGGTCCTGGCGTTAATATGACAGGCGCGGATTTATCCGGCCTTCGGGCCTCCGGAAAAACCGATTTTACGGGCGGGAATTTTCAAAAGGCGGTTGGCCCGTATTCCATCTGGGAACATGCCATACTTGATCAGGCGGATTTTTCCCTGTCGGTCATGGAAGGGGCCAATTTTGCTTCCGCATCCTTGAAATCGGCCAATTTTGTGGGATCGGACCTGAAATACGCACGCCTTTCAAAAGCCAATCTGCGTCAGGCCCGGTGCATGACCATGAATCTGTTTGAAGCCAGTCTTGAAAAAGCGGATCTGACAATGACCGATTTCAGGGCGTCTAACATTTACGGGGCTGAGTTTCTGGATGCCGCTCTTGAGGGCGCCAGGTTTGAACATGCCAACCTGAAAATGACAAAACTGGCCAGAAAATAATGGAATTTTTATCACCAGACCAGATAGAAAAGCATGTTCGAAGCGGTCATCCTCTTGAGGACCGGATGTTTTCAAAGATGGATCTTTCCGGACTCACATTGGAAAACGCCACCCTGACCCGGGTGGTTTTTGATGATACAAATTTAAGGGCCGCCGTGTTCAACCAAGGGATTATGGCGGGTGTCATGTTTAACCGTGTCAATTTGAAAAAAGCCAGGTTCTCAGGGGTAAATTTAACGGGGACAATTTTTGTCAACTGCGATTGCAAAGATATCGTGTTTGAAAATTGTGATCTGTCCGGCGCCTTTTTTATGGCTGATAACCAGCCGGTAGGCGATCCCGGCGCAGTTGAAACCGATTTTTCAACGGTCGGCTTCCGTGATCAGGATATTGAAATTCTGAAAAAGTCGGGATTTTCTGGTCTGGCAAAAGGCCGTATGGCCCTGACAGGGGCCGGATTTAAAGAGTCAACCCTTATCGGGACCCGGTTCTGGGAAGCCGACCTTACTGATTCCGTATTTATGACCGCTGACCTTAGTGCCGCGGAATTTGAAAATTGCCTGATCGAGAAAGCGGATTTTGAAGGCGCGAATTTATCCTGCATTATTTTCAAGCAAAGCCGCTTGATTGATTCAAGCTTTAACAGCGCCCGCCTGATTCAGTCTCAGTTTATAAATTGCCAATTGATCAACACAGACTTTCGCTCCGCCCAATTTGAGAAAGTGTCCATATCCGAATCCGATTTGACGGGGATCAACGGTTTTTTGCCGTCGGATCTGTCCGGATGCCGGTTTATAAAATGCAGGATGGCAGGTATGAATTTGTCCAGCAAAAACCTGCATGAAACGGAAATCAGCCAGGCCGATCTGACCGGCGCCTTTTTTCATGGGTCTGACTTAAAAGGAGCGGTTTTTACCGAGTCCATTTTTGAACGTTGTGATTTTTCCCATCTTGATTTAACGGGCGCGGATTATTCAGAGACGCGCTTGAAGGGCGCTTGTTTTTCCGGGGCCAACCTGACGGATGCGGATTTTTCAAATGCCGATCTCGGCGGGGCTGATTTCCGCGATGCCCGAATGGAAAACACCGCGTTTGCCGGCGCGGACCTGAAAGATGCGGATTTTTCCGGAGCGGTGCTGACAAGTTGCGAAATGGCCGGCGCTGATATTGGCGGAATTACTTTAAGCGGCGCAAAAATAACATCCACTGATTTTGAAGGGGTTGATTTTTCAAAGACCATTCTTAAAAATACCGCCTTTTTATTATGCAATTTGCGAAAAACATGTTTTAAGGCAATGGATCTGCGGGGATTTGACTTTACGGATTCGGATTTCGGGGAGGCTGATCTGGAATCGGCCCGGCTTGATAATGCCGTCTGCCGCCAGGCCTGCTTTGAAAACGCCCGGCTAAGGTCCTGCGTCTTTAACAGCGCCTGCTGCCATACCGCTGATTTCTCCAAAGCCGATCTTACGCATGCTTCCTTTAAAAAAGCCGACTGCCGCTGCGCCAGGTTTGATCATGCGATATTAAAACATGCCGATTTCAGCGCGGCACGGATGGATAGGGGGGAATTTAATCATGCGGACTGCGCCGGGGCGCGATTTATCTATGCCAGACTTCCGTATTCTGTTTTCTCTTATGCTGTTTTAAGGGATGCGGATTTCTCCGGCGCTGATTTGAGCCAGTCGGTTCTGCACCGGATAAACGACCACCAAACAAACTGGAAGGGGTCGGACAGAACGCTGGCGGATTACACGGACCCGGACCTGGCGTACGCGGAGGCCTGGAAACCGCCGACGCCGCGTTAACCGGGAAACATTATCGCGAGTTTGGATACCATGAGATGAATTTGATGGCTCAGATTCTGACGGCAATGCAGAAAAAGGACAAGACAAATTCAAGGCGCGTAAATCCCTGTCAAGGTTTTGTGTTTATTATACGATGAGTCAGCGAGGGGTGAACGCTCTGCACGGAGGATCTTATGCACAATATCGCTAAACTATATCAGGAATGCGCTGTTGAAAACTATCTGGGCCCGGCCCGGGTGATCAAACAGGATGTTTCCGAAAATTATTTGCGCATTGCCGTGACCGGCCGGCAAGGCGCGGCGGAGACGACGGCAAGACCCCTGATTTCCATCTCTCCGCCTCCGGCCGCGGGGGATGAAGTGTTGGTTATCGAAAACAACAGCGGTGAGTTTTTTGTCATCGGCATTTTGTCGCAGGCGGCGCCCGCTTCCGGCAATGTCCGGCTGAACATGGCTGACGGCAAGTTCGCCTCCATCGTGAGTTCCGAAAACGGCCAGATCTTAAATGTTTATTCCCATACCCATGAATTGTTGTTTGAATATGACCCGGCATCAAAGAAAGCACGGATTTTTTCCGACGCGCAACATGTCGTTTTTGAGGCGCCCAAGGGAGACATGGAGCTCAATGCCGCCGGAAATCTTCGTTTAAAAGGCCATCACGTGGAAATAACCGCAAGGTCCGGGATTCAATTGTCGGCCGGGAAAATCGTTGAAGCCCTGAAGTCGGCGTTGTTGATTTTACCGGGCAAAATTGACGCGTCCGCTCTGGAAGTAAAGGTGACGGCCCGCCGGGCCGGTGTTGTTCTTGATGAAGCGGTAAATACGATTAAAACGGCTGTTCATAAGATTGGAACCCTGAAACTGCTGGCCGGTAAAATTGAAACCACCGCCGCCACCCTTATTGAAAAAACAAAAAATTCATACCGGACCATGGAAAATTTAAATCAGGTAAAAGCCGGCCGGATGCGAATGCTGATAAACAAGACGTTTCATCTGAAAAGCAAATCCTCCGTGATCAAGGCGGAAGATGACGTCAAGGTCAAAGGCGAGAAGATCCACCTTGGATGACGATGCGAATTTATAATCTCAGGAGTTACTAAAATATGGTTGCCATATTTCCGGCGTCCAGCAAAGGCGGAGGCGATACATTGGGGGTTCCGGATGTCTGTCTGACGCCCGCGCCGCCGGCCCCCAGCCCGGTGCCCACCCCATACCCTAACAAAGGGTCCGTGAGCCAGGCCAGTAAAACCTCCACTAAAGTGAAAATTGCCGGCAAAGCCGCTGTGACGAAAAAATCCGAGATCCCCCGCTCCATGGGAGATGAGGCCGGGGTTAACAAAGGGGTGATGTCCGGCATGAACATGGGAAAAATCACCTTTAAAAAAGCCAGCTCAAAAGTAAAAATTCAGGGAGACGGCTGCGTTCATGCCACATCCATTACCGCCCACAACGGCGTCAGCGCGAACGTCCCGGCCGGCGCGCAGATTTCCCCCAGCCAGACAAAAGTCATCATTGCGCCATAATTGAAAGGTATTCGGTAAAATTCATGCATGATCCCGATATTGACAGGCTCAAGAAGAGCTATGCGGATGTTCCCTATTACAGCCAGGCCTACCCAAACAGCCATCCGGACCGGCTGGCGACCCTGGGCCGGATTTTCAACCTGACACCGGCGCCGGTGACTTGTTGCCGGGTGCTGGAACTCGGCTGCGCGGCAGGCGGCAATATCATTCCCATGGCGTATTTTTTACCGGAGAGCGAGTTTGTCGGCATTGAACTCGCCGACGGGCATGCGAAAACCGCGCAGCAGACCATCAATAATCTGGGGCTAAAAAATATCCGCGTTCACCATGGCAACATTCTCGACGTTGACAATTCCTGGGGATTGTTTGACTATATCATCTGTCACGGCGTTTTTTCATGGGTGCCCGCATCGGTTCAGGATAAGATTCTGTCCATTGCGTCAAGCAATCTCGCGGAACAGGGGGTTGTCTATATCAGCTACAACACTTATCCAGGCTGGCATATGCGGGAGATGCTGCGTCACATGATGCTGTATCATTCCAATCAGTTTGACGAACCGGGCCGGCGCATTGCCCAGGCCAAGGCATTTATTGATTTTCTTGCCGGAGCCGTGGGTCATAACGCCAATGATCCATATGCCTGTCTGTTAAAAAATGAGCTGGAAAGCATTCAGTCCAGCGGAGACTGGTTTATTTTTCATGATTATCTCGAAGTGGTCAACACGCCCATCTATTTTCATCAGTTTATTGACCGGGCGGAAAAAAAAGGTTTGCAGTATCTGGCGGACGCGAGTTTTTCCATGATGTTTAACAATGAGTTTTCAGATGAGGTCAATCATACCCTGGAGAACGTCAGCCAGAATATTGTTCAGAAAGAACAGTATATGGATTTTTTGCGCAACCGGCAGTTCCGGCAGACCCTGTTGTGTGGAAAAGATCAGGACCTGAAACGCATGCTGGATGCGGATTGTCTCAAAGGGCTCCTGATTTCATCATCCGTGACTCCGGAAAATGACGCCATCGACATGTCGGCGGGTAAAATGCAGAAATTCCGGACAGCGGACGGAAGATGGATCGAAACGGAAAATCCCATCATAAAGATCGGTTTTCAACTACTGCGGGAGAACTGGCCGAAAGCCGTGAGATATGAAGCGTTGCTGGACGGCTGTCTGGCCCGGCTTTCGGAAATTTTTGGCGAAAAGGTTACAGAAAGTCAGGACTGGCATAAAGAGCTGGGCCGGGGACTGCTGCATTGTTTCGTGTCCGGCGCTGTTGGACTAAACACCTGGCAGGGAGATTTTTCCGCGACGGTGAGAAGCACGCCAATGGTATGCGATCTGACCAGGTATCAGGTCCGCCACCGGCAGTGCATCGTCAATCCGCGGCATGAGACGGTAAATTCCGATGTCTTGACACTCCATCTGATTCCATTGCTGGACGGCACTAAAAATAAAGAAGATTTGTTGGACCATCTGGCGGCACTGGCGGAAAACAAAATATTTACCCTGTCGCAATATGATTTACCGTTAACGGATACGGAAAAGATCCGGCAGTCCCTTGATCAATCCATTGACAACATCCTGGCAAGCCTTGCAAGGGCCGCGTTGCTGACAGGTTGAATCGCCGGCTGATGTCGTTATTTCTACCATCCGAAGGAGATGGTTCCCCCCTCTCCACCACCACCACCACCACCACTGCTGCCGCCAGCGGCTGCCGCGGCGCCGCCGACCACCACCAGACCAGCCAGAAGCCACCATTTGTATTTTGAAAACCAGCTTTCTTCGGTATCGCTGCTTTTATTTATATCTTTAATAATAATGACCGGTTCGTGCGGGGTGATTTTTGTATTGGCGGCAAAATGATAATTTTGCGCGTATAGCGGGCCGGCGATGGCGAAATGTATCATCACCACGGAAACGATCAATGAAATTGTTCTGATTAAAAACAGCTTCACGACAAGGCTCCTTTATTCCGGTTTTGCTTAAATAAACTCAAGCCGCCTTTGTTGAATTTGCGGGCATGTTTTCGTTTATAGCGGCTATTCATATATTACCAGCACTTTATCCATGTTCGAACCGTCAATGGTCGGCATCTGCTCCCGGCCGTTAAACAGTCTCCTTGCATAGTACGGCACGCCGTCATGGGGGTCGGAGACATAGTCATACATCTCCTGATAAGTGACCTTACCGTCTTTGTTGGCATCCGCCGCTCCCTGCATCCCCTTTAAAAAGAAATAGGTGAACAGACTGTGCTGCTTTTCCTCATACCAACTGCTGACCTGGCTCCCCTGGGCGCTGGTGATGGATATCGTATTGGGTTGCTGGACGGAAACGGTTTTTACCGGGAGGATAAACGGGCTGTAGCTTTTGATAAAGGTTTCCCCGCTGCCGCTGACCCCGGAAAAACAGGTATCCATTATGATCGTAACGTGGCGAGCCGGCAGTTTGGCCAGGTTGCTGTAAAGCAGATCCAAGGAATAACCGTTCATTGACACGCTGGCCGGGTCGCAATCCACCGGCACGATGTATGCTTTTTTTTCCGTCTCGGAGGCTGTTAAATCCGGTGCGCCGTGGCCGGAATAGTAGACAAAAACATCGGATTTTCCGGGCTTGATGAAATTAAACAGTTTGCCTTTATGATTGCTGCTGGTGCCGAAAAGTTCGTTAAATACGCTCACCGGCGCATCATATAGGGTCATGATATTTTTTTCACGATATCCCAGGGTCTTGACCAGATATTCGCTGACGGCATCCGCGTCCCGGATGGCATATTTGACTTCAGGGACATCCTTGTGCCAGTAGTTTTTATTGCCGATCACCACGGCCACGGCATCCGGATTTTTCATGGCGGTCCTGGGAACGTTCACATTCACGTCAACAAACACGGATTCTGTTTTTTTTGAAATATAAAATGAATTGGATTTATAAAGCGTGTCATTGACATAAACATCAACATGCCACTTGCCTTCCAGGGATTCGGCCCTGTCGCCTTTAACGGAAATTTTGTGCCACGCGATGCCATCGGTGGCCGTTTTGCCGCCCGAGGAGCTGACCGGGTGGTTGCCGGTGCTGTAATAGAGTTTTCCCTGGGGATCAAACCAGTCCCACCGGACCTCATTGCTGCCCGTAAGACCTTTGAATTCCGTTACCGACGCCACATACTCATCCGTATTTGCAATATCGGATTTCGGGTTTGTAAACGCCTTTTCCGGATATGACTGATCCACATCGTTAGTAATAGCGTTGTTGGGCATGGAAAAAGCAGGCGACGGATTAACCGCGGCCGTGTTTGAGCTGCAGCCGGTTAAATGCGTCATCCAAAAAAACATCACCAGAATCGCAGCGAAAATAAATTTTGCTTTTACACGTGCTGGCGGTTTCATGGTGTCCTCCATATATTTCAAATAAATTTATTGTTTGACCAAATAACAAATTACATTAGTTCCCTGTGCCTGAAATGGCGGCAAAATTAAGGACGAATAATAGGAGTCAACGACGCTTTGGACCATTCAGCGTTGAGTCCATGTGGGCCGATCAACCCATCAGGGGCATTGCTGTCAAATTTTCGGGCGCAAAGATAATATGTTTCAGGACCTTTGGCTGAAGCGTCATATCCGTTAAAACTTATTGTTACTGCCTGAATCCCGGTCTGGGAACCCGGCCTCCACCAACCGGTTCCCACAGTCGTGCCGGTTGTTGAACCTTTTTTAATGGTGAATTCATAACGCCCTGAGCCAGTTCCGGTAATTTCAATAACCAGATGCGCGGAAAGGGATACATTGAACGTACCTGAATCGTTTACTTTTATTGAAGTTAATTCTGCTGCTGTCGTTGATGTGACAGGTAAATCCGGACTTGGCCATGATGTCCTCTGGCTGCCGGTTCGTCTGGTTAAGTTCTCTGTATTAGCCTTAATGTTCGCGGCGTTCGTTACAATAGCGTTTGAATTTGCCGTAATCGCGGCGTTATTGTCATCCACAGCGGTTTTCACTGCCTCAAAATTAGCATTGACTTCAGAGGCCATTGCCGGTTCGCCAGACCTGAATTCATTAAGCCCGGCAACTTCTCCTGCCTGGACATGAAATGTTCCACATAAAATCAGAATCAACGTGATGGTTAATAATTTTGTCATGTTTTTCATTATGTTTCCTCCTGAATCATATCGTTAGAATCAGATATCCATTTGACGCTTAATGCTCACTGCCACACTACTTCGTCCCAACTGCCGGCATCCCAGATCAGGACCGGCAACGTGCTGCCGGCAGCCTTTTGTTGAATTGTCAATGTCTTATCAGCAATGGTGAGGGTACCGGTACGGTCACTTGCACTGGTATTTTCAGAAACCTGATATTCAACAGTTCCGTCGCCGGTGCCTGAGCTTCCGGATACAATGGAGAGCCATGATGCGTTGCTGGTCGCAGTCCATGTACACGCAGGGTCAGAAGCCTTTACAGAAACGGTTCTGGAGCTGGAAGGACTGAAAAAAATAATCGACAGGGATGGAGGAGAAAGCGTGTATGTGCATCCAGGTATGAATGCTCCTGTAACAAACGTCCATGCGTAATTTTCTGCAACTTCTGTCGTAAGATCACCGTCAAAGCTGTTCCCGGCGATATCCTTGATATCCGTGGTTAATGTAGCAACGTATATTGTGCTCGGTTCAAGATCGGCATCCGGGATAAATGCGGCTGTCATGGATGTGTGGTCATAGGTGATCTGGCCTGCTATTATCGTGCTGTCAATCGCCTTTATCAGGGTAAATGAAGAAGCAGTAATAGAACTTCCGGCTATTGGTTCGTTGAATTTTGCACTGACGGTTGGCTTTAAGGATATGCCCACAATGGTTGCATCGGGGAAAACCTCGACCACAGTCGGACCAGTTGTATCACTGCCGCTGTAAGTCATCGCAATCAGTCCCGCGTCGGTGGTCTTGCCGTCAGTTACAGAAAGTCCGTTGGCCTGGCCGGTCCAGTCCGGGTTTCCGGCAACCATCCCCTCTATTTCCAGCCGATAGCCGGATCCTGCCGGGATACCCGGAAATGAGCCTGAATGGTCCGTGCAGGCAAAGCTTTTGCTTGCGATATTTTTATCAGTGGCATCATAAATGGTCGCATTAATTGTGCTGATCTGATAATCGTCGCAGACATCGCCGATGGCTGCCAAGGTGAACCCCGACCGGGCGGTGCTTTCTGATTTCCATTCCATATTGAACGTGATGGCGCCGCTGCCGGCGGTATCGTCGTTGCCGCTGCCGCAGGAAAATAAAAACAGTATGGACGCTCCGGCAATAATCCAGCAAAACCAGGATAAACGTTTATGTCTTAAAAGCATAACCGATTCCTCCAAGAGCCTGAAGTCAGGTTAGATAAAAACGAAGACTATTCATCTTGAATTCAAAAGGTAAGGATGTTATAGGAATTCAGTGTGTGTTGATCGGATATCAATACACTGATCCGAAGATCGGAACTGTTTATTTGCAACTAAATTTAACACCACGGATATGATAAAAGCAAATATTTCTTGCAGGAGCTCTGATAATTATCTTTCACATAAACCGAAAATACTTAACTTAATACTTTAAAAATATGGCTGAAAAACCTAATATCATTGTAACTATTGTTCATATCGAAGGCCCCCTGAAAGGTGAAATCCAGGAATTTTCAGAAAATGAGATTCGTATCGGCAGAAATGTCGGCTCTCATGTTCAATTTCCCGGAGAGATTTTGATTGTATCCCGGGATCATGCCCGGATCATTCGGGAGGGAAACCGTTTTAAGCTGTTCAACAACAGTGAAAATATGACGTATCTAAATGGAAAACCTGTTGAGCCGGGCGCTGAAGCCTATTTAAAGAGCGGCGACTGGCTGATGTTCGCCCAGGGAGGGCCGAAAGTCAGTTTTTTAACAAAAATTGATGAAAGCCGGCCGGCGCCGGCACCCGCCCGTCCTGTTTATGAAGAAAAGAAGATTGCTGAACCCAGGATCACAAAGGATCGCGCAAAAGAGGAGAATCCCTCCGCGCCGATTCATAAGCCGCCGGCGCGCCCCCCGCAACCGTCGCAGACGCCCCTGTTGATCCGTTACGGCCCCATGCTCAAGAGGTTTTCATCCTTACCGGTTACCATCGGAAACAGCGATCAGTGCGATCTGAATATCAAGCATGACGGCATAAACGATGAGCATATTCAGATCTACTTCAGCCAGGGCGAATATCTGGTGAAAGATTTGACCGGGCGAGGCGCGGTATTGATTAACGGCCGCCCCATAGACGGATCAACGGCGCTCCGGCCGGATGATCATTTGCAGTTAAGCAGCCAGGGGCCGACGTTCCGGTTTCTTGACGGCGGCCGCCTGGATGAAGTGAATTGAAAGGGGGAAACATGCAGACGCGCTTCATGCCTTTTAAAATTCTGGCGGTCGCGCCGTTTCAGATCACGGGAGAAATCATAGAGAATCCCCTGCCGGTCCCTGTGAACCAGGCGACAATCGATGATGCAATGGCAGGGATGAATGTTTGCGCGCATATTCCCATTCCTTCAGAACTGTGTCCGGCCGGGGCTCTGGATTGTCAGTTTAAGAAATTAAAAGATTTTCATCCGGACGGACTGGTTCAGAACAACCCTTTTCTCAGCCACTTGATGGAAGCCGTTCAGTTTTTGTCTGACGCCCAAACAAAAAAACTTTCCGAGCCTGAAATACGTGAACGCATGAAACAATGGCCGGACCTTCCCGAAATCAGACTTTCATTTGAAAAACCGACATCCGGAGAAAAAAATTCCCAAACAGCGTCATCAGATGCCATAGATAAAATTCTGGATATGGTGTCGGTTCCCGGCGCATCGCGTGCGGGCTCGTCTCTATTGTCTTCCGGAACCGCTCAGATTGATGCAATTCTTGAAAAGGTGCTCAGTCATATTTTTGAAGATAAGGGATTCAGGGCCGCGGAATCGGCCTGGCGGGGGCTTTCGCTGCTGCTTCACCAGGCCTCGTCGGAAGCCGATGATGTAGCGTTTGAAATCGTTCCGGCAACCATCAACTCCCTGGACGGATTGCTCACCGGTCTGACCGTCGGCTTAATTGACCGCCTGCCGTCTCTGATCATCATTGACCTGCCCTTTGACAACTCGCCCTTTTGCACCGGCCTGCTTGAAAAAATCGCGATCTTTTCAGAAACATTAATGATCCCGGCAATGGTTCAGGCTTCTTCCCGGTTTATGCATCTTGATTCGTGGAATGATCTGAAACGGCTTTCATTTATTCCCCATCATCTGGAACAGCCCATGTTTGCAAAATGGCAGGCCCTGAAAAATCAGGAAGCCGCCAACTGGCTGGCGGTGACGTGCAACCGGTTTCTGGTTCGCTATCCCTACGGGCCTGATAATTCCCCCCGGAAATCTGATTTTAAGGAAACACAACTACCCTGGACCGGAACGGTATGGGCGGTGGCCGCCCTGATGGTGCAAAGCCACATTAAAATCGGGTGGCCCACACGTTTTACCCAGTGGCAAAATTTTAAAATTGAAAATTTAGCCCTTCATCCCGGCGACGCATCCGTAGTCATGCCCACGGAGACCCTCTTTGATGAGGACAGGCTGGACCAGATGGCCAGGGCGGGGATCATGGCCCTTGCCGCTGCCAAAAACAAAGACATGGTATTTCTACCCCATGAAACCGCCGTTACCGGCCTTTCATTTGCCTACCAGCTTTTTGTGTCGCGAATTACCCAGCTTGTTTTATGGTGCAAAGACAATTTGCCTGATGAATTATCCGGAGAGTCGCTTGAAAACAGTGTGAAGACGGCATTCGCGCGTTTCTGGGAAAAAAGCGGCCGTTTGCTGCCGGAAAATTTTCAAATAACTGTGGACAGGCCGGATGCCGACAACCGGATTCCCATACGCATTGATTTTCATCCGTCCCGCGATATTCTTCCCAGCGGCGAGCGCGTGGTCATGGATTTTTTCTGGTAATCCCGCCAGGAGCCGCCACTCAGCTGTCTGCGCACCCGGCGATCATATGCATTTTTTCCGGCCTGACGAAAAAATTACTCAATGGCTTGCTGCAGGGATTTTTTCAGGGGGTCCGGCATATTCTCAAGGGCATCCATATCCACAAGCTCCTGAAAAGCGGGAATGCCTGAGAGCTGCGTGACATTGAGCATGAATTCATCGGAAGGGAGAAAACTCTGGATAGGGGCTTTTAAAATCACCACCGGCAGACCGCCCAAATCCTGATGTTTCAGAATCTGGGTCTCATAGCGCAGATCAGCCAGCAGTTGAATCAGTTCTTTGGAATTTTCAATTAAAGCGGCCATGGTCAGATGCTCGATCAATGCCTGTTTCATGTCATCCGCCTGCCGGGTTTCCTCACCGGCGACCATGGCTTTCAACCGGGAATACGGACATTCACTCTGGAATGAAAGGACCCAGCGGGTGGCCGCGATAATGATTGTTGCTTTGTTTTTGTTATCTTCCATAAACAGGGCGTACTTAAACGGCATGGCCGTCAGTTGTTTGGAAATGGGCGGCAGGGGCGTCTGGAGTTTTTTTGGCAGGCCGAACGGTTTTTCGCAAATGGCCGTGTATTGTTCCTGAAGCCTCGCAAAGGCTTTGTCCGAACCCGGAACATCTTCCATGTTTGCGCTTTTAAGATAGGCTCCCAGCAGTTTGGCCGGGTTAAACAGTGGTTTTAGGATGCCTAAGTGCCCCTTGAGCCGTTTAAAAAGGATGTCAGCTATTTTTTCCGTATTTTTTCTTAGCTGAATAAACTTCTCATTATCCACATCTTTTCGAATAATGTCTTCTCGGCTCATGAGATACCGTCTCTTTCCTGTTCGGCAGTTAAAGTAAAATAATCAATAAATATAAAATGTTGAATAGTTAATACATCAAACAAAGTCAAGTTTTATTTTAACGTCAGAACATAGACATCCGCGCTGTTTTCTTCGGAATAAGGCCCGAAAATAATCGACTGAGGAAATCCCTCCACCTTGACGAAGCAGGAAGTCTTATCGTTTAGTTCGTTTTGCATGGCCCAGGCGATATAGGGGGTATCCCCCAGGTTGATTTTCAGCCCCTGCACCGGATAGTTGAGTATGCTTTTATCCGGCAGGCTGCCCGTCGGCCCTGCCGCCTGAAAGTTGATCTCCGCGTCATTTACGCCGAACATAATGCCCGCCCAAGCGGTTGACGCGGGTCGCACTTCAAACCACTGGCCGATTTGTGGATTGCCGTGGATGTCCATGCAGTATTCGCCGGAGACCGGTTTCGGGGATGAATGAGCTTTTGCAACCAGCTTCGCACCAAGGCCGGCGCTGGATTCCGGCAAAATATCGGCTTGTTTCAGGGGAGTGGGCAGTTGGCTTGCGTCAATTGGTTCCGCTCCGGCTTGAATGATAATAATCGGAAAGTTATTTCCCTTTTTTGCCTGAACGGAGATGGCGGCCATGGAAAGGCCGTAGCGGATATTCGGGTTGTGCAATTCGGCGGCGGATGCCAGAATTGCCCACAAGGGGATTTTGGGATCGGCAAGGTTTTCAACTGAGGCCATCCAGGCCATATTTTTCAGGTCATCCTTCCAGAAATGTCCCTGAACGTCGAGCCCGTAGGTTTTCGATGTTGTTATTAAACGTGTTACCGGCTCCGGTAATGCGCCAAGAGAAGTGAGCCATATGGATTTCATGGGCCATCCCTTTCACACGGTCAGTTTATTTAAAAATTCTGAAATTTCATTCATCCGTATACCAGTTTCAAACAATAGATACAACCATATCCTTGAAAATCGGCTTTTTTTAATATAAAGTAAAACTTTCGATTCATTAATAATCGAGCATCTCTGGCGATTGTCGGATGTGTGCTGAATCAAATAGGGGCGCGGGCTGGAAATCATGTCGGGAATAAAAAGCATCGATAAATTAAAATCCATCCTCGATGACAAATATGACATTATCGGTTTGATCGCATCCGGGGGCATGGGTGAAATCTATCTGGGCGTGCACCGGGTGCTGGGTAAGAAAAGAGCGATAAAAGTTATCCATCAGGATGTGGAAAAAGAAAAAGACATCCGCCAGCGGTTTATTCAGGAGGCCCGGCTGGCGGCCAGCATTGATCACCCCGGAATCATAGCAATTATGGATTTCGGAAGTCATGACGCCTTTGATTATCTGATTATGCCCTATATCGAAGGGGTAACGCTTCAGGATAAACTTGATAACGGCGTTATGGCATTTAAAGAAGCCATTGATCTCATGATCTCCATGGCAGATGCCATCTCGCACGCGCATAAAAAAAATATCATTCATCGGGACATCAAGCCAGCCAATTACATGATTGATGCAAACGGCCAGATTATTCTCACCGATTTCGGCATCTCAAAGAATTTGACGGACGCGACATTGACGGCCGCCAACACGATTATGGGGTCGCCGAAGTTTATGAGCCCTGAACAGATTAAAGGGAAAAAGGTCGACAAAAGAAGCGATCTGTATTCCCTGGGACTTGTCTTTTACCAGATGCTGACCGGAATTAATCCCTTTGATGCGGAAGATTTCACAACGGTGATGTACAAGCAGGTTCATGA
This sequence comes from Desulfobacteraceae bacterium, assembly GCA_003597945.1. Classification (GTDB taxonomy): domain Bacteria; phylum Desulfobacterota; class Desulfobacteria; order Desulfobacterales; family Desulfosalsimonadaceae; genus SURF-33. Next base: position 12,207 of record QZJS01000040.1, on the reverse strand, counting down.
AGTCCCGGAGCATCCAAGCAGGATTAACAGCGGCATCCCCCAAAAAGTCGGGGATGTACTTTCCCGGTTGCTTGAAAAAAAACCGGAAAACAGATATCCGGATGCCGACGCCTTGCTGAGGGATCTTTATCAGTTAAAACAATCCCAGGCTTATGATGTCGGCGCCGAAACGATTCTGCAGATTCCCGGCGCCGTGCGTCGCTCCAAAGCGAGTCCACAGGAAAGCCCACCGGACAGCCGGCGGCAAAGTCCGGTTTCGCGGTTGGGCGATATGGCCACCCGAATTATCAGCCCGTTTCAAAGCAAAGAATCGAAAAGCCCGAAAAAGACGGAGCCTGCGCCGGATGCGGCCATTTCCATATCAAATTCGCAAAAACCCGCTAAAAAGATAAAAAAAGTTGTTTACGCCCTGGCGGCGGCCGGTCTGATTTTTTTAAGCGCGTTTGTGTTGATAGCCGTGTTTGATTATGACTGGACAACCGCCATACAAAAACACTTGCCCGGTGCCGCGCGCACGCAGCTCCAGAGAAAGCCGCCGGAAAAAACTGAAACGCCGCCCGAAGACACTCCGCCGCCCGTCGAAATACAGGCGGAAAGTAAGATGCCGGCGATACGTCCGGATATACGGATCGAACCGGCGTCCATAACGGAAACCCTGGAAAAAGATAAATTTGTCGTAAAAACTATCCGGCTGTTTAATGACGGCGATGCCGGACTTTCCGATCTCCAGATCGAGGTCGAGTCGGACAGTGATTTTAATTTTCTGGGACCCGTAAGCAGACGGATGATGGATATCGCTGCCGGCCAAACCGCATCCTTTGACTGTCCGATCAATTCGGCCAATGCCGCGCCCGGAGACGTCCGGACCGGCCGCATAAAAATTTACGGCAATGGACGTAAAGACGATCCGGCAATTATTGAGGTGATGCTTTCCGTGCAGGCGCCCGCTGCCCGTGAGACAGCCGTTGCTCCGGCCGCGGAAAGCGCAAAAGACAAATTAACGCAAATGACCAAGCCGGAAAAGCCCATGACGGCGCTCCGGCCGAAAAGAATCCGGGAAGACGCTTTTCTGGCGGATTTGAAGAATTTTGGAACCCGGCCCATCAATCGTTCGGAAATAGAAAAAATCCTAAGGCCCGTCGTCGGTTTTAACAGCGCTTCCATGGATCCGTATTTGCCTGCATCCGTTCAAAATTTCTTACGGAAACTTCCGTATGTCCGGTTTTTGAATAACGAACCCTGTGATATTCTATTAACCTATGAAAAAGCGGCCTCCGGCGGCCGATTTGTTTTCAGGAGCAATTTTTATGATTGCAAGGAAAACTGTCTTGCCGTTCGGATGGATGAAAACCACCCGCTGCCTGAAGCAGCGATTGAGGCTGTGATCAAGAGATATTACTGTTACCACGCATTGCTGGGATTAAGTCTGGTGAATGCAAATTCCGGCGGCGGGCAGATCAGTCTTGAGATACCCGGAAAACCCAATAATATTTTAGTTGTAGGCGATGAAATCAGGATGTGCATGACCCCGGCCCTGGATTTGGCCTGTATGCTGATTGATATTAATAAGGAAGGAGTATACAAACTTTTCCCGATTTTTGATGACCAGATAGCGTTGCAGCAAAAAGGCGAGACCACCTGTTCCATCAGCATTACGGTGGCTGAGCCGGCCGGGTTTGAAATGATTGCGGTGCTTGGCGCACAAAATGAGAAACTGCTTGCCGGGTTCCGGAATCGGATCAACCCGGAAAACCCCATTTTAGCCTGGTCTTTTTCACGGGCGCAGGAAGATGCCGCCATGGCGTTTTGCGAGGACATATTTCTTAATTTAATCAACGAACCCTTCGATAAATGGGGAATCCATTGCCTTTTTATCCAGATCAGAGATCATAATTAACACATCCGTATTCTTGCGCTTTAAGAGACCCTTCAAATAATGGAGGGTCTCGTGCGAGATAAATCTTAAAAAATATAAAAAATGACGACTCCCATTCTTTCAGTAAAAATTGAAAAAGGCCGTTCAATGCAGACGGATTGCCGTTTTAGCCAACCGTTTCGCATTGGAAGGGGAGAAGACTGCGATATCAGATTCGAAGAGGATGTGGTCAGTCGGATTCATGCGGAAACGAATTTCAAGGACGGCCGTTGGTGGCTGACGGATTTGGGAAGCAGCAACGGGCTCTGGGTTGACGGCGTCAGAACAGAAACGGTTTGCCTGGACAAAAAATGCCGCGTCATGCTGGGAGAAGACGGGCCGATCCTCGATTTTTCAGTAGAAACCTCATCCCATGAGCAGCATCAGGAGCAGATTCCCGGCCCGAAGAAAACAGATTCCAAAGAATTCACGCTTGAACATTATAAAAAACATTATTTCAGCGATGCAACGGATGGGGTTGCCGGAGAGCACACCATGATGGTTCGGAGCGCTTTTGCGGAAGTCAAAAAAAAGCAGAAGCGGATGTATCTGTTTATTATTGCCGCCACCGCCGGACTTTTTTTTATTTCCGGCACATATGCGGTTTTTAAGCATCTGGAAGTTGAAAAACATAAAAAACTGGCCGAAGAAATTTTCTATTCCATGAAGGCCCTTGAGCTTGAGTTCGCCGATGTCATGGACCTGTCCCGGGAGACGGCGGATGCGCGGGTGAAAAAAAAGGTTGCCGCTTACCAGGCCCGGCGAAAGGAACTGGTGAACAATTATGACCGGTTTGTCAGCGCTCTTAATACGTATGAAAATGAAAAAGATGAACAGGGCCGCATCATTCTCAAGGTCGCCAGGATGTTCGGCGAGTGTGAAATCAATATCCCCGAAGGTTTCAGGCGTGAAGTAAACAATTACATCAATAAATGGAAATCAACCCGGCGTCTGGAAAATGCCGTCAAACGGGCCCGGGAAAACGGATACGTGCCCAAGATCATAGAGGTCATGCAGTCCTTTGATCTGGCGCCCCAGTTTTTTTACCTTGGGCTTCAGGAAAGTAATTTTGATGTTTATGCCTGCGGCCCCAAAACCCGTTTCGGCATTGCAAAAGGGGCATGGCAGTTTATTCCGCCGACCGCCGAAGAATACGGCCTCCGGCTTGGTCCGCTGTCCGAACTTTCAATTCCGGACCCCAATGATGACCGACATGATTTCGATAAATCGACAGATGCCGCCGCCAGATATCTGCGCCATATTTACAATACAAAGGCCCAGGCCTCCGGTCTTCTGGTGATCGCATCGTACAACTGGGGCCAGACAAGGGTGATCCGTCTTATTGATGAGATGCCGGAAAATCCCAGGGAACGGAATTTCTGGAATATTTTGAAAACTAAAAAAGATAAGATCCCCAAAGAAACCTATGATTATGTTTTTTATATTTTCTCAGCCGCTGTAATCGGAGAAAATCCCCGCCTGTTCGGTTTTAATTTTGATAATCCGCTGAAGCCTGAAAGTTACATCAATTGAGAAAAAGCATAGTGAGCAGCGGAGGCATCAAACCGGCGTTTCAGAAATAAGCCGTTTGGGGTGCGCAAAGCTTAACAAATACAAATGGAGCAGATAGCGGCCGGGTTTAAATCACAAAAACAGGGACGGATCGCACATCCATCCCCGTTTTTGCCGTTAAGATCTCAATCATGCCGCCTTGATTTCGATTTTGCGGGGTTTTGCGGCTTCGGCCTTTGGCAGGGTAAGATGCAGGACCCCGTTTTTCAGGGTTGCGTCAATCTTTGCCTGGTCGATGAGGTTTGAAAGTGTAAACTGCCGGAAGTACTTGCCGATTTCATATTCGATCAACACATCCTGTTCCGCCGCGTTTTCATAGGGTTCGATCACGCCCATTATGGTCAGAACATTGTCGCGAAGATCGATGTTCAACCCCTTGGATTTTACCCCGGGCAGATCGGCCAGCACGGTGATTTCCTGGTCGGTTTCGAAGATATCCACCGCCGGCGTGAAAACCAGGCCGGGCTGCGTCTGTTCCGGAGCGCGGACTTCCTGTTTTTCCTTGACCTGAATCTCTTTGTTGTCATGGTGACTCATGGCAGATCCTCCTTTATTCATCACTTTTTTTCAGTGCATCATTTAATGCTGATCTTTCTGGGTTTTTCCTCTTCCGCCTTGGGAACCACAACCGTGAGTATGCCGTCGGTAAGTCGGGCGTCGATCTTATCCCGGTTGATCCTTCCAGGAACGGACACGATCCGTGAAAACCGCCCGGCTTCCCGTTCCCGGCGGTGATAACGCGCGTTCTGGGCTGCGTCCGGAATTTTTCGTTCTCCGGATATGGCGATATTATTGTCCGTGGATTCAATGGAGAGATCATCAGACGTCATTCCGGGAAGTTCAGCCCTCAGATAATAGGCATCCGTATCTTCGGTCAGGTTGACCAGGGGAAACACCCCCGCCGTTGCCGCCGGTTGTCCCCGGCCGTCATAGCGGTCAAACATGGCGTCGAGTTGCCGGCGCATGCGGTTGAGTTCCTCAAAATGGCTGCGCCAGGGAGACGCGGGCAGGTTAAACAGACTTCGTGTCATCATGGTGGCATCCTCCTTTTGCTTGTTTTAAGTTAGGTTTTGATCTCAATGGTTCGTATTGCCGATTCTTTGGTTTTGGGCATGACCAGCTTCAGAATTCCGTTTTTGTATGTGGCATCAATTTTATTGCCGTTTACTTCCGCGGGCAGGTCCACGGACCGGTTGAAATAGCCGTAAGACCGTTCACATCGCAGGTAATCCTTCTCTTTCTCCTCCCTGTCCCAGGACCGTTCTCCACTGATGGTCAGGCGCCGTCCATTGAGGCGCACGTCAATATCGTTTTTTTCCATGCCTGGGATTTCGGCTTCCACGATAATCTCTTTTTTCTTCTCACTCACGTCCATCCGGGGAAACCAGGAACGGTCCTCGAAAAAATCAGTAGACGGCCAGAAAGCATCATCAAAGAACCGTCCAAACAGGTTTTCACGTCTGGATTCAGCGGGCATGACTTCATTTTTCTTCTTTTTTCGCCAGGGAATCAAATTTCTCATGATCGGGCACCTCCTTTCATTAATTTAACACATGAAATAACATAAAAGTTTGGTTAATAATTCATTATATCAGCATGTTGAATTCTTTTGACTAAAAAATAATCATTCCGTAAAAACTGTCAAGATCTTCTAGTAAAGAGTTTGATATTTTGGTATATTAATGGTTTACGCTTACGGCACTGACCAGGAAGCAGCCTGGGGCTTGAATCCCATGGTGTTGTCAATTGTCTTATGGTCAAAATTATGTTAGGGGGAAACAATATCGTGGATCGGAAATTTTGGTTCATTAATGGAAGGATTGGATAGTTATCCACTATTCTGCGAAATGCCTATTAAAGGAAATAGCTGATGAAAACACGGATTACGGAACTTTTCGGTATCAAACACCCCATTATTCAAGGCGGAATGCATTACGTCGGATTCGCCGAGCTGGCGGCGGCGGTTTCAAACGCCGGCGGTTTGGGGATTATTACCGGCCTGACCCAGAAAACCCCGGCGGATCTGGCCCTCGAAATCGCGCGCTGCCGCGAGATGACCCAAAAGCCTTTCGGTGTGAATCTCACCTTTTTGCCCGCCATCGCCTCGCCGGATTACCCCGGCTATATCAACGCCATTATTGATGGCGGCGTGAACATCGTTGAAACCGCCGGCCGCAATCCCGAACCCTATCTGCCCCAACTCAAGGACGCGGGCATCAAGGTAATCCATAAATGCACCTCCGTGCGGCACGCGTTGAAAGCAGAATCCATCGGTTGCGACGCGGTTTCCGTGGACGGATTCGAATGCGGCGGGCATCCGGGGGAAGACGATATTCCCAATATGATTTTGCTGCCTAGGGCCGCCGAAGAATTAAAAATTCCCTTTGTGGCCTCCGGTGGTCAGGCGGATGGCCGCTCCCTGGTGGCGTCTCTATCCCTCGGGGCCGATGGCATCAACATGGGGACCCGTTTTATCGCCACTCAAGAAGCGCCGGTGCATGAAAATGTCAAAAAAGCCATTGTGGGGGCCACGGAACTCGACACCCGCCTGATCATGCGCCCGCTGCGCAACACCGAGCGCGTTCTGCACAACGCGGCCGTTGAGCGGCTGATCGAAAAAGAAAAGCGTCTGGGCGACAATCTAAAATTCGAGGATATTTTTGGTGAAGTGGCGGGGGTGTACCCCAAAATCATGGCCGAAGGCGACATGGATGCCGGGGCCTGGTCCTGCGGCATGGTCGCGGGGCTGATCCACGATATCCCCACCTGTAAGGAGTTAATCGATCGGATCATGGCCGAAGCCGAGGCCATAATCCGAAAACGCCTGATCGGACTGCTGGGCTGAACCCGCCGTCCTGCAATCTGTCTTTCAGGTTCAGACCATCTTGACGGCAGGATTCAGGGTCGTCGATCAGATTCACTTCGATTCGATTTTTGGAAGGGACAACTTTTTTTAAGAAAACAGGATTATAATTAAGGGAGGGTATTATGACATTCGAAACATTGCTTCTCGATAAGAAAGCGCATGTTACAACCATTACCCTGAACCGACCGCCGAATAATGCGGTGAGCTGGCAGATGCTTCAGGATTTCGGCAAGGCGATAGATGACCTGGCTGCTGACCGGGAGACCCGCGTTCTGGTCATCACCGGCTCAGGAGTAAAGAGCTTCAGCGCCGGCATGGATGTTATGGATGCCATGGCCCATCCCGATATCGGCGAGATCGGCAGGGCCTTGTGGACCAAGGTGGACCTTTTCGAAAAACCCGTCATCGCGGCCATCAACGGCCATGCTCTGGGAGGTGGATGCGAGCTGGCACTGGCATGCCATTTCCGATTCATGGCGGACAACCCCAAGGCGCTCATGGGGTGCCCCGAGGTCAACCTTGGCATCATCCCCGGCTGGGGCGGCACCCAGAGGATGACCAGGCTTCTGGGCAGGACCAAGGCCCTGGATCTTATGCTTAATGCCAGACGCCTGAGTCCGAAGGAAGCCTTTGAAATCGGTTTGGTGGAAAAGCTTTATCCGCCTGAGGAGCTCATGACAGAAGTCATGGAGTATGCCGCGGCCCTGGCCGAGCGGGCGCCGCTTTCCGTGCAGGCCATCATTAAGTCATCAACCGCATTTATCTACAAGGGGATCACGGAGGGGCTCAAGGTGGAGGCGGCCACGAGCAAGGCGTGTGTATCATCAAAAGATGCCACCGAGGGCTTCACGGCATTTATAGAAAAGAGAAAACCTAATTTCACTGGTGAATAAAATCCCAGCGCCGCATGGCCGCGCAATGGTGTTTTGAAGTATGCTTTAACAAAAAACCAACCATAATTGAGGTGATCGGATGCCGCTTTTGCTAGTTGATGAAAATAAATGCAAAAAGGAAGGTCTTTGCGTGAGCGAATGCCCGGTGGCCATTATCCATCAGAAAGACAAAGACAGTTTCCCGGCCCTGGTTCCCGGCGGAGAGCAGGTCTGCCTGCGCTGCGGTCATTGTGTGGCGGTCTGTCCCCATGGAGCTCTCAGCCATAAACATATTCCAATTGATGCATGTCCGCTCATCGAAAAGGACCTTGTCATCACGGAAGCTCAGGCCGCCCAGTTTCTCCGGTCCCGACGGTCCGTCCGGTTTTTCAAGGACACGCCGGTTGAAAAAGAAATCCTTCAGCGCCTGATCGAGATCGCCCGCTATGCGCCCACCGGCAGCAACAGCCAGATGGTGGAATGGACCGTATTCACGGACAAGGAAAAAATCCGGAATCTTGCCGGTCTCACCGTGGACTGGATGAAACATGCCCGTGAAAATGATCCGGATGCGAAAACGCCGCCCTACTTCCCCCTGATCATCGCGGCCTGGGATTTTGACATGGATGTGGTCTTACGAGATGCTCCCTCCGTGGTCATCGCCTCGGCCCCGGCCAGCGCCGTCAGCGGCATGGCGGACGTCAGCCTGGCGCTGTCCTATCTGGAGCTGGCGGCCCAGACCATGAAAATCGGCACCTGCTGGGCCGGACTGATTCAAATGGCCATAAACTTCTGGCCGCCCCTCCAGGAGGCCGTTGGCCTGCCCGAAGGCCATATCCACCATTACGCCATGATGCTGGGATATGCAAAACCCAGATACTACAGACTGCCGGAACGAAAAAACCCGAAGATTTATTGGAAATAGGCGTTAATTAAACCATTGCCGCAAATCATATGGCGTGTTTATGTGATTGACTTTCGAACAGCAATTACCCGGAAATCAGCCTTGGGCTTGAATCCTACGCCGATGGCGCCGTCAAGTGCATACAGGGCCCAGGCATAGCGGGGTTCAAAAATGCTGGTGGTGGATGACCAGAAACCGACCTGTGCATCACTCACAGGAAGAATATCGTCAAGAGCGGGACTGTGACGGGTGAGATCCACAAGACTGTCAAGCTCCCTGATGTTGGGCAGTCGCCAGTTATCGCCGGGAAAGCCATCGTTAAGATTAAGGGATCTTACTGAATCGATTGCCGCTTCCCACGAGACGGCATGGACCGGAAGTTTTTCTCCGATATACCAGTGCCTTTCGGTCGCGCGATCCAGGATTTTTTTACCATCGATAACAAACCGTTTTTCCGGTACAGGCGTTAAAAGTGAGGGTCCGGAAACCGGCCAGACCATATATGATGCGTGTTTCATGCCCCGGTAGACCTTGCCGCCGCCCAGATGAACATACCATGCCTGGTCGGGCACGCGCGCGCATTCGGTGCCGGTCCAGTAATACCCGTTAAAGACATCGACAAACGGATGCCCGGCGGGGAGGGCCGGATTTATATTCTGGTGGCTGATCAACGAAAACAGCTCCCGGCGGGAGGGTAATCGCCATTGATTGGAAGCATTTCCGCCGGGCCGGTTCATCTCCTCCACGAATGCAAATGCCTCATCCCAGGTCATGGGAAATTCGGAAAGCCCGGCATGTTGATGCCAGACGCACCCGGTCCAGCCATCGGTTACCCTATCATCGCCGGTAACGAAACGATGGTTCCCGCCCACGTCACTATGCGTTTTGCCGTCACCGTCATGGCCGGAACCTCTGCAGTCGATTTGCCGTCCGGCGGCATCAAAGCAGGTTGTCTGGTCCGTGATGATCAGCATGATCGGTTAGCAGGAAAGGAATGGATGTGTCATGAAAATACGGATGCCAAAATTCGATATCCATAGCCGCATTTGTTGCGATTTTTGAATTGATTCAATTTTCATTCGCATCGTCCGTTAAGAGTGATGGGATGGCAGGTCGGGAAAGTGAAGGGCCAGCCAGACGGCGTCGTCCGAACATGAGCCGACGCGGTGTTTGCAGTGGGCCGGGATCAGAAGGTAATCACCGGTCGTAAGTTCGAGGGGTTCACCGTTTTCAAATTCCAGGACGGCCCGGCCGCGCGCAAGGATTACCCATTCCGTCTCTTCCTGGTCATACCAGAAGCCGGGCTCGCTGGCCCGGCCGTGAGAGACGATATATTCCAGATTAAAACCTGGCCGGCGCAGTATCGATATAAACTGCTCTGTTTTTATGCCCGCTGGTTGTTTGCCAAATAAACTTAATTTTTTCAGCATGTTAAAATTTAGCTGTCTAATGCTTTTTTATTTGAGAAAGTTTTCAATATCGGATTTTAAACCTTCCCAGGCATTATTGCCGGCCGCGCGGAGTTCCACCAGTTTTTTTCTGGCCTGATCATAGGTTTTTTGAATTTTTTCGATTTTGTCGTAATACTCTTGCTGAAGTTCGGCATCGGCTTTTTCAGCTTCCGCCTCGGCCTCCCTTGTCCTGGCTTTGGCTTTCATTTCTTCGATTTCATTTTCCCATTTTTCCAATTGGGTTTCGAGTTTTTTTTCCAGTGCTTCCTTGATGCTCATCTGAAACCTCCTTTACAAGTATGTTAAGCCATTGTCGTATGTTTGATCGGCCTCTTCAAATTCATTTTTAAATTTTTCGTAATTTTTCATAAATTCCTCTTTGAGGCTGTTCCATGTTTTTTCGCCGCTTTTACGCAATTCCTCAATGGCGTCGGCCGTTTTATCCCTTTGCTGATGAAGCTGTCGCATGGTTTCATCCGCCTTTTTTCGGGCTTCGGGTTCCATTTCTTCCCATTGCTTGTTTATTTTGTCGTGGAGCTGATTGATCTGCTGATCCATTTGCGCAAGCGTTTCTTTCATGGCGGCAAGAGCGTCGGTTTTTCGTTCCGCGGAATAATTTTTGATGGCTTCAAGGGCTTCGGCCAGCTCTTTTTTGACATCCGACATGGTTGTTGTTTCGGAAGAACTTTGTGTTGTGAAGGCAAAACCGATAACTATTAATAGAACAGATATCTTGCAGACATAAACTTTTGATGAGAAATATTTTTGCATTTTTCGACTCTCAAATTCAATTTAGTAGATTAAATAATTAAATCATAATTTATAACTAAGAAAAATTGTCGCAAAAAATTTTAAAATTGTCAAGTCCGACTCCATTTTGCGACATCCACCCCATCTATAAGCTGTTTTAAAACCTCAGATCAGGTTACGGGCAAGGCGCAGGCCGATGAAATAGCGCAGCATTTTTCTCAATATGTGAGCATTTTAAAGAGGGCTGCAACACTGCCATTGGACCTCAGATGGGGTTTTGAAACAACTTCTATTCAAACTCAATATGAAGATCGGCGATCAGCGGCAAATGATCAGACGCGGCGCGTGCCAGTCTGCTGTTATGAACATGAAGGCTGTCGAGCGCTTTACCGGGAGCGACCCATATGCGATCGAGCGCGAAGACGGGCCGGCGGGCGGGGAAGGTAGCGGGTTTCGGGGAAGAGCCGAATTGGGATGCCAGCCATCGCATCGGGCGGCCCCACAGAAACCATTCGTTAAGATCACCAAGAAGGATTTTAATATCGGCTGTTGAAGCGGAAACCAGAGGCAACAGTTTTTTGATCTGATAACGGCGTTCTCCCGGGCTCAGCCCGAGGTGCGTGGCGATAATCTGGAAATGTATCCCATTTTTTTCAATGGCCAGTTCAATAGCCCCGCGCGGTTCGCGCCGGGGAACGCTGATATCATGCCTGACGATGTCGGCGACCGGCACCCGGCTTAATACGGCATTGCCGTAATGGCCCTTTTCATTATACATGGTGATGCCTTCGATAACATCGGCGTGTATTGCATCACCGAGATAGGCAAGAAGGTTGTGGGGCGAATCCGAATGATAGCCGACTTCCTGCATGGCGATCACATCAGCTTTGAGTTCGCGCAACACTTTTGCAATGCGGTTGCCGTCTTCCCAGCCATCATGACCGACGGCACGGTGGATATTGTAAGTGGCGATTCGAAGGCGCATGCAGTTTTCACTCGTTTTGCCGTGCACGCTTGCGTCGCAGCCGGAGACGCAGTAGGTACAAACCGGACAATACAACAGCTGCTACGGCGATCAGGATGATGATTTGCGTCAGCGTCGGTTCCCGCAGTGAGGCGACCATGCGGTCAGCCAGTAGTCCGATGGCAACTACGCCCGGAATCAATCCGATCAGGCTGCCGATGGCGAAATCGCGGAAACGGATGTCTGAAACCCCGGCAATTACGTTGATGACGCTAAACGGCGCCACGGGAATGATGCGCACCGTAATAATGGTGACGATTCCCCGGCTGGCCAGGGTTTGACTGAGACGATTGACCCTGCTGCCCGCCAACCGTTTCACGGCGTCGCGTCCTAACAGATGCCCGATGAAAAATGTCGCCAGGGCCGAAAGCTCCGCGCCGGCCAGGGCATAAAACATTCCCGCCCATGTGCCGAATACCGTCACTGTTGCGATAATCATGAGCGTGATGGGCACTCCCACGACGCCGGCAACCACATATATCGCCATCACCAGCAGCGGCGTAAATGGACGATCATTGATCCATTGTCCGACCGAGGCGGCGGTATCCATGTCGATCCAATCGCCAAGCGGCGTCAATCGCCAAAGGGCGGCCAGAACAAGTACCCCGAGCACCAGCAGGCCAACCTTGATCTGGTGTCTGAGCATCGGCTTCTGCTGATCCGGGCTGACGAAATAATCAAACATCTCATCGGGTTCGATGGGTTTTTCCGGATCCAGCAGCGCGGAATCGGGTAACCATTGGTCGATGCCTTCCGGTATGTCAATGTTCAGCGGCTCAAGCGTACGGTCTCCGCCCCGCAGCGATTCAATGGCCGCGATCAGCGATGGTTGGGCTTTCTCGGCTTTGGCCAC
>QZJS01000122.1 GCA_003597945.1 Desulfobacteraceae bacterium | reverse complement strand
ACGTACGCTAAGTACGCTGCATTCTTCGATATTGCGCAAGCCTTGATCTTGAACTTTTTACAAGGCCGTCCGATGGCGACTTTTTACGAGACTATCATAATTATTCAATCTGATATATTTTATCAAGAGGATGCGACGCCGCCGCTTGACCGTTTGACCGAGGGGAACCGGGCGGGGTCGGTGTGGGGCAAGAATTTGGCGGCGCTGAACCGGCCCATGAATTCCGGGTTTACGTTTAACTCGAGGTAGGTGATCCGGTCACGGATGGAATCGATCTCGTCAAAAGCCGCGCGGGAGGTCAGGGCCAGGGAAGCCCCTTCCAGGGAGCTATTGCCCAGGGGTTGATAGGCGGTTTCAGGAAGGTCCGGGATCATGCCGATGGAGATGGCCGAACGGGGTTTAATGAAAGACCCGAAAGTGCCGGCCACGAAAAACGTGGCAATATCATCGAAGGTGACCCCCACATAGGCGGTGATGGTTTCAAGGATGGCGTACATGGCCGCCTTTGACCGGACCAGGCTGTCGATATCGGTCTGGCTGATGGCGAGCTCCGACCCGGTGGCGGACTGATCCGCCGGCACCACCGTGATCCGCCGGATGCCGTCTTCTTCAATAAGCCGGCCGCCGCAGGCGTCTTTTACGAATTTACCCCTCAGGTCGATCATGCCGGTTAAAAAAAGCTGGGCCGCCAGATCGATCATGCCGGAGCCGCAAATGCCCACGGGGCGTTGATCGCCGATGGTATGAATATGAAACTCATGGGTTTGCGGATCGATCCGGATTTCATCGATGACCCCGGGCCTTGCCGTGGTGCCGATTCTGGACATGCCGCCTTCCAGGGCCGGTCCGGCCGCGCCCGCGCAGGCCACCAGCCAGTCCCGGTTGCCCAGCAGAACCTCGGCGTTGGTGCCCACGTCCACCAGCATGGCGATCTCCTCCCGGCGGTGCAGGCCGGAATAGAGGATTCCCGCGATCAGGTCCCCGCCGAAATAGCTCCCCACATTGGGAAACACGAACACACAGCCATTGGGATTAATGGCAATGCCGAGCTCAGCGGCCGTCATCAGGCTGAAGCGGTTGGCCGCCGGAATATAGGGTTCCCGGATGATCCAGTCGGGAACGATCTCTAAAAACAGGTGGGTCATGCTGGTATTGCCTGCAATCGCCATGAGAAAAACATCATCAGCCGTTATGGCGGCCTGCCGGCAAAGGTCCGCAACGCCGGCATTAATCCCGTTAATGATCCGCACGTGAAGATCATGGCGGCCGGCATCGCTTGCGGCATAATGAATGCGGGCCAGAATATCCGGGCCGATGGGAATCTGGGGATTATCCATGGCCGTTTCCGCCAGGGCCTCGCCGGTTTCCAGATTTATGAGCCGCATCACCACCCGGGTGGTCCCGAGATCCACGGCCAATCCCACCGCCGGTGTTGGATCACTTAAATCTTTGATCCCGACCACCCGGAAACACTGGCGGTCTTTCATAACGACGCAGCGCACCTCTCCGGAAGGGTTGGCACGAAGCCGACGGGGAAGGATTTTGAGCAGGGGCCAGGAAAACCGGATGTCATCGGTGTGTAAAACCGATTTCAGGGCCGTGGCCAGTCGGTCGGCATCGGCCCGGTTGTCGCTTAGGCTCGGGGGCGGCACGGAAACCGGAATAACCCAGCGATCGGAATTATCGGTCATGATCATCGGTCCCGTTTATGGCCGCTTTTCTTCCAGCAGCCGCTCCACTTCCGCGGTGACGGCTTTGATGACCTGGCCGGCTTTCCCCTGAACCAGAAAATGGCTGGTGTGCCCGGTCAACGGCGTGGGCTCCGGGTTGATTTCGATGACCACGGCCCCGGCCTGCCGGGCGATCACCGGCATGAATGCCGCGGGCTGGACAATGGCCGATGTCCCCGCCACCAGCATGACATCACATGTGGAGGCCAGCTCCTGTGACCGAACCAGAGCCTCCCGGGGGATCATTTCGCCGAAGAACACGCATTCCGGACGGTAGATGCCGCTGCACGCGCACCGCGGCGGGACGATGTTCAGATCCACGGATACGGTCTCGGCCCGGGCGCCGCAATCCATGCACTGCAGCCACGCGAAATTGCCGTGAAACTCGATCACGTCCGTGCTGCCGGCCATCTGGTGGAGGCCGTCCACATTCTGGGTGATCACGGTCTTGAGGATGCCCAGAAATTCCAGGCGGGCCAGGCCCAGGTGGGCGTCGTTGGGTTTGGCGGCCAGCAGGACCCGCTTCATGTCGCCCATGAAAATCTTCCAGACCTTTTCCGGGTTTTTCATGAGGGCATCAATATGGGCGAATTCCATGGGATCGTATTTTTCCCAGAGCCCGCCCGGGCCCCGAAACGGCGGAATGCCGCTTTCCACGGAAATGCCGGCCCCGGTCAGGGCCACCACACGACGGGCGGTCGCCAGGCGGCGGGCGGTCTCCCGGATCAGATCATCCATTGTCTCATTCCTTTATTTCAAACTTCATATAGTCGCAAAAGTCGATTTTGAGTAAGATCCTGGATTTCGGGGGAAAAAGCGATTTTCGCGGATGCGTTAAGAATGGCAAACTATTTGAGGCGCTTGCGCCGAGTTTTTGCCATTCAGCTTCCGAGAAAATCGTGCTCCGAAAGACGCTCGAAGCGAAAAATCCGACTTTTGCGCAACCCTCAAACTTCAAAGGTCATGTCCGTGCCCACGGCAAAACATTCCATTTGCGATTTCCGGTCCGCAATTTCCCGGCGGCAGATATCGACGATCTGATCCATCTGAACATCGGTCCGTTCGCGGTTCAGATGAAACAGCCCCAGGCGCCTTACGCCGGCCTTGAAAGCCATTCCCATGGCGTCCGCGTAAGTGGAATGCCCCCATTCGATGCTCTCCCGGTATTCCTCGGGCGTGTATTCGGCATCATGGAACAGCAGGTCAGCGCCCGCACAAAGAAGGGCATAATCAGACGGGGGAAGTCCGCCGGGATGAAGGTAGCCAAGTTCATTGTCGGTTAAAAATACGAAGGACCGGCCGTTTTCGATGAATTTATAGCCGCACCCGCCGTTGGGGTGGCTGAGGGTGATGGGGATCACGGTGACCGACCCGATCTGAAAGTCCGAAGGGCAACCGTCCCGGTAAACAATTTTTGCTTTCAGGTCTGAATAGCGCACCGGGAAATGCGGGGGTTCCATCAACTTGCTGACGATCTCTTCG
The DNA here is from genome assembly GCA_003597945.1 of Desulfobacteraceae bacterium. GTDB lineage: Bacteria > Desulfobacterota > Desulfobacteria > Desulfobacterales > Desulfosalsimonadaceae > SURF-33. The sequence goes on along the minus strand of QZJS01000122.1, from coordinate 42,100 downwards.
GAGAATCTGCCGGGAAAGGGGCATCGATAGATGATCATATTGGATTCGGCGCGATAAAGGGGCAGAAAAAAGGGAAAACCAATCAAATGGTCCCAGTGGGAGTGGGTCAGCAGAAAGTGATAGGTCAGACATTTTTCCTTGACCAGCTGGTTGCCCAGGCGACGGATGCCAGTGCCGGCATCAACGATGATCAGGTCCCCGCTTTTTGCCCGGATTTCAATGCAGGTCGTATCTCCCCCGTATTTGAGATATTCGGATCCGGATACGGGGATGGAACCGCGTGAACCCCAGCATCTGATTCTCATGTTCGCCCCTTTACCGCCTGTTTTGTTCCAGCAACAGACAAAATACCATATTTGTCCGTCCCTCAAAAGTCGAATCGCCTGTTTCGGTCGTCTTCCGGGACATAATTTTCGCCGACAGCATCCGTCCTGCTCACAACCGACTTTACGATATCATCATTTTTTTAAATCAGATATCGTGCTGACCGCAATTCCCATAAAACGTATGCCAGATACCGTCACGGACCAGCCGATCGGTTATGGTCGCGGGTGAATCGGACAGCATTGCCGCGATCTTTTCGGCCTCGCTTCGCAAAAGACCGGAAAGCACAAACCATTTATGATCAAAAAAACCGGGATCACTGACTATGACCTGCATGACATCGAAATGAATATTGGCCATGATCAGATCCGATGGATAATATACAAAATCGGCAGCGCTTCCGCAAGCAACAAAAACATGGTCATCCAGGCCGTTGATCCGGACGTTTCTCCGCGCAGTGTTTGCCGCCAGGAAATTATTATCCACCGCGAGGTTTTTGGGGCTTCCGAGCCGGGCCGCGGCAATGGCCAGGACACCGGTGCCGGTTCCCAGATCCAGGGTGGATGCGATGGCGTGCCGGTCGAAAAGTTGTTCGAGACACACCAGGCAGTCCCGGGTGGTGGGATGGTTGCCGACGCCGAACACTACCCCCGGATCAAGGATAATGGGAATTTCATCTGTGGCGATATCAATCGTATGCCACGGCGGCATGATACGGAACCGACCGGCGCGCATGGGCCGGATCGGTTCCCCGTGCCAGTCGTCATAAGACATGCAGAACCGGTCGGCCAGCACCAGGTGCGGCTGGCGTTTCAACAGGTTGTCGATCCTATCGGGCGCGTAATCCGAGAAAAAAAGAAACGACGTATCCTCTTCTTCCCAGTTGCCGATAAACCCGTTTCCGGCCACATCCTCGGTATCCTTGAGCCGCCCTTTGATATAATAAATATGAAGGGTGTCACAGGGCGGGGCCGTATCCTGATCCCGAGGGTGCATCAAATCAGCCGATAATTTTATCGAAAATGCCGAAGGCGGCTTCAACCGCCGGACTGGTTTCCGGCATGGAAACCGTAGGTCTGCCCGCGGCATCGTATTGATGAACGGTGTCGTCTTCGGGCACGGTGCCGGCAAACTCGAGACCGTTTTCTTTGACGGTTTCGAGAACATCGTCGGGGACACCGTTTTTCGCCTGATTGACGATCAGATAGCTTTTTTTAACCCCGATGTTAAGATGGGTTGCCAGATCGTGAATCCGCATGGCCGCCTGAAGCCCCCGCCGGGAAGGGTCGGAGACGATGAGCAGCACATCGATGTTTTTGGTGGTCAGCCGGCTGATATGCTCCATGCCCGCTTCATTATCCATGACGATGTAGGGATAATTGTCGGTCAGCCGTTCCAGATAATTGGTCAGCAGGGTGTTGGCCGCGCAATAGCAGCCGGTCCCTTCGGGCTGGCCCATGACGATGAGATCATAATCACCGGATTCAATAACAGACTGCTCCAGACGCATGGACATAAACACGTCCTTGGTCATGCCGGAGGGAACCACGCCCTTTTTCATGTCCTCCCGGGCCTTGCCGAGGGTGTCGTCCACCTTGACACCCAGCACTTCATTGAGATTGAAATTGGAATCCGCGTCTACGGCCAAAATCGGGGTTTTACCCCGGGCAATCATGTACTTGATCAAGAGGCCGGCCAGGGTGGTCTTGCCGGTGCCGCCCTTGCCCGCCAGTGCGATTGAAAATGCCATTATTGGTTATCTCTCCTTGAGGTTTCTGTTTTCATAAAACAAAAATGTAGGGCACCCGCGGGCATCCGTCAAGTATCTTTTACAACCATATCATTTGCGGCGTCGATTCCGGCTCTATGGTTTTGGGGCTTTGCTTTAAGGGTTGACACGGCAGGGGAACAGGAATTATAAATGCTGAATTATCAAGCAGTTTTAATTTTTAATTAACGCTTATGCCAAGGAGCCCCCGCATGAAAGCAAAGCCGGCCGCCATATTAAAAAAGACCCTTACCCTGCCCTGCGGCGTTACCCTTAAAAATCGTCTCTGCAAATCCGCCATGAGCGAAAACCTGGCTTCGCCCGATAACGGCCCCAACGAACGGCTCTGCCGGCTCTATGAAACCTGGGCCAACGGCGGCGTCGGGCTGTGCATCACCGGCAACGTGATGGTGGATGAAACCGCCCTGGGCGAACCCAACAACGTGGTGATCTCCGATGATCGCCACCTGGAGCGGCTCTCGGCATGGGCAACGGCCGGCGCCAAAGACGACACCCAGCTCTGGGTCCAGCTCAATCACCCCGGCAAACAGATCCCCAAAACCCTGGCCAAAGAGCCGGTGGCCCCTTCGGCCATCGGGTTTTCCGGTAATCTGGCCCGGTTTTTTAATCCGCCGCGCGCCCTTTCAGAGGATGAAATCCATATGATTATCAAAAGGTTCGCCACCAGCGCCGGCATCGTGAAGCAGGCCGGGTTCACGGGAGTCCAGATCCACGGGGCCCACGGCTACCTGGTCAGCCAGTTTCTCTCCCCCCGGCACAACCAGCGCGACGATGCGTGGGGCGGAACCCTTGAAAACCGGATGCGCTTTGTGATGGAAATCTATCACGCCATCAGGGAAACCGTGGGGCCTTCCTATCCCGTGGGAATCAAGCTCAACTCATCGGATTTTTTAAAGGACGGGTTTTCCGAAGACGAATCCGCCGACGTGGTGGCGACACTGGCCCAAGAAGGGATCGACCTGGTGGAGATTTCCGGCGGCACCTATGAAAAACCGGCCATGGCGGGCAGAATTCGGGCCGTGCAGTCGTCGGAAAGCGAGGCGTATTTTCTCGCCTATGCGGAAAAAGTGCGAAAAAATGTCGCCATCCCCCTGATGGTCACCGGCGGATTCCGGACCGGGGCCGGCATGGCCGAAACCGTGAAAAAAAACGGCATCGACCTGGTGGGACTTGCCCGACCCCTGGCCATTGATCCGGACCTGCCCAATAAAATCCTTTCCGGCGCCGATTACGTCAGCGCCGTCAAACCTCTGATGACCGGCCTCTCTTTTGTCGACCGGCTGCCTTTGCTGGAAGTCACCTGGTATGAACAGCAGCTTGCCCTGATGGCCGATGGAAAAGTCCCCCAGCCGAATCGCAATGTCTGGCTGTCGCTGGGTCAGACCATCATCGAAAACGGCCTGGAGATCTTCCGGAAGCGAAGAGCCTGATGACTTGGTAAAACTCAAATTTTTACCAGCGCATCAAGCGCCTGATCGGCATCAAATTTCATTGCAACAATAATTTTATTATGGCATATAAAAAAATTTGATTTTAACCGGCGCGACGCATGGGCAGAGCGGCTGAAAAAAATGAATTTTTACGAATGCGTCAAAGATAGCATAAACGGAACATTACAAAGAGGCGCGGTATGAACATGGAGATTGCCCGCAAAATAGCGGATCTTGGCGTGGACATCGATGCGGTGGCGGGGCTGATCGCGGATCTTCAGAAGCAAAGCGGTGAAATTCCCTGGAGCGAGAACGGGAAAACCGATCCCTGGGATCATATCGAAGCCGCCATGGGACTTTGCATCAGCGGTTATGTGGATCAATCCCGGCAGGCATATGAATGGCTGGCCGGAAACCAGCTTGATGACGGAAGCTGGTATGCCGCCTATCTAAACGGCGAACCCATCGACAAAACCCGGGACACCAATATCACCACCTATATCGCCGTGGGGCTGTTCCACTATTACCTGATCACCCGGGACACCCGGTTTTTAAGCCGCATGTGGGATGTGGTCCGGGCCGCCCTTGATTTTGCCGTCAGCCTCCAGGCGCCCACCGGCGAGATTTACTGGGCTAAAAGCCCGGAGGGAAAAATCGACCGGATGGCCCTGCTGACCGGATCGAGCTCCATTTATATGAGCCTTAAATGCGGACAGGCCATCGCCAAAATTTTAAACATCGACATGCCGGCGTGGGAGGCGGCTATGATCAAACTGGGCCACGCCATCCGCAACGGGTACCATCTGTTTAACATGACCAAATCCCGGTATTCCATGGACTGGTTCTACCCGGTGCTCTCCGGCGCGGTTACCGGGTCCGAGGCCCGCAAACGCATGGACCAGCACTGGAAAAAATTCGTGGTGGAGGACATGGGCGTGCTCTGTGTTTCCGATCAGCCCTGGGTGACCATTGCTGAAACCTCCGAACTGGTCCTGGCCCTTGCCGCCATGGGAAAATCAAAGCTGGCCCAGATCGTGTTCAACTGGATCACCTCCCGCACCTTTGACGACGGCTCCTACTGGTGCGGGTTCACCTTTCCGGACATGGTCATCTGGCCCGAGGACAAAATCACCTGGACCAACGGCGTGGTCATCATGGCGGCCGACGCCCTGTATCAACTGACCCCCGCATCCATGCTGTTTTCCCACAAATTCTGGGAAACCTCCGAATTCGCCGTCACCCTGTAACCGGATTTGCCCCGTGCGAAGAGATCATCGGCCATATTTCGTTAAAAAAGCGTACCTGCGATTTCAGGCCGCTTACGCCCGGCATTTCATCAAACCCCGGTTTGATTCCCTCGGCGACGATTTTTATTTCATCCATCCCTGGAATATCGAGGTGTTCGGTTCACCCATCACCATCGGCAAATGCGCCAACATCCTGACCACCCGGGAAAACAAGGTCCGGCTTACGGTCTGGCCGGAGCAGAAAGGCAAAGGCCGCATTGCCATCGGCGACTACAGCCTCATCTGCCCGGGGGTGCGCATCAGTTCGGCGGATTCCATTTCCATCGGCGACAACTGCATGATCGCCGGCAGCGCCTATATCACCGATTCGGACTGGCACGGCATTTACGACCGGGTCTGGTCCGTGGGATACACGGCCCCCATCACCATTGAAGAAAACGTCTGGATCGGCGACGGCGCCGTGATCTGCAAGGGCGTCACCATCGGCCAGAACAGTATTGTGGGGATCCGGTCCGTGGTCAAGCAGTCCATCCCGGCAAACTGCATCGCCGTGGGCAATCCCGCCAAAGTGGTCAAGGAACTCGACACAAAACAGCCGTTGCGCAAACGGTCCGACTGGTACGCGGACCCGGCGGCCCTATCAAAAGACATTGACAATATCGACCAGGAATACCTGCAAGGAAACACACTGCTCAAATGGTTGAGGACCATGTTTTTCCCGAAGCCGACGGATTGATGGTTTCCGGGCCATGTCATCACCGCCTTCCGGCATATTATTCCATTTCGCATTCAAGTTTTCATCAAGGCGGCAAGGCGGCGGCGACACAGGCTTACGATCTGTAAGTTGAGGAGCCGCCGACGCGGCCAACACGGATGCCGTTTGAATGCAAAATGGGAATTAAGGAGTACGCAGCCATGACCATGGAAAACGATGTCGTATTGATTTATTATGAAGATAAGCCCATGTCATTCGCGCGGATCGAAGAGATCCGGCCGGATGTTAAAAAAAACTGGTACCTGGTCCGGCTGCTTTTTCTGCAGATCCCGCTTCAGACCGTGACTTGGATCCTGCGGGATATCTATATCCAGGGGGAGGAATTCACCATGGGCGGGAAAAAAATTCGGCTCGACAAGGTGGTGGCCCCGGCGGAGGAAATCCCGGAAGAACCACCGGCCGCCCCGCAACAAAAAAAGCCGAAGAAAACCAAGACAAAAACCGAAAGCAACGCATCCGGAGGGGCCAAGGTGGTCTCTCTGGCGGACCGCAAATCCGGTAAAGGCAAAAAATAATAAGAGAATAAACCCTTCTCAGGCATCATCTCCATGACTCCCCGCATCGTCATTTCCGCGTCCCGGCGGACCGATATTCCGGCCTTTTACATGGACTGGTTCATGGACCGGATCGAAATAGGTCGTTTTGAGATCGTCAATCCGTTTAACGGGAAAACTACGGTGGTTGAGGCGACCCCCGAGACGGTGCATACCATCGTGTTTTGGTCGAAAAATTTTGATCCCTTCCTCCGAAGCGGATACGGCCAAATCCTGGCGAAGAAAGGATTTCACCTGTTTTTTAATTTCACCGTCAATTCAACCTCTCCCATCCTCGAACCCCGGCTCACGCCCCTGGCCGAACGATTGGAGCAAGCGGCGGCCCTGTGCGACGCCTTTGGCCCCGGCACGGTTCAGTGGCGATTTGATCCCATCTGCTTTTACACCGCGGGCGACGGATCAATCCATAACAACCTGGCGAATTTCGACGCCATCGCCGACCGGATGGAAACGCTGAGCGTCAAGCGCTGCATCACCAGCTTCATGGATCATTACGCCAAGATCCGGAAACGCACCGCCGCCATCCCCGGTTTTAACTTTATCGACCCGTCTCTGGAGAAAAAAATCGAAATTCTGTCGCACCTGAAAGCAACCTCCCAAAAACGCGGCATGACGCTTTTTGCGTGCTGTGAAAAGACTGTTCTGGAAGCCCTGCCCGCCGGCATGGATATCGCCCCGGCCGCATGCATCCCCAACCGGTATCTGGTGGATCTGTTCGGCGGGCATCTCTCGTTTCAACGGGATCACGGCCAGCGGACCGGCCGGGGCTGCGGGTGCATGGTTTCCCGTGACATCGGCCGCTATCAGGACCAGCCCTGCTTTCACGACTGTCTATTCTGCTACGCCAACCCCTCATGCGACAGCCGGGGAACTCAATGAGCCCGGTTATGAAAATCGGCAACGTCGCCCTGCTGTATCCTACCATCCTGGCACCCCTGGCCGGCATCACCAATCTGGCCTTCCGCCGGATGGTCAAGGCCCTCGGGTGCGGCCTGGTATGCACGGAAATGATCAGCGCAAAGGGGCTGGTCTATCAATCAGATCAGACCCGGCAGATGCTCGCCTCCGTTGCCGAAGAAAAACCGCTTTCCGTCCAGCTTTTCGGCGCGGACCCGGATGCCATGGCCGAGGCCGCGGCCATGGTGGAAGCAGCCGGCGCTGATATCATCGACATCAACTGCGGTTGCGCGGTAAAAAAAGTGATGAAAAACGGGGCCGGCGCGGCCCTGATGAAAAACCCGGAAACAGCCCAACAGATCATCGCGCGCATGCGGCGGGCCGTCAGGATTCCCCTGACCATTAAAATGCGCTCCGGGTGGGATGCCTCGGGCGAACAGGCCGTCCGGCTGGCCAAAATCGCCGAACACAACGGTTGCGACGCGGTCGCCATTCACCCCCGGACGGCCCGGCAGCGGTTTTCCGGCGCGGCGGACTGGTCCCTGATCGCCAAAATCAAGCAGGAACTATCCATTCCGGTCATCGGCAACGGCGATATCCGGTCCCCCGAAGACGCCCTGGGCATGGTTGCCGAAACCGGCTGCGACGCGGTCATGATCGGCCGGGCCGCCCTTGGCAATCCCTGGATCTTCGCCCAGATTCACGCCCTGATGGAAACCGGAACCTGCCCGCCGGTCACGCCGGACATGCGCTTTGACATGATGCAGCGGTTCCTGGATCTGACCATCGACCAATTCGGCGAAGAAATCGCCTGCAAAATGATGCGGGGCCGCCTCGGCTGGCTGGCCAGGGGCCTGCGGGACGCCACCGGCTTCCGGACCGCCGCGGCCGGCATTTACGCCAAAACGGATGCCGAATCCTTGATCCGCATGTATCGGGAAAAATTTTGTCCTTCATAATCCTGTCCGCCGTCTTTGCATTGCAATTTTTCTTTTATGATGGGCATCAGGCGTCGGCGCCGCAGAAGCGGGAGACAGCAAAATAAAAGCCGGGGGCAAGGTATTTTTGCTTCTTGTTGCGGATAACAATTCCGGTTGTCCATCCTATCAAGGGGTGTTATAAGTATTTGCTTATAATTTTTACATTCGATCTTATAAAAATATCAATAATATCTGAATATTAAGGAGGAAGACATGCGCGTTTCAAATTTGTACCAGAAGGCCGGCGGCAAACCGGTTATTTCCTTTGAATTTTTCCGCGCCAAAACGGAAAAAGCCGCCCAGACTCTTGAAAAAGCATTGGATCTACTGCAAGCCACCCGACACGATTACATGTCCGTGACCTTCGGGGCCGGGGGCTCCACCCGGGAAGGATCTTATGAACTGATCGACAAGCTGAAAAAAGACAGGGGCTTAAACGTGGTGGCCTACATCGCCGGCGTGGGCCTGGGACCCGAAGATGTCACGGACGTTCTGGACAAATTCAAAAGTCAGGGCATTGAAACGGTATTTGCCATTCAGGGGGATACGCCCCAGGACGACATCGATTTCAACCCCCATCCCCAGGCCATGGCCCATGCCTCGGACCTGCTGGCATTTATCAAGGCCCGCTACGACTTCTGCCTGGGCGCCGCCGCCTATCCCGAAGGCCACATTCACGCGGAAAGCCTGGAAAAAGATATTGAATACGCCCGGCTGAAACAAGATAACGGCGCCGAATACCTGATGGCCCAGTATTTTTACGACAACCAATTCTTCTATGATTTTGTGGATAAATGCCGGGCAGAGGGGATCACCATCCCCATCATTCCCGGGATCATGCCCATCTATTCGGTGAAAATGACGGAAATGCTGTCCGCGGTCTGCGGCACCGCCATCCCGGATGCCGTCCGGGACGCGATCGCGAAAGTTCCGGCGGACGACAAGGAAGGCGTGGCCCGATACGGCATTGACCTGGCCATCCGCCAATGCCGGGACCTGCTGAAAAACGGCGTGCCGGGGCTCCACTTCTACACCATGAACCGCGGCAAATCCGTGCATGAAATCGTGACCACCCTGGAAAAAGAGGGCCTGGTGTAAGGTAGGGATAAGAAGAGTACTCAATCATTCGCCCGGACCGGCGCATCAGCCGTCCAGGCATGAGTCTATGGGCTTACTTGCTCACAGCGGATCAAAAAGGTAATTTTTGACAATATGATGCGTTGCTTGTTATTTTACTTTTCAATGTTCATATCTCAATTTTGAATGGAGAGATTTAAAATGAATTTTACCATTGAACTCGACCAGGAAACGGACGGGCGTATCATTGCCGAAATTCCCGATCTTCCGGGTGTTCTGGTATATGGGGAATCCAAAGATCAGGCCATCGCGCTTGCCAAAAGCGCTTGCCTTGCGCGTTCTGGCGGATCGTCTGGAGCATGGCGAAACCGTTCCGGAAATGGCGAATGTCTTTTCGGTCGCCGCATGAGCGTTTGGTCCTCGGTTAAAGCCCGCCGCGTTTTGTCCGCTCTTTTAAAGATCGGCTGGCGCATCAAGCGGAAAAGAGGTGGATCGCATAAAGTGCTCAGATGTTCTCTGACCGGTTTGGGGATGACGATCTGATATTTCGATGAAATGGTTGTCTGCATATAGCGAACCTTTATCTAACCCTTTTTAATCAATGTCAATATGGTAAGAAAAATTGAAAAAATTATCAAAAGAAACCAGATTAAGAAGGAATGGGCATAAACCTGTTAACGACTCGGGACTCTGGAAGGTAAAAGGTTCAGAAATGTCGGTTTCTGGAAAGGATTCGGAATGTCTCCTCGTAGATGATGCGCCGGGGGCCGACAGCAATGATTTCAATGTGTCGCTTCTCCGCTTTTATGCGATAAATGATTCGGAAACGTTTCACGCGATAACTTCTCAATCCGTGAAGTTCGTCCTTGAGGGCCTTTCCGCGGTTAGGGTTTGCCAGAATTGAAGCCAATCCGGCCCGAACCTGGGATTTAATCGCCGGATGCAGTTTCTTTAAAACAGCGGCGACGTCATCCGGGACTCGCAGCGCAAATTTCACATCAGCCGGCGTCATGACTCGGGCAGCAGCTCCTCCAGCGTGTAAAGTGAGGCATTGCCCTTTTTCATGGACGCCAGGCCATTTTTAATCTCTTGCATTAAATCCGCGTCAAAACGGATTTTCATGGTTTCCCGCCAGCTTTCAAATTCATCCGGGCTTACCAGGACGGCAACCGGCCGGCCGTTTTTGGTAATCACCACCTCTTCATCGGTTTCCTTAACGGCGTCCACCAAGGCGCTCAACTTCATCTTGGCTTCGGATACGGATATGGTGCTCATAAAATGACCTCTATTTAGGTTGATCTGAATTCAGATCAGAATATACCTTTTCACTTCCATTGTCAAAAATTTTCGTTTGCTCAGGGTGGTCAATTTTCGGTAATCACTAACTCTTTTCCTGTTTAATTTTATGTTTGTACAAACCGTTCCAGAAACGCTGCCGGCGTAAGGATTTTGATCCCCATGTAATCCTGCAATTCGAGAACAGCATTGTCGCCGGAAACAACGGCCGCCGCGTGCAATGCCACGGCGCATTCGATCAATTTGTTGTCATCCGGGTCTTTTTCGATCACATGCAGTTGGGGGGTGCGGGCGGTGAAAACAACATGAAAACCTCTGGCGAAAAGATCCAGCAGTTCGCCCATCTCCGCCTCGTCCTGAAGGCCCATGCGCTGAAGCACCGCCACATATTCATCCACAATGGCTCTGGAAAGGCAAAGTTGAATCCGGCCGGTCTTCCACAGATCGACGATCTTTCTGGGTTTGCCACCGAAAAACGAACTGACAAAAACATTTGTATCCAGGACGACCCTGATCATTTTTCGGCTCGTATATCGTCGATCATCCGCTGGATGTCTTCGGGTCCGGACCCCCTTGACCGAAGTTTATTTCCAACGCGATCCCACAAATCATCCACATAGGCCCCGATATCCCGATTTTTGACATAGGTCTCAAGCAACTCCCGAACCACTTCGCTGACGTTTTTGCCGTCAGCTCTGGCAAAATTGTTGACCTTGGCCTTCAGCTCGGGATCAATTCTGACGATCATTTGCGTGCTCATGCCGGCTTCCCTGTCATGATTGTTATATTGTATTAACAATTTATATGTTGGAAGCACACTTGTCAAGAATTCGGAATGGATATTAACGGGTTCACTCAAACAGTTCCGAATGCGTTCCCAGGCGGGCGGGCCGCAGTTCAAAATCGGTGATGGTGTAAATCAACAGCCAGTCGGGTTCAATATGGCATTCTCTGAAATCCTGCCATTTTCCCTTCAGTTTATGGTCTTTGAATTCCGCGGGAAGGGGTTCCGGAACCGCGAGTTTTGCCAGAACAAACTTCAATTTATCCAGGCGACGGCTCTGGCCGGCCGCTTTTTTCAGGTCCTTTTTAAATCTTGCGGTGGGGCGGATCGGCAGCATCAGCAGCCGCAATCCGTAAACATTTCTTCCACGGTCGCATATCGATTTCCTTTTCCATCCCGAGCATCCTGCATGGCGTCGACGGTATCGCGGGTGGGAACTCGCGCATCGAATGGAAGGCCCCGGTGGGCGATAATCTGCCGGTAAAACAACTCATATGCCGAAGAAACGGAAATTCCCATTTCCCGTAAAATCGCCTCGGCGTTTTTTTTGACCTCCGGCGTCAGTCTGGCATGGGTCATCGCCGTCTTTGCCATCTCCAATCCCTCCACTTTAATCTTTTTGTATACCAAAATGATACAAATCGCCGGCCGCTATGTCAAGCTGGAAAAAATAGCGCGGGGAATATAGCGATGCGAAAAGTGGGTATTCAGATTGAAAAATTCAAAATTCAACTTTAGATTTGTACGGTATGTCCGCGGTGGTTTTTATGAGACGTAAAAAAATTCAAATCATACCGGCTTGTCAAAACATACGGCGATGGCGCCTGGGGTCACGCGAATAATTTTCCCATGAATTTTTATCTCTTTTCGCATCCGGGGATGCGGTAAATTCATGGCAATGGATTCTCCAGGGCCGAAATTTGGGTTCACGGCTTTAAGCGTTTCAATCAATACGCCGCCGTTGCTGAAGTTTTTCGTATATGCATTCGCCAGCACCCCTTTGACGACAAAATAGACGGGAGTCATATAATTTTTTCTCTCAAATTTTCGGCGTGACGAACCCGTCCTTGATTTTACTTCACTCAGAAGCGCGCACCGATCTTCCAGCGACATGCGCATTATCATTTCGATGAGATGCTTTGTCGTGGTTTCGGGATTGATATGATCCGGATTATATTGTCGACGACGGGTTATTTCTTTTGCCGTCCGGCTTCTTTCCTTACCCGACATTTTCATGACAAGACCGATCAATTCCTGTGTGACATGGGCGATATTGACACTTTTAATAACAGGAGGCTTTGACGATGTCGGTTTTTTTTTGCCATAAAATGGGAAAGGACCATCCAGCCTTTTTATTTCAGACGTAATTTTTGGTTTCACGCTTTTCTTAGCAAAAACAAAAGGTTTTTGCGGCTCGATTTTTTCGTGTTCCATTGGACCCGAAAATTCATCTCCCTTGAAAAAAACAAGCAATTTTTCCTCTTGTTCAAAATCCGATTCGGCTAATGACGCTTTGTGAACCTTAATCAGATACAGCACTACCCAGATAAGGATACCGATATAAAGGATGATAAGAACCGGCCAAAACATGTAACAACTCCATTTTATAATGAGTTACAACTTTTTAACCTGTTTTTGACACTTTTTTAATTCCGTATCAATACCAATGTTCTGATTTCAAGAATATGGACCTCCGTAAAAACCGTCAAAATTCGGGCTATTGGCCGAAATCGTCAGGCCGAATCCTTGTTCTTCCCATCTTCAAACCCGGTCAGCCGCTGGATGGCCTCAGGATCAAAAACGGAAAGTAAAAACTGGTCCCGGTCCATGTGGGAAGCCAGCCGGTCCAGGGCGCCGGAAAGGGCGGTGACCGTCTCCTTGGTCATGGCGGCCGGGGCCACTGGTTTTCCTGCGGCAATGCGGGCCACCGAAAGGGCTTTTTCCAGGGCCAGCCCGTCCGGCGCAATCCACTGGGCCAGCCCCCATTCAGCCGCCTGGGATGCCGTGATCTTTTCTCCTAAAATGATCATACGCTTGGTCCGGGCCGGACCGATGAGGCGGACCAGGCGGGGCAGCGTGCCCCAGCTCATGTTCATGCCCCAGTCGATTTCCGGGGCGCGGGTCCAGGCGGATTCGGCCATGACGATATAATCCAGGGAAACAGCCAGAGAAAGTCCTCCTCCCACGCAAAAACCTTCCACGGCCGCCAGGGTGGTCTGGGGCAAGGCTTCCCAGGCCCGGCAGGCCCGAGGGGCGATCTCCATGATGATCCGCTTTTCCGCAAGACTGAGGTTGGAAAGATTCGCGTATCGCGGATCAAAAAGGTCCACGCCGGCCGTAAAAAAATCCGGCCCGCCCGTGAGGATCACGGCGGAAAGGCCGGGATCCGCCGCAAACTCGGCTGCCAGTTCCGTCAACCGCTCCAGCATGGACAGCGACAGGGCGTTTTTCTTTTCCGGGCGGCAAAGCCGCACCACGGCCACCCGGCCGTCTCTTTCCATCACCACATGATCCGCCATCGCCATGTCAGCCTCCCACGTTTATTCTCAGCCGTTCTTCTTGCTCTTTTTGTTTTAAGCGTTTCGCCGATGATAACAGCAACCTCCCTTGCCACGCATTCGGAATTTGCTGTTTTCAGCCGCCCACCACGACGCTTTCCGGAAGTTTGCGCGACAAAATATCAACGGCTTCTTCCACCATGTCGGTTAAAATCCGGGCGGCCGGTTTTATTTCCGTTATCATTCCGGCGATCTGTCCGGAAAACGGGCCGACGTATTCCTCATTTCCGGCCTGGTTGAACATTTCCACCATGGCTGATGCCAGCAGCACCTGCATGGGGAAGGGAAGCGGTTCCAGGCCGGATTTATCCCAGAGGTCATGAAAGCGGTTGTAAATGGCCCGGGAGGTTTTGCCGGTGTAGATATAGGTCCGCCGGGTGTCTTCATCGGTTGCCCTGAGAATGGTTTTTTTCTGGATATCCATGGCGCCGCTTTCATCAGATGCCAGAAAACGGGTGCCGACCCAGACGCCGACGCATCCCATGGCCAGGGCCGCCGCAACGCCCCGGCCGTCTCCGATGCCGCCGGCGGCCAGCACGGGCGTGGGCGCGGCCGCGTCAACGGCCTGGGGCCAGAGGGCAACCGAACCCACCCGGCCGGTATGACCGCCGCCCTCATATCCCTGGGCCACCACAAGATCCGCACCGGATTCGGCAATGCGCCGGGCATTTTTGGCGTTTCCGGCAATGCCCAGCACTTTCATTCCCGCGGCGTGGGCGTCTTTGACCATAAAACCGGGATTGCCAAGCCCCGCGCAAAACAGCGGGACCTTCTCGTCGATGCACGCCCTGACCGCGGCATGGGGCCGGAATGTCGTGGCATCCAGACCCACCATCAACTCCACCTCGGGCAGGCTCATCTCTTCCCGGGTTTTCACCAGCCATTCATAATGGGCCTTTGGCAAGGTTTTCAAAAGTGCGGAAAGGGGCATCTCCTTAGCGCCGCCGTCGGGCGGATCACCGCCCGCAACGATATCGCCCGGCAGCAGCAGATCCACGCCAAAGGGCCTGTCGGTGAGCTTTTTGATCTCCCGGATGGCCGCTATCATTTCATCCACCGAATACCCCGCCGCCCCCAGAACGCCCAATCCGCCGGCTTCGGATACGGCCACCACCAGCTCCACGGGCGCGCCGGTCTTTTCTCCCACCAGGCTCGGCCCCATGCCCGCGCTTAAAATCGGATATTCAATGCCGAGCATGTCGCAGAGTCTGGTTCTAAGAATTTTTTTTGCCATGAGCCACCGTCCTTTCGCTTAAATGGATGAAGCCGCAAAAGTCACTCCTAAAATGACCTTTACGGAACTGTCAAAACTGATAATCCAATTCACCTGAAAGCGGCATTCGCATTGGGTGCGCTGTGGGTGCGGCTGACAAAATCAGGACGCCTGCGTCGGCGCCGTGAGTTTCAGCGAATACAGGATCATCATCTGGTTGCGGTCTTCCATGTGCAGGCAGGCCTCCAGGCCGCCGGCATCCATGTTGACGTTGATGGCTTCTTTGGTCATGCGCAGGGCCAGGGGTGTCTTGCCGGCCATGACCCTGGCCAGTTCCCCGGCGGTCTCGGCCAACTTTTCTCTGGGCACCAGGCGGCTGGCAAACCCAAGATGCATAGCGTCTTCGGCGCTCATCCAGTTCCCCGTTAGCAGATATTCATTAGCCCGGCCCGATCCGATGAGCCGGGGGAGGAAATAGCTCGACGCCATGTCCGCGCCGCCCAGTCCGATATTGATATAGGCGGCATTGCAGCGGGAGCCTTCGGCCATGATCCGGATGTCGGAAGCCATGGCCAGGGAAAACCCGATGCCCGAGGCCGCGCCGTGGACGCAGCAGATGATGGGCTGGGGGGCCTGACGCATGGCCAGAAGGATTCGGGCCATGCGGGCCTGATAATTATAGGCGGTGGTAGGGTCTTTTTCATAAATGGCCGGGCCGAAGGTGACAATATCCAGACCCGCGCAAAACCCCTTTGCGGTGCCGCCGTCTAAAATGATCACCCGGACGGAATCGTCATAGCGCCGGTCATGCCAGAACGCCTCAAACTCATCGATCATGGCGCCGTCAAAAGCATTGTAATGATCCGGCCGGTTCAGGCTCAGGTAGCCGATGCCGTCTTCGGTACGATAAAGCAGATTTTGCATGATGGAATTCCTTTTTAATCAGACTGTTGTCAAACTCAAAACTATTCAAATTTTCAACGGGATCTTAGCACATTCTTCTTTGATGCGCTCCATAAAACGCTCTTCCAGGAAACCTCTATGAAGTCTCCGGCTGTAAAAATATCGCAAAGCCACTTCAGTTGCTTTTGAGTACGGTCAAGGCATGCGTTCCGCCGTGGTCATCGGCTCCGGTCGGCAAACCGGCCCTGAATCTTCTTTTCAATGGCGATGATCATGCTGAAAAGCGCGCTGAAACCGAGCACCAGGGCCCATTCAAAAAGGCCCATGGGATGGGTCCTGAAAATCGTGTTGAATACCGGCGCATAAATAAAAACCAGTTGAAACGCAGTCATCAGCCCGACCCCGACCCAGATCCAGGGATTGGAAAACAGGCCCAGATCCCAGACCGACCGGGTCAGGGACCGGCAGTTGAACAAATAAAACATCTGCCCGAAAATAAAAACATTGACCGCCAGGGTCCGGGCCAGTTCCGCGTTGCCGTCCCAATGCATCTGAAGCTTGAACAGGCCGAATGATCCGGCCACCAGCAGCATGCTCACCAGTATAATTCTAAATATCAACGCTCTTCCCAGAATCGGCTGATTCGGATCACGGGGCATGCGCGCCATGATGCCCGGCTCCTTTGGCTCAAAGGCCAGCATAAGACCCAGCAGCAGGGCCGTGGTCATGTTGACCCAGAGGATCTGCAAGGGCAGTACGGGCAACTCCATCCCCAGGAAAACGGCCAGGGTGATGACCAGGGCCTGGCCCCCGTTGGTGGGCAGAATCCAGGTGATGAACTTGGTCAGGTTGTCAAAAACCCCCCGGCCCTCTTCCACGGCGGCCTTGATGGTGGAAAAATTGTCGTCGGTGAGCACCATGTCGGCGGCTTCCTTGGACACGTCCGTGCCGGTGATGCCCATGGCCACGCCGATATTGGCCTGCTTGAGGGCCGGGGCGTCGTTGACGCCGTCGCCGGTCATGGCCACTACATGCTCGCGCTTCTGCAGGGCCTCCACCAGCCGCAGCTTCTGCTCTGGCGACACCCGGGCGAACACCGCCGTACTTTCTGCGAGTTCCGGCAGCGCATCATCTTCGATATCCGCCAGGTCGCGACCGGTGATTACCTCCCGGGTATGGATGGAACAGGTCTCACCGCACAGTCCGAGCTGCCGGGCAATGGCCGCGGCGGTCCCGGCGTGATCCCCGGTGATCATCTTGACCAGTATTCCGGCTTCCTGGGATACCTTAACCGCGTCCATGGCCTCGGGCCGGGGCGGATCAATCATCCCCTGGAGCCCGATAAACTGGAGGCCTTCTTCCAGGTCTTCATGAGTGATGCGCTCGGTTTCCGGCGGCATTTCCATACGGGAAAAGGCCAGGACCCGCAGGCCCTGCTGGGCCATGTCCTCTACCCGGCGGTGGATTTCCTCCGGATCGGCCGTGTCCATGCCGCCGTCGGCCGTATAGATGATGCTGCAATCCACGCACAGGCTTTCAATGGAACCCTTGACATAAACCAGCCTGGGTTTACCCGGACCCTGATCATGCAATGTAGCCATGTACTGGCGGGCCGACTCGAACGGAAGGGCATCGATCTGCGGAAATTCGGCCTTCAACTTTTCCATGGACAGACCGGCTTTCATGGCCGATACGATCAGTGCCCCTTCGGTGGGGTCCCCTTCCACAAAATACGCATCCCCGTTTTTCCGGATGACCGAATCATTGCACAGCATACCGGCGGCCAGCAGTTCGGCCAATGCCTTGTTGTCGCCCGGATCCGGCGCATCGCCTTCCGTCGTGATATCGCCCTCGGGTGCGTATCCCACGCCGGAAACCGCGTACCGGCCGCCGCCGGCATAAATGCCGGTAACCGTCATCTGATTCTGGGTCAGGGTGCCGGTCTTGTCCGAACAGATCACCGTAGTGCTGCCCAGGGTTTCCACGGCCGGCAGCTTCCGGATAATGGCATGGCGGCGGGCCATGCGGGAAACGCCGATAGCCAGCATGATGGTGATGGCCGCGGGCAGTCCCTCGGGAATGGCGCTGACCGCCAGGGCCACGGATGCCATGAACAGGTCGATCCAGTTTTGGCCCCGCAGAAACCCCACCAGAAACGTCACACCGGCAAGGCCCAGGATCGCATAAAGCAGAATATGGCTGAACTTCTCAATTTTGATGGTCAGCGGCGTGGCGATGATCTCTGCCGATGAAATCAGGTCATTGATGCGACCGATTTCGGTGTAGTCTCCCGTGGCAATGACGATCCCTTGGCCCGTCCCGTGGGTGACCAGGGTGGAAGAGTAGGCCATGTTGCGCCGGTCCGACAGTTCCGTATCTTCATCAAGGCTGTCTTCCAGCTTCCCAACAGACACGCTCTCGCCGGTCAGGGTGCTTTCGTCGATGCGCAGTTCGCGGGTTTTATACAGCCGCATGTCCGCCGGCACCTTGTCTCCGGACTGAACCAGAACAATATCGCCCGGCACCAGATCCCGGGTCGGAATTTTTTGCCGCTCACCATCACGGATCACCAGCGCCTCGCTCACCATGGCCCGGGAAAGCGCGTCGATGGCCTTTAATGCCTTGGATTCCTGAATAAAACCGATAATAGCATTGATCAGGATCACGCCGAAGATGACGACGGATTCCACATATTCCTGGAGAAACAGGGTGACCAGGGTGGCCGCCAGCAAAATGATCACCAGGGGCTGGTTGAACTGAAGCAGGAACCGGATGACCGGCCCCTGGGTTTTTTTTGCGGTCAGCGTGTTTTCGCCGAATTTCTCCCGATGTTTTTCAACCTGTTTTTCGGCCAGTCCTTTTGATACATCCGTTTCAAGCGTTAAGGCCACCGCTTCGGTCGCCATGCCGTGCCAGGATTGATCCGATCCATGCGTTGTCATTCCAAAACCTCCTGTCTGAATATCGAGATATATAACGAAAAGCACAGGCTTATGTCAATATAACAGCAATCAGCGATTCCGGCGCCAGCGCTCCTGCTGTTTCCGCAAAAAGCCAGACGGCTCATTATTTCCATTGGATCTTCAGTTATCCGGTGTCCAACCCCTTTAATTCTCGGCATCCTTTCAGGCTCCATTGGCAAACGTCAAAACCTGCATTATTGTATTAATAGAACTCGGCGTTCGGGAAACAACCCGTTTTTATCCCTTAAAATCTTTTGATCATATGCTTATCGGGTTTTAAGCATTCCGATGCCTCTCGACGCCTCATGTTGTTAATGATGTCCGGAAGAACCGTTTCCGGACGGAAGGATTTACTCATGTTCAACTATAAAACCCTATTGGTGATGATCATGATCGCAACACTTATCGGCATTGTGGCCGCGGCTGGCGCGTCTAAAAAACAGACGGCAGCAGGTTCAGGGAACGCCTCAGCCGCGAAAACGGAAACCGCCACCTTTGCGGGCGGCTGTTTCTGGTGCATGGAATCGGCCTTTGAAAAACACGAAGGGGTGGCGGAAGCCATATCGGGGTATATGGGCGGCCATATCAAAAACCCGACCTATGAGCAGGTATCATCGGGGAAAAGCGGACACCTGGAAGTCATCCAGGTGGTCTATGACCCGGAGAAAATCGACTATAACACCCTGCTGGACCTGTTCTGGCGGCAGATCGACCCCACGGACGGAGGCGGGTCCTTTGCCGATCGGGGGCCCCAATATCGATCGGCTGTTTTCTATCATACCGAAGAGCAGAAACGCCTGGCCGAGACTTCCCGGGATCAACTCCAGAATTCCGGCCGTTATGAGAAACCCATTGTAACGGAAATCCGGAAGGCCGAAACCTTTTATCCGGCCGAGGATTACCACCAGGACTATTACCGCAAGAATCCGATCCGGTATAAATTTTATCGGCAGGGTTCCGGCAGGGACGCCTATCTGAAGACCGTCTGGGGAAAAGACCCGGGAACGGCGCAAATTATCGCCCAAACCAACGGAGAAAAATATGTGCG
The DNA here is from genome assembly GCA_003597945.1 of Desulfobacteraceae bacterium. Taxonomy (GTDB): domain Bacteria; phylum Desulfobacterota; class Desulfobacteria; order Desulfobacterales; family Desulfosalsimonadaceae; genus SURF-33. Next base: position 22,262 of record QZJS01000122.1, on the reverse strand, counting down.
GCCCGATGACGCCGAACTCAAAACCCGGCTGACGCCCCTGCAATTTGCGGTTACCCGGCAGGATAAAACCGAACCGCCTTTTCGAAATGAGTACTGGGACCACAAGGAAGAGGGAGTTTACGTGGATGTGATATCCGGTGAGCCGCTGTTTTCTTCAACGGATAAATTTGATTCCGGCACCGGATGGCCGAGCTTCACGCGACCCATCGCGCCGGACGCTCTGGTGGAAAAAAAGGACAGGAAACTGCTGATGGTGCGCACCGAAGTACGCAGCCGCCTGGCCGACTCTCATCTGGGACATGTGTTTAACGACGGGCCGCCGCCCACGGGACTGCGCTACTGCATCAATTCCGCGGCCCTCCGGTTCGTGCCCAGGGCGAATCTGGAGGCCGAGGGGTATGGGAATCTGGTTTCTTTGTTTGAATAGCGCTGATGAAATGAAGGATCGCCTCCGGACAAGCGCGGGGTTGCCGCCTATCGGTCCGTGAGCGGATTTGCGTATGTTGCCGAAAAAGGCGGGGCGATTGATCCGCGTTAAGAATTTCTCACTGTTTGAGGGCAAAGCCCGAGTTTGAGAAATTCAGCGGATCAACCGCCCCGGCCGGCAACGTGCGCATTAAGCGAGCGGATTGATGGACGGCAACCCCGTCACGGATCGGCTATTTTCGTGAAACGCCGTAAGCCGCCGCCGGACTTTTTTCAGACGTCTGCCCTTTCGCGAGCCGCTCAAAATCAACCAGGCCGCCCCACCCGGTTTCCAGGGTAGCGGCCATGGTCTTGCGATAATATCCCTTTTCCACGATATTGCCCGCCGCATCGCGAATTTCATGAAGGGCCGGGGCCGGTCCGCAATCGGTGTATTTTTCGATCAGGGCCATACTTTTGGCGTTTTCAAACACCTTGTTTTCGGTAATATAGGGGAAATATCCCTCCAGGAGTGAAATCCCCTTGCGCAGTTTGCGATACCGCCGGGCCCGGGTGACAAAATAAACCGACTGATACCAGATCTTGAGCATCAGGATCATGGAAAAGAAAAACCACCGGGGCACAAAGCGGATTTTCGGAATCACATGGCCGGGCACCGGATCATTGGCCGTGTAATATTCATAGCCGACCTCGTAGAGGTGTTGGATGGGCGCGCCCCGATCCCCAATTGAAAGGCGAATGGCGCCCTGGTGATAAGCGTCTTTGGCCATGATATCGGAGATCACCGCCGCCACCCAGTCCACGGGGACGATATCGGGACGGTTGTCCGGCGCGGTGAGAAAGGGGAGCTTGCCCAGATACCCCAGCATCATGACGATATAGTGCAAATTATAGGTCTTGGTCCTGCCGGTCCTGGATGACCCGCCGATAATGGTGGGCTCGAAAATGACGATCCGGTCGTCAAACATGCGGACTTTATCCAGAAGAAAAGACTTGGCCTCGGCCTTGGTCTGGGCGTAGGTGTTATCCGGTTTTCCCGGATGAAATTGCGGATAATCCTCGGGAATCGGCGTTTTGTAAATCCCGTAGGCATATCCCGTGGAAATATAATAAAGGGTGGGCGCAAACGCGCCGGCGACCCGCCGGCGTTCTTTTATCTTCCGGAACAGGTTGTAAATTTCGATGGTAAATATGACGTTTGAAATCTTGATCTTTTCATAGGACTGATCAAACCGGACATCGGCGGCCCCGTGAAGGATCTTGTCGATCCGGGCGATCAATTCCGCGTACATGTCCGGATCAATGCCCATGTTTTCCTTTTCCACATCGATTTCAACAAGTTTTGACCGCTCAGCAAGCCTTGCTTTCATGGCCGGCTTGATATCCAGCGATTTTAAAACCGCGTCAAATCTTTCCTGAATGCCGTTGCCCTTTGCATCCCCCCGGATGGCGAAATAAAAAAAAGAATCCGCGTCCTTTCGCAGCAAATCCTCAACAATAATCGGCACGACGGTACCGGTGACTCCCGTGATAAAATAATTCATGGCTTCCCCCTGTTGGGTGTGACGGGTTTTAGTGTTAGGGCCACTATGTCACAGATTTCGCCATATGTATTGCCGATTGATTATCAGGATATCACTAGTTATTTTCTAGTATATTACACTATCCCTGACGCAGTTGGGTGACGGCGTCAACCACCACGGAAACGACCTGATCGATTTGTGTTTCGGTGGTCATTTTCCCCACGCTGAACCGGATGGTCCCTTTTGCCCAAGTTTCGGGAATCTGCATGGCCGTCAGCACATGGGAGAGGGTCACCGTATCCGAGTGGCAGGCGGCCCCGGCGGATGCCGACACTTCCAGGCCGATTTCTTCGAGAATCCGGTTGGCTTCCAGGCCGCAAAAGGAAAGGCTCAACGTATTGGGGAGACGCAGATCCGGATGACCGTTAAGTCGCACATGGCCCACGGCTTCGAAAATCTGGTCATGCAGCCGGTCCCGCAGCAGCCGCATGCGGACGCGGTCCGCGTCCGCGTCACGCACGGCGATCTCGCACGCCTTACCCAATCCGACGATCTGGACCACGTTTTCCGTTCCGGCCCGGCGGCCGCTTTCCTGGCCGGCGCCGTGGCAGAGAGGGGGCAGCCCCAGGCCCCGGCGGACAAAAAGCGCCCCGATCCCCTTGGGCGCATACATCTTGTGTCCGGCCAGTGAAAGCAGCGACACGCCCAGGGCATCCACGTCCGTTTCCATCTTGCCCGCGGACTGGGCCGCGTCCGTGTGAAAAACGATCCCGTGGGCGTTTGCCAGCTCCCCGATTTCGGCGATGGGTTGAACCGAGCCGGTTTCGTTGTTGGCATGCATGATGGAAATCAGAACGGTTTTTGGCCGAATGGCCCGTCCCACGTCCGTCACCCGCACCCGGCCCCGGTCGTCCACCGGCACATACGTGGTTTCCACGCCCTCGGTTTCCAGAAACCGGCAGACTTCAAGCACCGCGGGATGCTCCACCGCGGACGTGATGATGTGATTCCCCTTTGCGCGCATGGCCCGGACCGTACCCTTGATGGCATGATTGTTTGATTCCGTGCCGCCACTGGTAAAAATGATCTCATCCGGCCGGCAGCGCACCAGGGCCGCCACCTGCTCCCGTGCCGCCTCCACGGCCCGGCGGGGCGCGATCCCGTGCCAGTGAGAACTGGAAGGATTGCCGAACTCGGTTTCCATGAAGGGCCGCATGGCGTCGATTACTTCCGGGTCAAGGGGCGTGGTGGCATTGTAATCCAGATAAACAGGGCGACTCATACGGCATCAACCTCCTTTGCAGGCAGACCGGTTTTTTTACGCATGTTTTTTTGCGCATTGCATTTGGCTGTTTTATGTCGTATATTGCTATAAAATACAAAACAAAAAAGGGGGCTTACCCATGAAAACCGCCGAAGATATTTTAAATGAAAAACGGACCCCTAAAATGGTTTCCGTGCCCGCGGACACACCCATTGCCGAAGTGGTCCGGCTGATGGTGAAAAACAATATCGGCGCCATGCTGGTTAGGGAAAACAACGATATCGCCGGCATCTGGACGGAGCGGGATTTTCTGCGCAGCGCGCTGGAACCGGGCTTTGATCCCCACACCGCCCGAATCAGGGATTACATGAAAACAGAACTTAAATCCGCACCCCATGACACGCCCATCATATCGCTTCTGGAGATGTTTCTCGGGCTCTATATCCGGCATATCCTGATCCAAAGGGAAAGCAACTATACAGGGCTGCTTTCCATCGGCGACGTGCTGCGGGCAAGCCTTCTGGAAAAAGACCTGGAAATCCGGGAACTCAACAAGATTGCCAGTTGGGGATATTACGAAAACTGGGGATGGGACCGCAAATTCAAACCGGATAAATAATAATCAGGCGTGTCTCTTTTCCGGCAAAAAATGCCGGTCCCTTCAGTATCCGCCGTTAAAAGACTTCCATGAACTCCCGGTAAAGCAGGGCCGTCCGCTCGGGCTCCTCGAACATGGGCGCATGCCCCACATCATCGAGAATGATTTTTCGTGAACCCGGGATCAACCGCTCAAAAACGGAAGCATTTTCCGCGCTGATAAGACGATCCTGGGCCCCCCAGACAATTAAGGTCCGCGCGCGGATCTTTTCCAGTTCTTCCGTAAACACGAAAGGGTGGCCTGCCCGGAGATCGGCAAAAATTTTTTCGTTGACGGCCTTGTTGGCCACGGCTTTTTCCGCCAGCACCCCGGCGATGGGCCAGGGAATATAGGGTTTCTTTTCCATGGCAAAGTCCATAAGCGCATAAAAATCATCGGGTTTTTCAATGATCATGGGATTTTTTCCCGCAGCCAGGAGTCGATCGAGCTGGCTCTCGTATTGACGAACGCCGCCCGGAGCCAGAAGAAGCAGGGATTGCACCCGATCGGGATAGGCCGCCGCATACACGCACGCAATGGCCCCGCCCATGGAATTGCCCGCCAGGTGAAATTGATCCAGGCCCAGGTACAATAAGATTTCATGCACGTATTGAACCTGGGCATCGATGCGATAACTCAGGCCGTTGTCCTTAACGCTTTTACCATGGCCCGGCAGATCAATGGCCACCACGTGACAGGCATCGGTCAGGTATCGTGCGAACCGAACCCAGTTTTCCTTGTTGGCGGCAAATCCGTGGATAAGAACAATGGTGGGCTTGTCCGCCCCGCCGCCTTCCAGCAGGGAGATGGGCATTTCGCCCACCATTATCATTTTTTCCGAAAGCCCGGCTTTTTTTAATTCATGGCCCATGGCCACGTCATAGAGGCCGTGTCGAATGCCGGAACATCCGGCCAGGGTCAAAACCAGAACAAAAACCAAACCGGCCGGCCCGGCGATGCGCATTTTCAGTCTTGTGTTCATCATCCTGTCAGCTTCCTTTTGAATGAGTCCAAAGGGGTTTGACTCATTGATTTTGCAGATTTCGTTAATGATCGTTTGGCCGCTTCTTCACTATTGCGGCGACTTCTTTTACAACTATTTCGAATTGTTGTCCAATTCCGGGTCAGTTTTTATTCCGGTATCAATGACAACCACCCGCTCGATGATCACCGGTTCAACAGGAACGTCCCCGCCGATCCGGGCTGTTGTTGTGGGCACCCCGGCAATGGCATCAACGGTTTCCATTCCTTCCACCACTTTTCCGAAAACGCAATAGCCCCATCCTTGCACGGATTTATCCCTGAAATTTAAAAACGCGTTATCCACGGTGTTGATAAAAAACTGCGCCGTTGCCGAATGCGGATCAGGGGTACGGGCCATGGCAATGGTCCCCCGCCGATTCTTAAGGCCGTTGTGGGACTCGTTTTTAACAGGCTCCCGGGTGGCTTTCTGTTGCAGGTCCGGGGTGAAACCGCCGCCCTGGATCATAAATCCCTTGATGACCCGGTGAAACACCGTGCCGTCGTAAAATCCTTCCCGCACGTAGGAAAGAAAATTCTCAACGGTTGCGGGTGCTGCCGCCGGGTCGAGTTCTATAACAATGCTTCCCTTGCCGGTGTCAATGCGCACCCGGGGATTTTCCGGCCGGCTGTCATCGGCGCCGGTAAAACCGATCCAGCATATGGATATCGCAAAAATCAACGCCGCATTCCTGATTCCTCTCATCATTTCAGATCTCCTGCCTGTTTTGTTGTTGCATCAAGGATTTTTTCGGCTTCATCCCTGGTTTCGGCCCACCGGGCGGTGTATCCCGCGCGCTCATGACTCATCTTGTTCCACTGGTCATGAATTTCCGGGCTGCCCACCCGCACCACGCGGGACACCCCCATCAAAGCGATAAATTCCATAATCAGCCGCAGGAAACGGGTTTCCTGCGCGGTCTGTTCCGGCGCCGCCGCCAGTTCCGTCAGACAGGTAAAACCAGGGGAAAGGGTCCTCACGGCCCTAACCACTTCAAACACCTCGTGGGAAAGTTCGTCCGCGCTCATGGGCATAAACGTCAGATAAAGCCTGTTTTTTTCCGGATCCGTTTTCACTCTCGGCATGTTCGGCGGCCTCCATTGCTTTACATTATTTTACATAATGATTCGGGCATCCACGATGCTCAACCCCTTTTCGTGGACAATGACCGGATTAAGATCCATTTCCCGGATCTCGACATAGGACTCGACGATTTCCGAACAGGCCAGCAGCAGCCGGCGAAGGGCCTTTTCATCACTGGGGGGTCTTCCCCTTGTTCCTCTGAGAATGGGGTAAGAACGGATTTCCCGGATCATTTTTTTAGCCGATGCGTTTGATATAGGCAGAACCCGGAAAGCCACATCCTTTAACACTTCCACCATGATGCCGCCGATGCCGAACATGACCACCGGTCCGAACTGGTCGTCGATCTTGGTGCCGATAATCACTTCGGTGCCTTCTTGGGCCATGGGGGAAACCAGAATGCCGCGGATATCGGCATCGGGCTTGTATGCTTTGGCATTGGCCATGATCTCGGCAAAGGCCTGCCGGATTTCTTTTTCCGTATGCAGCTTGACGCGCACCCCCTTGGCATCGCTTTTGTGCAAAATATCCGGGGAGACGATTTTAAGCACCACATCGCTTTTAAACTCCCGGGCCGCGGCCACGGCTTCTCCGGCTGTTTTGACCAGACGGTCCGGGATTACCGGTGCGCCGTGCATGGCGAAAATCTGCTTTGCTTCGTGCTCTAAAAGAACGTTTCGGCCTTCTCTTTTGGCCTGCCGGAAAATCTCCACGGCCGCGGGTTTCCGCCGAACCCCCCAGTCGAATACGAAATTGGTTTTAGCGTGATAGGAATGCAGATAATTGCCGTATTCCCCCAGTACGCCGATGCATTTGCACGCAATATCAATGGAATCATAAACCGGAATGTTGTAATAGCGCAGCAGATGGATCGGATGGGCTTTGGCCGACGCGTAAAGGCTGTGCAGTACAATGGGTTTGTTCCGTTTGCGGACCATGCGCCCGAGCTGATGGGCCGCGTCTTCTTCCTTGAGTCCCAGGCTTTCGGCGAACCGGATCCCGTAGCCGCCGAAGAGGCCGACGATCAGAAGGCCCGAAATATTGGGGTCCTTCAGGATAATGTCCGCGCAGTCGGCAAAAAGGGTGGGATCGGCGTCCGTGCCGCCGGCCACGTCCACGGGATTGCAGACGGACGCGGCTCCGGGAAGGATCCGCTTTAACTTCGCGCAGGTGGTTTCGGCAAATTCCGGAACCCCGATCCCCAGCTCACTTAAAATATCGGCGGCGATGGTGGCATGCCCTCCGCCGTCGGCGAGTATGGCCACATTACCGTTTTTCAACGGCGGCAGGCCGGACAGCGTTTCAGCGGCCGGAAACAACTGGTCTGATTTTTCGATGACAATAATGCCGGCCCGGGCAAATGCCGTGCGGGAGACTTCAGAAATACCGGCCAGGGCACCGGTATGGGAACCGGCCGATTTCTGGCCGGTGGCCGACCTGCCGCTTTTTAGCAGCACGATGGGTTTTTCAATGCTGGTCTTATAGGCCTGCTGAAGAAATTTCCGTCCGGCACGCATCCCTTCCACATACATCAGGATGACCTTGGTCCCCGGATCATTGCGAAAAAACTCCAGGTATTCATGGAACCGGATGTCGGATTCGTTGCCCACGCCGATATAATAGGAAAACCCCTTTAAACTTTTCAGCCGTGCCTCGGTGATCAGGGTCAGGGCCATATTGCCGCTCTGGCTGATCAGGCCGATATCACCTCGGGGCGCATCCCGCAGGCCCACCAGGTTCAGGCCGGTTTTGAGGTTCATCATACCCGACGTGTTGGGCCCGATGATGCGGATGCCGTACTTCTGGGCAACGCTCACCACTTGCTCCTCCAGAAGACCGCCTTCATGCCCCATTTCCCTGAACCCCACGGCAAGGATCACCGCACCCTTGACGCCTTTTCGACCGCAATCCTCCAGGATGGCCGGAACGGTTTTAGCCGGGGTGGCGATCAAGGCCATGTCCACCGGACCGGGAATGTCAGAGACCGATTTTGAGCAGGCAAACCCGAGAATGCTTTTTTCCTTCGGATTGACCGGATAAATTTTTCCCTCGTATTTTTCCTCCACCAGGGTCCGGATGGTCTGAAACCCCCGCTTGGTGGGATCTTTGGATGCGCCGACAATGGCCACTGATTCCGCGTTTAAAATACGTTCAAGACTCATGATTTCTCCTGTGGGTCTGTTTTGCGGGACGCAAAATCGACAAGGGCCGCCTGCCGTTCCCGGGTGGAAACGCATGCCAGACAGGCTTCCACCTCATAGGCCATGAGGGCTTCCATGCTCGCTTCACCCGCTGCCAAACAGAGTCCCTTTTTGATCATGCGGATGGAAAATCCTGAGTTTTCCGCTATTTTGCCTGCCATTTCCCCGGCCGCGTCCATGAGCTGCCCGGCGGGAACCGCCCTATTGACCAGGCCGATTTGCTCCGCGGTCCGGCCGTCGATGTTCTCACCGGTAAACAGCAGTTCCCTGGCTTTGCCGGGTCCCACCAGGTCCTGAAGAAGCCGCATGGCCCCGCCGGTCACCGAAGACGCCACCCGCACCTCAGGGGATCCGATCCGGGCATCTTCTGCCGCGATCCGGATATCGCAGGCCAAGGCCAGCTCATACCCGGACCCCAGCGCATATCCGTTGATGGCCGCAATGGTCGGCTTTTCAAACCGGATGATTTTCCGGGAAACTTCCTGCAAGCGCTCCAGATAATCACGGTATTCCGCCAGGCTCCGGGTTTTGGATTCCTTCAAATCCGCGCCCGTGGAAAAAGCCCGCCCCTCGCCGGTAATCACCACTGCTTTTATGGCCGGATCATCCAGGGCGTCATCCAGAGCCGCCTCCAGATCCGTCCACATCCGCTTGTTCATGGCATTGAGCACCTTGGGCCTATTAAGCCGGATAACGGCCACGCCATTGGCTTTTTCATACAGAATACATTCATATGTCATCGGGCTGCCTCCTTATTTTTTGATTAACTATCATAAATTTGTCTTTCTGGCAAGCCGATGGGGACTCTCATCATCTCTTACTAAAGACGCTAATTAGAAAATCAGATGCAGGCCAAAATTAATTGTGGTATTGCATGGCCGTTGACGTACCTTTGGGAAAACAAACGCCGGAGAGAGACCGCCATCGTCGGTCCGCAGGCGGATTTATGCGTGCTGCGGAAAAAGAAAGTTCGAAGGAAAAATGCGCCAGAAAACCGAAAATATCTATCTGTGTCAGGTAAACGAAACCCTTTCATGCGGAGCATGCTGCGGACTCTATAATCTGCCCGATCCCTCTTTTCATGTACTCACGAGGATTCTTGCCCGGCGGGCGGCTTTATTTGCAGACCTGCCCCGGGATATGGAGTCGATCCTGGAGTTTGGAGAAAAAGAGAAGGGACTGATGGGCCGTTTGCCCATGGCCGAATTTCATCACTGCCCGTATCTGGGATTGATCGGGCCGGAGAAAAACCGCGTGGGCTGCCTGCTGCATCCCCTGGGAGACGGCAATCGCGGCGTCGATTACCGAGGGCTTAGTCATTATGGTTCCATGACGTGTCAAATGTATTTCTGTCCCACCCATGGCCGAATACCATCATACCTTAAGATTCTGCTCTGCAACATCATCGAAGACTGGCATGTCTTCGGCCTTATTGTGCCGGAAACCGACCTGCTGGCGGCAATAGATAAACAGATCCGGGCGCGTGTTTCAATCATAAATATCAACATCGAAAAAACCTTGGAGAGGAAAAACCGGCGTCTCTGGCAAAATATGCTGACCTTAAAGTGCGACTGGCCATATCGGGAGGCGGATCGGCCATGGGCCAACTATTTTTTCAATGACGTGCTTTATGCCAAACCTTCGGTGGATTATGGAAAAACCGGGCAGACTTCCTCCCGGTACGACAAATTGTTTCGTGAACTGCACTCGGTATTTAACAGCCCGGCCGCTCTCACCCGGGCCGAGACGTTCATGGACCGCCTGTTTGATGATCTTGCAGGCACTATTGGGGTTTGAAAATTTCATCCTGATACATCCGGTCGGTTGATATCGGAAGGGGGGAACCATAATGAAACCAAATAAAAAAAGGTCCCGCCCTCTATAAAATGAGAAGCGGGACCCCTTGCGGTTGTTTATCGTAAGCATTACCAAAGCCGCCCCGGTTTTGAGCGACCCCGGCAAAAACGCGATTGCAGCGTTAATACATATCGTCATCCATATAATCATCTGACGGCATATCGTGCCCGTCACCGCCCTTTTTTTTCTTGGGCTTTTCCGTAATCATGGCCTCGGTGGTGATCATCAGGCCGGCAACGGAAGCGGCGTTCTGAAGGGCAAACCTTACCACCTTGGTGGGATCGATCACACCGGCGTCCACCAGGTTCTCATATTGTTCGGTGGAAGCGTTAAAACCGAAATCGCCTTTGCCTTCCTTGACCTTGTTGACCACCACGCTGCCGTCAAGACCGGCATTGCTGGTGATCTGCCGCAGGGGCTCTTCCATGGCGCGCTTTAAGATCCCGATTCCGTATTTCTCTTCTCCCGTGGCCTTGACCTTGTCCAAAGCCGGGATACAGCGTATCAGAGCCACGCCGCCGCCGGGCACGATCCCTTCCTCAACAGCCGCGCGGGTGGAGTTGAGCGCATCTTCGACACGAGCCTTTTTCTCCTTCATTTCGGATTCGGTTGCCGCGCCGATATGAAGCACGGCGACGCCGCCCACCAGCTTGGCCAGACGTTCCTGAAGTTTCTCACGGTCATAATCGGATGTCGTATCTTCGATCTGGGCGCGGATCTGCTTGATCCGCGACTCGATGGCGTCTTTTTTACCGGCCCCGTCCACGATGGTGGTGTTGTCCTTGTCGATTTTTACGCTCTTGCACCTGCCAAGATCATTGAGTCCGACACTCTCCAGCTTGACGCCGATATCTTCGGAAATCACCTGGCCGCCCGTCAGCACAGCAATATCATCGAGCATGGCTTTTCGGCGATCGCCGAAACCGGGGGCCTTTACCACCGCCACTTTGAGCGTGCCCCTCAGTTTATTAACGATCAGGGTCGCCAGGGCTTCGCCTTCGACATCCTCGGCGATTACCAGAAGCGGTTTTCCGGATTGGGCCGTCTTTTCCAAAAGGGGCAGAAAATCCTTCATATTGGAGATTTTCTTCTCATGGATCAGGATATAAGGATCCGCCATGACGATCTCCATTTTTTCCGCGTTGGTGACAAAATAAGGAGATACATAACCCCGGTCGAACTGCATGCCTTCCACCACTTCCAGCGTGGTTTCCATGCTTTTGGCTTCTTCCACCGTGATCACCCCTTCCTTGCCCACCTTATCCATAGCTTCGGAGATGATCTTGCCAACGGTTTCATCACTGTTGGCGGCGATGGTGCCCACCTGCTCGATTTCTTTTTTGTCCTTGATGGGCGTGGACATCTTTTTGAGCTCGTCGATAACGGCGGCCACGCCTTTGTCAATTCCGCGCTTGAGGGACATGGGATTCATGCCCGATGCCACCAGCTTCTGGCCTTCATTGTAAATGGCCTGTGCCAGAACGGTTGCCGTGGTGGTGCCGTCGCCGGCCACGTCGCTGGTTTTGCTGGCAACCTCACGCACCATCTGGGCGCCCATATTCTCAAACCTGCCCTCGATTTCGATTTCCTTGGCCACGGTAACGCCGTCTTTGGTCACGGTGGGGGAACCAAACGACTTTTCCAGCACAACATTGTTTCCCTTGGGACCCATGGTCACTTTCACGGCATTGGCCAGTGTGTTGACGCCCTTGAGCATAAGCTCCCTGGCTTTGGCTCCGTAGCAAATCATTTTCGCACTCATGTCTTGTTTCTCCTTTTTGTATTAGCTGATAACACCGAGTATGTCGTCTTCTCTCATAAAGACATGTTCAATTCCGTCGATCTTGATTTCGGTCCCCGCATATTTTGCAAAAAGCACCATATCGCCTGCTTTGACGTCCGACGGGTTCCGCTTACCGTCGTCTCCCCTTTTCCCGGGACCCGCCGCGATCACTTGACCCCGTTGCGGTTTTTCCTTGGCGGTTTCGGGAATAATGAGCCCGCCCTTGGTCACGGTTTCCTCTTCAACGCGCTTTACCAGTATTCTGTCATTAAGTGGTCTGATTTTCATCGCTTCCCAATTCCTTTCAACTTCTTCTAATGTTAAATCAAACCCGGCATCCGCTATGATGCCGAATATCAACAAAAACCTATTCGATTCAAAACAAACCGCCGTCGTGATGTCTTGCCTTCGGTCATGCCCGGCGGTGCTTCAAATATCCGCATCCGCTGTTGCGGTAAAAGATGGTACGGATCATAAAAAAAGGATAAATGCGGATAACCGCCATGCCTTGGCTGCATGGCCCGTCGGAAGGCATCCGACAAAGAACAGACCTCAACTTAGCAATCCAAAAAATAAGTCTCTTTTCTTTGGTGTCAAGTCGGCTTTCGGACAATTTTTCCTACAAATGCCCGCAAGGTGCTCCTGTAACCTGGCGGGCATGAAAACCATCAAATGATTTGATGTCATATGACGTATTACGGCTTGACTTGATATTCCATTTTCCGATATTGTAAGAACTCAATTTATTTTGAATTCATCTATCAGAACCGGGGGCGGAAATAATGGAAAAAAAATATCACGTTGTTTTTTCAGGCGAGATTGCCCAAGGACAATCCGATGCTTCAGTCAGACAGCGCATGGCCGATTTATTCAAGACGTCACCCGCGGGAATAGATGCGCTGTTTGCAAAAAAAACAGCAGCGATTAAAAAAAATGTCGACCAGGAGACCGCCCAAAAATATGTTGCGGCCCTGAAACGGGCCGGCGCCGTTTGTCGCATCGTACCGGCGGAGTCGACGCCATCTCCATCCTCAGCACATGCAGCCGCGCCGCCGGCTAAACCCGTGGCCGAAGAAAAGCCCCGGCAGGAAGGTCCCAGGGTCATCACCATTCCCATGATCAATAAAAGCGAACCCGAATACGCGCCACGGGTGGTCGGGCAGATCGCCGGAACCTCCAGCGGGCTGACGATCAATGAAATGGATCGGCCTGAAATTCCCTTCAATCATGTTTTTGCCGTTACCGTCTACACGCAAAACGATAAAGGCAATGAGATCAACAACCTATTGATGTTTATCCATTCCGTGAAGCAACCCTGCGTCTGCGCCGCCCCCAACATCCGGTACGCGGATTTTCCCCTCGATAACACCGCCAAACCAACGGCGGCATTTCGAAGCTTTCTCTATTTTCTCTGTCGGAAAAACCCCGCCCTGTTTTTAGATGAAAGCACCTTTGATTTTCTCTCCGGCAGCCAGCCTCCAAAACTCGATGACACCGGCTTGCTGAAACTTGCCACGGGACTAGGCAAACTGATCGAGTCCGGCCAGATCGCATCCCAGACTTAATTTCCGAAAAAACCGGCTGCCAGCGTCCGGATCCCATCTTCGCGAGGATTTACGCGCATGCCGATGCGGTTTTACCCTAAACGCTTCTACCCGCTTTTTTCCACTTTCCACCGTCGCTATTTAAACGCGCTGATATCCATCCCCCGCATTTTAGCGCGCTGCTCATACCAGTCCATTTCATCCAAAGGCGGGACCTCGACCTTCTCAGGGTTCTTGCGCGCCAGACGGACGGCATCGGCCGGGCAGGTCGTCACACACAGACCGCATCCGATACATTTTTCCTGCGCCACCTCATAGATATCACCCGCCTGGGATATAGCATGCACCTGGCAACGCTCGTCCGCGCACACGCCGCAGCCGGTGCATGATTCCGGATCAATGACGGCGTAATAGCTGGAATTGATGACCCGGGATGCGTCGATACCCAGGTCGTTGATGCCTCTTAAAATGCCGCAGCAGCACCCGCAGCAGTTGCAGATGAAATAATGACCGTTCTGGACATTCCATGTCATGTGCACCAGACCGGCTTCTTCGGTCTTTTTGATCAACTCATAGGCTTCCTGACGGGTCATGATCTTGCCGAAAGGATGATTGTCAAAGACTCCCGGAATAGGCGCAAACGCCGTACAGACCTGAACGGGTTTGGCGCACGGGTTGTCAAGGAGCCCCTTTTCCTTTTTGCAGATACAGTCAAAATACATGAAAGATTGACTGTTTTCGATGATATTGGAGACCCGCTCGTAGGAAAGGGTCTCGTGTCTGCCTTCGATTTCCGACTCAATGGGAATCACCTGCATGAGCTGGGGCTTATGAGAAAAAAACTGCTCACCGAAAACAGGGTTGTAGCCCTCGCACATTTCCGCCAGCTCGCGATCCATGCGGGGCAGCTGAAACTCATAGATGCCGAAGGCCCAAGGCATCATTTTATAAAGCTGCACTTCACCGAGATCGATACCGAAAATCTGGCCTTTTTCCGACATAACCGCCAATGTTTTCGACACCTCCTCAAGGGGCCGACCAATACGATCGGCGATCTGCCGCGGGGTTTCAAATTTGAGTTTCAACTCGCAGAAAAACGCTGCTTCTTCGGGTGAAAAAATCCTTTTAAGCAGCCGGATTTCCGCCCCGTCCTCGGTTGCGGGAAACCCGTTGGGCAGTGCATCCAGCACATCGGCCAGTTTTCGATAGACGTCATCGCTCATGGATTCCTCCCGATCTCATTTGTCTTTTTAAAAAAACCAAGAACATTGGGAATCCGCCAGACCCCTTCCAGTCCTTCGGTTTCATCACAGGCATGCTTAATGCAGCCCTGTTCATCAATTTCAACTCCCTTGTGTGAAAGATAAACAGACGCCTGGGCCCCGCCCTCGAGATGCTGGGCACAGACGATATCAATGGGCAGTTCCAACAGGATATTGTTGAAATCATGCATGGAATAGGGGGACCGGGAAAAAATGAACAAAATATTGCCGGATTTATCCTGGCCCAGGGCCGCCTCGCTCCATATCCTGTCCTGCTGGGACCACTTATTTTCACGGGGGCGCTTGATCAGCCGCAGATTCTGAATAACCGTATGATATTTTTTTGCGACATCGGACAGCGCGACCTCGTCCAGATCAAAAATCCGGATACCCTGAGCGTCCGGGCCGGCGGGGTTAAAGGCCAGGGCCGACAGATACTGGGAACTGACGCCCGCACTCAGAACGTGATCACCGTTTTTCATGTAACCGGCATGGGTCAGGTGATCCGCCTGGAACATGCCGGCATTAATGCCGGCAATAAGCCCGAATGATATGCACCATTGCCTGACGGTCATTCCCTTGTTGCCGATTTCACGGGCGGTCAGGAGCCGGAATTCATATTCCGCGGGACTAACGCGAATCACCAAAATCGTTGAATCTCCCGAGGTAGAAGGCGTGGGAGCGATAAACATGCCCACATGCAGTCCGGCATCGATTTCCTGGAAATAATCGCTTTCCGCGCGCAGCCCGCCGACGCCCAGTACCAGCAGCAGAAGGACGGCGCCGAAAACATGGCTAAAAATTCGGACCATCATGGGTCTATACCCCGGCCCGCTCTATTTTCACTGCAAGTTTTGCGGCAAATTTTTCCGCGTCAATGATAAAGCGCTCATGCGTGCCTTTGCAGATGGCATCAATGCCGTCGGCGGCCTCAAAATCAAAGGTCAGTTTCCGACCCTCAAGTGCCGTCAGACTCACCTTCACCGTCACAATGCATCCAGGCGGCGTGGCCGCCGTATGCGCTATACTGATTTGGGTGCCCACAGTCTGTTCTTTTGGCCAGTCGAGATGGGGATTGACCGCCTGGATACAGGTCCATTCAACCAATCCCACCAGAAACCCTGTGGCCAGAACCCGGGGCATCCGCTGAAACTGCGGGGCTTCCGGAAACAGGTGCGGCACGGTTTTGGCTTCCGGCACCGTAAAGCTAAATTCATGCGACAGTCCGTGTTTTAATGAATCTTTCATGGGAAATCCTCGTTGCGGGTTGATCGGTCCCAAGGTCTTAAAAAAATCGGTTTGGAATAAATCACTTTACCCAAGGGAAAGCCGATTTTCAACATCCAAATATGACGGCCTTGAAAAAGTCCAATATCTGCGTTACGCGCAATCTCTCAGAATTTTACGTACGCTAAGTACTCTGCATCCTTCGATATTGCGCAAGCCTTGATCTTGAACTTTTTACAAGGTCGTCCGATGGCGACTTTTTACTAGACTATCAAATATCATTTTAATGCTCTAATGACTATTTCCGCGGCAGAAGCAAAAAGATGGTCTGCGCGATTATTTGTCTTTGCGGCCTACAGCCCAAACATAACGCGCCATATCCGCTCCTTTATCTACCAGCGCCCCGCGACGTGCCTGAAATAGATCGCCTTTGCAACCGACAGCAACACATAGGTTGCGGTCGTGGCAACGGCCGCGCCCAGAAAACCCATCCGGCCGATCAGCAGATAATCGAGCGCCAGGTTAAAGCAAACCGCCACCACCAGCATACCTTGAATCACCTTGTATTTTCCAAGGGTGTCCATGACAGGATCATAAAAACCGCTGCACAGATAAAATGCCGCCCCGATGAGCAGGATGCGGAATACCAAGGCGGCGTCCTGATAATGCGCCGAATACAATACACCCACCAGATACGGCATGAAAATAAAAAGCATTGCCATAAACGCCGCTCCTATGATCACCAGCTTGGTCCGCTTGACATTCAGATAGTAAGCGATCTTTTCCGTATCGGCGATGTGAAGCGCAATAAAGGGGAGAAAATAGAATTTAACGAAATCGATCCCCATGATGGTCCCCTTGAAAAACTGGTACCCGAGGTTGTATACGCCGATTTCCTCCATGGGGACAAACAGGCGCAAAATGATATTATCTCCCCATTTCAGCAAATAGACCGCTGCGCCGCCGAGGATCATCCATCTGGTAAAAACCGCCAGGCGGATCAGGGCGGCCCGGTCATATACAAGAGGCAACATTTTATCGCGATCGATCCAAAACATCAGCGGCAGCAAAGAGGCGAAGGGCGCGACAAAAAACATTAACAGTACCTTTGTCAAGGTAATCGCAAAAAAAAGATAGATCAGGACCAGATAAGCAATGGCAAAAGCCGCTGTAACGCAAAGATAGACGGAAGCCGCAACCCGCCGGCCTTGGGCAAACAGCATTGTGGATATAAAACTTTCAAGGGAGAAACCGGCCAATATTGGAAAAAGGAGATAAATTTGAAGGGATGTCAGCCCGGTAAAGCGTTTGATGGGATTCTGAAACAGCATCAACATCAGGGCAAAGGCAGTCATTGAAATGCCGATGATCATGAGCCGGGCCGTCATGGTCCGGTTTATTTTGCCGCTTATTCCGATCTCTTCGCCGGCGTGGATAACCGTCGGCTTGGAAGAAGATGAGACCAGGATGGTATTGACAAAATAGACGATCATCATGCCCAGGGAATAGCTCCCGAAGATCTCGGGCGCAAACTGCGTGGCCAGGATGACGGGAATCAGAAAGGCCGCCGCCTCTCCGCCGACCCTGAGCATGCCGTAAGTAATCAGCTCCCTGCCGGCCGCCAGTTCTTTTTTCAACCAGTTTACAATCACCGCGGAATTTTTACCTTATAAATAAAATTGTTGCGCATCATGAGATCAGCACGACTTATCCGCCGGCAGGTTTTGTTTCAACCGGCTGGCCAATAAAAACCCGGTGCGATAAGCAAAGATTAAATAAATGATCAGACAAGCGCCGGCCGCAAAAAAGGCGGGTTTCATAAAGGGAACCGCATAATGCAATACAATTTCGTGGCGCCCTTTATCCAGATGGATGCCCATGAATCCGATATTGGCCTTGATTAAAGGCCGTGGTTCATCATTGACCAGGGCATGCCATCCCGTATCCATGGGGACGGCGAAAAACACCAGGGCCGCCTGACCCAGGGCGATTTCTCCCCTGATCCGATCTTGTTTGAATTGAGTAAGTTTCATGGCGCCGTCACGTTTTTGATCGACCTTTTCCAAAAATTGGTTCAACCGGTATGTTTTCAGCCGGGCTGTCATCTCTTCGGTTTCAATCCGGCGCAGTCCCGGCAGGTCGGCATCGGTCACCACCGCCTCAAACAGGACCATGTCCTTATGGGTCCGTGAAAGTGTTTCATAATCCGATACACGAATAAACACATCACAGGCAAATCCCAAGGGCAGAAAAAAATTATTCCGGAGAATCTCCACATCGCCGAACCGGGCTACGGGGCTGAATATCATTTTATAAAGCGGATCACGGTTTTGGTAATCTTCACTCTTTAATAAGTTATACTTAACGGCGGCAACGGCCTGGAGAAACGGCCGCTGAAGCAGTCCCACGGCCCAGCGGGTTTCAAATTCCCGACCCGGGGAAATCACTTCCGTGATTCGCAAAAAATCAATATACTCCTGACGGTTGAAGGATGAATATGAAGGCGTTCCATAATATCCTTGGGCCATGGCGTCATTGAGACTGTTGACCTCTGCCGGAGATGATGAAAAATCCTTGTTGATCCGATAAAATCCATCGTCAATGGTTTTGAGATAAGTCACGGCGTCTATGGTGTGATCATTGTATCCGATACGGGCCTCAAACTGGTCCCGGGTCAGCGCATTACGATCGTTGACGGTCACCCAGGAGAAAACGCCCGCTTCAATGCATGCCAGAGCGATAAGAGCCGGGAGGGCGATTCGCCTGGGATGCTCATTTTGCAACCCATACAAAATGCCGGCATGGACCAGTAGAAAACCGGTGACGAGCCATCGGATATCGGTACGGAGAATTTTTTCACCGGCCTGGGGCATGTCAATAAAATACGGAAAATAAAGCACGCCAAGCAGGACGGCCAGCGTTGCGGAAAGCAGAATCGGGAACCATCGCGGGTTCTTCCGGGTGATAATGTTTTCCAGTCCGTACGCCCCGGAAAGCAAAACAATAAACGGAATAAATAATGACAAACCATGTTTGTAGTAATTGCCCATAAACGCGTAAAGCGCGTGCCGGAAATAGGGAAACACCACCGGAATGATCCAGATCAGGCAGAAAATGGCATGCGCGAACCGCTTTTTTCGATCCAGATACAAAAACGCCCCTGGCGCCAGGAGCAGCGGCAGCAATCCCGCGTAAAAAATCGGGGCCTCCAGATAATTGTACCATCCCCGGTAGCCGGAGCCCACGCCCAGCAGATCATTTGAAAACAGACGCAGCAACGCGGTGGCGCCCTCAAGCCGGCCCGCCGGGGCAAATATCGCCAGGGTCGCCAGTTCATCCACGGCCCTGACATCCCCAGACACCCGGGGGCTGTTGATCATTTCCATCAGGCTGCCGTAAAAAAAGGGCACGCTCATGCCGAGCCCGAGGAGCCCGGCGCCGGCAAGTCGGAATAAAAACAAAAACGATTGCCGGCGGCCCATGGCATCATCCCCGTACATCCGCATTAACGCGTAAAAAAAGAGGAAAAGTCCGAAAAGATAGAGCCGAAACGGATTGGAGGCGATAAAAAAAATCGCCACGGGGAAAAGGAGCCAGTTTTTTTTAACGTAAAAAAGCTCAAACGCCGCAAGCAGCAGGGCGAAAAACAAAACATTGGAAGAATGTGCATACCAGCCGCTGCTCCCGAGTATCAGATAACCCAAAAATGCCGCTGAGATCCCGGAGATAACGCGGGTGAAGGAAGATAATCCGAGCAAGCCGAAATACCCGTAAAACAACAGACCCGTCAGAAAGCTCTTGATGAGTTCCACAAAGACGATGCCGTAGGCCAACCGGTCGGGACCGAGCCCATAAAGAAAAAGATTCAGGGGATTTTGTATGCCGCCGGGAAATACCGCTTCCCCCATGCCCTTGTAAAACGACCAGGTCGGGATTCCGTCGGTGCTGAGATACCGGGCGTCATGCACCATGTTCGGATAATAAATATTGTAGGAATCGCTCCCGATATCAAGAAACAGGTAGAGTTTACGCAAAAAGATATAATCGTGGAAAACAACCAACTGAACGATGAGCAGCAGCGCGGCAAGAACAAAAATCCCGTTGATCCGAAACATTTCCGACAAGCCATAAGCGCCATTGACGTGGCCTTGTTCGGATACCGCCGGAACGGGATTTTGTGCGATTCGGACGGATTTTCGGGAAGCACGGGCCATATTCGCATGGGCCTTTTCATTCTTATTCCAATTCGCATTCAAGCGGCACCTGTGTGGCCGCGTTATCAGCTCCTCACCAACAGTAAGCCTGCGTCGCCTCCTTTTTGCCGCCGGATGTCATCTCGAATGCAAGCTGGAAATATGTGCATGAGAACCGGATTTATCATTAAAAAGCAATTCGTATGTAGCACAGGATTTCACTTTATTGCCACATCAAATTGACAGCGGCGCAAAAGCACGTTAGAAATACGGATAAGATGAAAAAAATCCTTTATACGATATTGGCATCCATTTCACTTACCGCTTGCGCTCATGCGCCTGCCGGAGGAGATACCGATAACGTGATGATCGCTGAGACGGAAACCGGCGCGGTACGGGTGGTCTGGATGGGTACCGCCGGACTGTATGTTACCGACGGCGAAACCGGCCTTTATATTGATCCGTTCGTCAGCCGCTACGGGCTCTTGAAGGTGGGGCTCGGGTTCGGGCTGAACCCCGAGCATGATCTGATCGACAAGTGGATCAAAATCACCGGCGGGGCCGGGGCATCGGCGGTCCTTGTCGGCCATTCCCACTATGATCACGCCATGGACGCGCCCTATTTCGCGGCCCGGACCGGTGCCGTAATCGCGGGTTCCGAAAGCACGGCCAATGTGGCCCGGGGCGCCGGACTGCCCGAGGAAAAAATACGGGTAATCGCCGACGGGAAGCAGATGGCCATCGGAAAATTCACGGCTGCTTTCATCAAAAGCGTTCACAGCCCCGCCCTTTTCGGCAGGATCCCCTGGCAGGGGGAAATCACCGAACCCCTCCGGCCGCCGGTGTCCGCATCCGCGTATCGTGAAGGCGGGACGTACGCCATTGTTCTTGCCCATCCCAAAGGAACACTGTTGCACTACGGCAGCGCCGGCATTAAACTGGGGAGTTTGGATAACGTATCCGCGGACGTCGTCTTTCTAAGCCTTGGCGGACGCAAAGACACCCCTTCCCTGCTTACCCATGTCGTGACGCCGGTCCATGCCGCACGGGTAATCCCCATTCATTTTGACGATTTTTTCGCTCCCCTGGATGCCCGGTTTTCCCATTTAATCGGCGTGAACATGGAAGAATTTCAGCGTTCCATGGCCGAATCCCCGGAGATCGGGGTCAGTTTTCCGCCCATCGGCCGGGAAACGATTTTGTTCCAATAAAAAGCGCCCCTGTTTCCGGAAAGGAAAGAGAGGCGCTTTTTTGTTTCGCGTATGCGGTATGCGCTACAGGGGTTTTACGTTTTCAGCCGCCGGGCCTTTCTGACCATCCTTGACATCAAAGCTCACGCGCTGACCTTCATGGAGCGTCTTGAAACCGCCGGCCTGGATGGCGCTGAAATGAACGAAAACATCGCCGCCCTCATCTTTTTCAATAAAACCAAAACCCTTCTGCTCATTAAACCACTTTACTGTTCCTTCTGACATTACTGGTATCCTCCTTTATGCGTACTTAAGTAATCAAAGTCGGATGACCATCATGACTGAAAGAAAAAACCACTACAGCGCCCAAAACGACCGGCTGCCGAGCTTTGTACTTCAACATGTCCGTATCCAACTTTTCTCCACACCCTTACGGGTGTTCCATCAAGTGCGAAAATATATCCACCGATCCTTAAAGTCAAGAAATATCCCAAAATCAAAGTACGCCGAAAGCGAGCATGGCCTTGGCGACCTTTGTGAATCCGGCGATATTGGCGCCCATGACGTAATCTCCAGGTTTGCCGTAGGCCTCGGACGCGTCCAGGCAGGATTTGTGGATGCTTTTCATAATGATCTGAAGCCGGTTGTCGACTTCTTCCCGGGTCCAGGAGAGTTTTAAGCTGTTCTGGCTCATTTCCAGTCCGGATGTGGCCACGCCGCCGGCATTGGCCGCCTTGCCGGGTCCATAGAGCAGCTTGTTTTCCTGGTATATTTTGACGGCTTCGGGCGTAGACGGCATGTTGGCCCCTTCGGCCACGCACATGCAGCCGTTTTTCACCAGAGCCGCGGCGTTTTCAGCGTTGATCTCGTTCTCCGTGGCGCAGGGCAGCGCGATATCCACATGAATGCCCTGTTCCCGGATGACATCCCAGACATTTTTACCGTCAAAACAGGACGTCTGGTATTTGTCGGCATATTCACTGACCCGACCCCGGCGAACGTTTTTGAGTTCCATCAGGTAGCAGCACTTGTCGTTGTCGATCCCCTTTTC
>QZJS01000004.1 GCA_003597945.1 Desulfobacteraceae bacterium | reverse complement strand
TTTACCTGTTCGTTGGTCTGCACGGGCACGGGGTCTTGGTGCCATGGATGTGGACGTCGATGCTGCTGATGCTTACCGCCATCGGGATACTGCTTTTTCCCAACGCCCGGCGAAACGAAATGGTGTTGGCCGTGGCCTGCGTGTTTGTTTTTATCGGCACATGGATCGACAAGGGACTCGGTATGATCGCCGGCGGGTTTATTCCCAACCCGCTGCATCGCGTTCAGGAATATATTCCGACGTTTCCGGAAATTATGATCACGCTGGGCGTTTATGCCACCGGCTTTCTGATCCTGACGATTCTTTACAAGATTGTTATCAGCGTCAAGGAAGAAACCGCGGCCTGATCGGCCCACCGGTATTTGTTGATCATTTGAGTAAAAGGGGGTATTTCTGTGTGGAAAGCCCCCTTTTTGCATGATCTGGAAACAGTATGATGTGTGGTCCGTAATAACGGGCTGCCGATGACCCGCATGCAGGTTTGTCGGCGCAACACCGCGAATTGGCGCAAAATTGCTTTTTTAGCGTCTATGGGCGGTTTTTAAATTGCCAATACATGGCAATTTGCTATCGACTGATTCAAGGGGTCGGTTTCTTTGATAGCTTTTTTTATTCACCCCTTTTACAAAGGAGTTGCTGTATGAATATTTACGTCGGAAACTTGGCCTTTAATGTCACGGAAGAGGATTTGAAAGAAGCGTTTGCGGAATTTGGCCGGATCGAAAGCGCCAATATTATTTCGGATAAATTTTCGGGTCAGTCAAAGGGTTTTGGCTTTGTCGAAATGCCGGATAATTCCGAAGCCGACAAGGCCATGAAAGCGTTAAATGGAACCATGATCAAAGGCAGGAATATCAAGGTCAATCAAGCCAAGCCTAAAAGCGACCGGCCGAAACGGCGTCCGCGATATTAGCCCTGATGCCGTGGTTGCGGCATCATTTCTCAAGTTTTTTATTGACAAAAAAAATAATAAAAATATACTTTTAAAGTTTATTAAGCGTTTCAGATTTTTTACAGGGAGGAAATATCGATGTATGCGGTAATCGCAGCCGGTGGTAAACAGTACCGGGTACAACAAGGTGATGTGTTGCGCATGGAAAAAATTGCCGGTAATGTTGGAGATCCGGTTTCTTTTGACAAGGTGTTGCTGGTATCCGACGGTCAGAATCTGACCGTCGGCCGGCCGGTGGTCGAGCAGGCGTCCGTGCAGGCACGTATCATCGAGCAGGACCGAAGCAAGAAGATCATTGTATTCAAATATAAGCGCCGTAAGGGTTACCGCCGGAAACAGGGTCACCGGCAGGATTACACGGCCGTCCGCATCGATAATATCGTCGCGGCGCAATAGAGATAAATAAAGGAGCAGATCCATGGCACATAAAAAGGCGGGCGGAAGCTCGCGAAACGGACGGGACAGCAACGGCCAGCGCCGCGGCGTAAAGCGATACGGCGGCCAGATCGTCAGGGCGGGCAATGTCTTGGTGCGCCAGCTCGGCACCAGAATTCATCCCGGCCAGAACGTGGGAATGGGCAAGGATTATACCCTTTTCGCCAAGATTGACGGTATTGTGACCTATGAGCGACTGGGGCGTGACCGGAAAAAAGTCAGCGTATATCTCGTGTGAAATTCATTGATGAAGCGCGGATTTCCATCAAAGCCGGCGACGGAGGCCGGGGTTGCGTCAGCTTCCGACGGGAAAAGTATATCCCAAAAGGCGGTCCGGACGGCGGCGACGGCGGCAAGGGCGGCGATGTCATCATCCGCGCGACATCCAGAAAACGGACCCTGTCCCAGTTCCAGTTTAAACGCAACTTTGCCGCCAAAAACGGCGGACACGGCCAGGGCAGACAGCGGGCCGGCAGAGGCGGCGAGGATCTGATCATTGAGGTTCCGTTGGGAACCATCATTAGAAACGCACAAAATAATGAAATTATAAAAGATTTTGTGGAAGACGGTGAGTCCGTCGTTGTGGCCGGAGGCGGTATCGGCGGAAAGGGAAACAAACATTTTACAACTTCCACCAACCGGGCTCCGCGATTCGCGCAGACCGGCATGCCCGGCGAATCCCTCGACCTCCTGATCGATCTTAAACTTCTTGCTGATGTCGGCATTGTCGGTTTTCCCAATGCCGGCAAATCAACCCTTATCAGCCGGATTTCATCGGCCCGGCCTAAAATCGACAACTATCCCTTTACCACCCTTACCCCTGTTCTCGGCGTGGTCTATCCACCGCGGGGTGAGCCGTTCGTGGTTGCCGACATTCCCGGGCTGATCAAAGGTGCGCACCAGGGCGTTGGTCTCGGGGTCTGGTTTTTGCGGCATATTGAGCGGACCCGGGTGCTGCTGCATCTCATTGATGCTTCCCAAATCGATCCTTCCGATCCCCTTTTTTCCTATAATGCCATTGGTCAGGAACTGGCCGGATACAATCCGGCCCTTGCGGAAAAGCCCCAAATCGTGGTACTCAATAAAATAGATCTCGATGAAGGGGTCAAGGGAGCAGAAGCCTTTGTCTCGGCCTTTGGCGACCGACCCGTGTATCATATTTCCGCGCACACCGGCAGCGGCGTGGATGCGCTTCTGACGGCCATGCAGCATCACCTTGTCGCCACCATGGCGGATTAAGAAAATGTGCAGGGCGAATTTTTTCCACAATGCCAGGCGGATCGTTGTAAAAGTCGGCAGCGGCGTACTGACCGCCCATTCGGGCTTGAATCTGGCGGTCATCGAAACGCTGTCCCGACAGATCAATCAGTTGACCGCCGAAGGGCGTGAAGTGCTGCTGGTCTCATCCGGGGCCATGGCTGCGGGCATGAAAAAAATCGGCCTGACCCGGCGGCCGGATGAAATTCCTAAACGACAAGCCATTGCCGCCGTGGGTCAGTCGGGATTAATGATGGCCTACGAGCAGGCTTTTGTCCAATACGATCGAAAAGTCGCCCAGGTACTGCTGACCGGCGAGGATCTTAATAACCGGATACGGTACTTAAACGCCCGAAACACGCTGCACACGTTGCTGGCATGGAAAATCATTCCCGTTATCAATGAAAACGACACGGTGGCGGTAGCGGAGATAAAGTTCGGCGACAACGATCACCTCTCGGCAATGATCGCCCTTTTGATGGATGCCGATATTCTCATCAACCTGACCGATATCGGCGGGCTCTATACCGCCGATCCCGGGAAAGATCCCGCAGCCCGCCTGATTCCCGAAGTTTTGCGAATTACAAAAGCCATCGAGAAACTGGCGGGCGGGATACCCGGTGTTTTGGGCACCGGCGGCATGCTGACCAAAATCAAGGCCGCGCGCAAAGTAACCGGCGCGGGCATTCCCATGGTCATCGGGCCCGGATTGGAAGATGATGTTTTATTAAAGCTTTTTTCCGGAAAATCCGTCGGGACTTTTTTCGCACCCGCGGAGATAAGGCTGTCCCGCCGCAAATGCTGGATCGGTTATACCTTAAAACCCAAAGGGACAATCGTGATTGACGACGGCGCGGCGGATGCCATCCTTGAAAAAGGGAAAAGTCTGCTTCCGGGCGGCATCACCGATGTATCCGGAGACTTCGGTGAAGGCGCGCCGGTGGAGCTCAGAGACGGGCGGGATGTTTCCCTGGCCATGGGGCTGGTCAATTACAGCGCCGCGGATATTCGCAGGATAATGGGCTGCAACACCAGTGCAATCCGGGATCGGCTGGGACATAAATCCTATGATGAAGTGATTCACCGGAACAATCTGACCGTATTTAACGATTGCAGGTGAGAAAAGTGTCTTTGAAAGGTGCGGGGCTGTTCGGCGGCACATTCAACCCGATTCACACGGCGCACCTGCGGGTGGCGGAAGAGGTCCGGGAAGGATTTGGTCTGTCACGGATCTGTTTCATACCGTCGGCCATCCCGCCGCACAAGGACGCACGGGGACTGGCCCCCCCCGCTGACCGCTTTGAAATGATCGCCCGGGCCATTGCCGCGCACCCGCAATTTTTTGTCTCGGACGCGGAGATCAAACGCCAGGGGCCATCGTATACCATCGACACAATCCGTCATTTCACAGCGGTCCTGCAGGAAGACTCCCCGTGTTATCTGATTGTCGGTTCGGACGCGTTTTTCGAGATTGATACATGGAAAGCATTCGGATCGCTGTTTGACCATATTCCCATGATCGTGATGCAGCGGCCCGAACCGGAGGCGGATCATGGGGCGTGTTTTAGAGACAGGGTGGCCGAATTTCTGCGCACCCGGGTTGCCGGCGATTACTGCTTTAACGCCGACCGTTTTGTTTTTGAACACCCCGGGAAACAGCCGGTTTTTTTGTTTGAAGTAACACCCATTGAGATTTCATCAACCCGGATTCGCGAGCTGGTCCGGCAGGGCCGGTCCATCCGGTATCTGGTGCCGGATACCGTCGATAAATACATTCAAGCCAGGGGACTGTATGCATGATCCTTTATGAGATGGACCCGATGCTGCCGGTCTACGTCAATGCCGTGTCCGGTCGAAAGGCAAAAGACATCGTGGTGCTCGACGTCCGGAAACTGACTTCCGTTGCCGATGTGTTTTTGATCTGCTCGGGGGCATCCAACCGCCAGGTGACCGCCATTGCCGATCACATCCGATCCGATCTCAAAGACCGCGGGATTCGCCTGATGAGTGTCGAGGGCCTGGGAGAAGGACACTGGGTTATCCTTGATTACGGTCACATCGTCATCCACGTTTTTTATGATCCCATACGCACGTTTTATGACCTGGAAGGCCTCTGGTCTGATGCGGTGCGGATTCCCGCGGATGCAATGATCGATAAGACATCCGTCGGCGATATGAACGGCGATGAAAAAGGAGTCGAAGACTGATGGCCAAAAGCCGTAAACCGCATGTGCTGGTGATTTTAGACGGGTGGGGCCTGGCCCCGGCGGGAAGCGCCAATGCCGTTTCTCTGGCAAACACACCCTGTCTGGACCGGCTGATGGCGGCATACCCCAACACTCACCTGTTGTGCACCGGCGAGGCTGTGGGCCTTCCTGACGGCATTATGGGCAATTCCGAAGTCGGGCATCTCAACATCGGCGCCGGCAGGATCGTCTGCCAGGTGCTGCTGCGCATCGACCGGGCCATTCGGGAAGGCACCCTGCATAAAAATGAAGCCCTGTCCGGTGTGATGGCGGCGGTTTCGCGGGAAAAATCCGGCCTTCATCTGCTGGGCCTGGTGTCTGACGGCGGGGTTCACAGCCAGCTCTCCCATTTATATGCGCTGGTGGATATGGCGGCGGCAAAAGGACTTTCCGATGTTTATATCCATGTAATTCTCGACGGCAGGGATACGCCCCCGGACGCCGGGGTAGATTACGTATCACAGCTCCAGCGGTTTCTGACGGCAAAAGGCTTCGGCCGCATCGCCAGTATCTGTGGTCGGTATTATGCCATGGACCGGGACACCCGCTGGGACCGGACGGAAAAAGCCTATCGGCTGTATACCATGGGAGAGGGGATCCAGGAACATGATCCGGTCAAGGCCGTTGAACATGCCTATAAACGGGGGGAGACCGACGAATTTGTCAAGCCCATTATCATGGCGGATGACGCCGGGAAACCCGTGAAAATAGTTTCCCACCGGGACGGCTTGATTTCTTTTAATTTTCGTCCGGACCGGGTCCGGCAGATCACCCGGGCTTTTACGGATTCCGAATTTGATCATTTCATAAGGGAAAAGACGCCCAATCTGAACGGCTACGTGACCATGACCGTTTATGATGAAACCTTTACCCTCCCGGTGGCTTTCGGGCCGGTGCGGCTGGAAAATATTTTCGGAGAGATCGTCAGCCGGCAGGGCCTGCGCCAGCTAAGGATCGCGGAAACGGAAAAATATGCCCATGTCACCTATTTTTTCAATGGCGGAGAGGAAAAGGCCTTTCCCGGCGAAGATCGCCACCTGGTGCCGTCCCCCCGGGAGGTGTCGACGTATGATAAAAAGCCCGAGATGAGCGCATATGAAGTGGCAAAACAGGCGGTTTCTTGTATCGAGTCCGGAAAATACGATCTGATCGTCATCAATTTCGCCAACCTGGACATGGTGGGCCATACCGGGGTCATTGCCGCGGCCATTGCCGCAGGCGAGGTTGTGGATCAATGCGTGGAAAAAGTGGTCTTTGCCGTGCAAAAGGCAGGCGGCCTGGCTTGCATCACCGCGGATCACGGCAACGCCGAACAGATGAAAGATGAAAACGGTCAGATTTTTACTGCCCATTCCATGAATCCCGTACCCTTTATTCTGGTATCGGATCATCAAAACATCAAGCTGCGGTCCGGAGTTCTCGGCGATATCGCCCCCACCATGCTGGCGCTGATGGGGATTGAAAAGCCTGCTGAGATGACCTGCGCGTCCCTGATACAAGGATCAATCCTCAATGGCGTCTGATAAAAACCCAAAGGAATCAATATCGAATGACACCCTGGTGGATTATGTGACCGGCCGGATGGTGCCCGATATCGGCGCTGAATCCCATCGCCAGAAGATCGAACGGTTTCTGGTGACCGACAAGGGATACGACAAATCCGATATCGCCGTGGATGCTGATATTGTGGTGGTGTTCCCGGAGGAAACCTACCGGTCTCAGTTGGATCTTGTCGTGTCTGTTGACGGCCGGCCCGTCATGGTGATAAAGTGTGTTGCCGGGTCATTGGAATCCAGGCAGCGGGAAGTGCTCTCAGCCGCCCGGATTTACCGGCCCGGCCCGATTCCATATGCGGTGGCGGCCGACGGTGAAACCGCCGTTATTTACGATACCCGGACCGGGAAAAAGATCGGCGAGGGGCTAAATGCCATTCCGGATCTTAGTGCCGCGCGGTCGATGGCCGCAAAGATTATACCGGTCAACATACCAGAAACACGGATAAAAAAAGAGCGTATTATTTTCCGCTCCTACGACAGCATGAACATTCATGTGCAGCGGAAGTTTTCCGCGGCCGACGGGGAAAAATAAAAAAGTGATGCCGGTCCGGCGCCATTTCGATCCCGAAAGGGGATAAGCCCGTTATGAAAAGCAAGCCCATTGAAAAACAAGCCATTGATTTGATGTTGGCCGTTGTTGCGGCCACCACCAACCAGCGACTTTACCCGCCCACAAGCAGTCTGGTCGTCAATACCAAGAACCGGCTTACCGGGATTGTCAAGACGGCCCTGGAACAAGTTGGTGAGATTATATTCGCTGAAGCGGAAAAAAATCTGCTGATCCAGGGGGAGCCGCTTTCGGAAAAGGAGCTTGCCAAAAGTCAGATCAACGCTTTTTTGCGCATGATGCTTGATTACGGGATACGGAGCGTTAGTTTTCAACGGGGTGTAGATGAGCAAGAAATAACTGAATTTATTAAAATTTTTTCCAGAACACCGCAGGAGGTTGAAGCCGAAGGCGGGGTGTCTAAAATCGTTGCGGATGCGCGGTTCACCTACATCAAAATTGATGAAAAAGTTTATGTGGAACAGGATTCGGATCATCGCATGGTCTCATCCATGAAATTGTCGGATGACGACATCGTCCGTTTTATCTTGGGGGATAAGGGGTTTTCAGAAGAGGCCATGGAGCAGGTGCGGGAAATGGTCAAAGACGCCGAATGGATTTCCAAGGTATTTCAGGCCGGCGTCAAACAGGTGATAAAAGAGACTGAAAATTTTATCGCCGACGAACTATCCGATCGGTTTGGGGAAATGATCAATGGGCTGAGCCGGGTTTCAAAACTGGGCAGGGGTGATGTTTCGCGAACGATTCTCGGATCTCTGACTGAGATGGAAAACGCCTCGGCGGTGACGCTGCTCTCCCAGAATCTGAACACGGTGTTCGGTCAGAATACGTTTCAAAATTTCGTTGAGGACCTCGATGATGATGCCTTCCATCGGCTTCTATCCCGGATCAAAGACCTCACGGTCAGCATTTCCGATGACGATAGCCGATCGGAGCATCATGTCAAAGCAATGCACCGGGTGTTTCAATTGATGACATCCTCTAAGAAGGCCGCCGGGCTTTTCACTCTGGATCAGCTTCAGGCGTTGAAAAACGAGGTAGCCATGACCCCGGAGGAGCGATTAGCCAAGGGGATGGACAAAACCATTGAGATGTTGATGGCCAAGGGTAATATGGCTTCCGTTATGACGCTGATCGAACGTCTCGGTAAAATGCTGAAAAACAGGGATCCCAAAGTCCGCATAAATGCTGTCAGGATGATGCTCAAGGTCGATAAGCGGCTGGAAGCCGAGGAGCAGAACGATGAGCGCTTGCCGATTTTGCAGAAACTGGCTGAATGGTTGGGTTTTGAAACGGTTATGTCTCCGGAATATGAACAGATTACCGATCAAATGGAACAGATGGTGCGTCATCTGATTGAAAGAGATCGGCCCCGGGATGCTGAACTGCTTCTCGATGCATATTATAGAATATATACAGGCAGATTGCCTCGGGAAAAAGAGATGCGCGCGCCGGCCGGAAAGATGCTCCGGAATTTGGCCACGGAAGATCTGCTGGCCCTGTTGATCAGTGAGACCCGTGCTGACGGCACAAAAAAACAGTCTGACGGCATACCTGCTTTGACAATGCTCGGCACCGTATCTATTGAGCGACTGCTGAACCGGCTTCACCATACACAGAACCGCTTGGAACGGAACCGGATGATCCAGGCGCTTACCGCCATCGGCCGACCTGCCGCAAAACCCATCGTGGAAAGGCTCTTTCAGAAGGGGCCCTGGTATTATCTGCGGAATCTGATTCTGGTGCTGGGGCGTATCGGTACGGATTCCCATTTAAAAGTGTTAAGCGATATGCTGGCGGAAGATGATTCCCGCATTCAGCGGGAAGCGGTATTTGCCATTCAGAATATCGCCGGCAACAACGCCGGGGAAATATTGATGAAATATCTCTATTCTGTTGACGATGATGTCAAAGAATTGATAATTGTCGGGCTGGGCGCTGTTAAATACCAGCCGGCGGTTGCCGAACTGGCAGCCATGCTGGAGGAAAAGAGCCTGGGAAAAACCCGGAAAGCCAGAGACGATATCCGTATCAAGATATGTGAAGCCCTTGGCCGCATCGGCGACAAGGAAGCGTTGCCTGCATTAAAAAAAATTATACGTTCCAAGGGTTTTATGGCCATAAAAGCCCATGACCCGTTTGTGCGGGCCGCGGCTGCCGATGCCGTCGCCAAACTGAAGCAGGGCGATGCATAGATGCATAGATAATTACGATAATTATTCGGATGCCACCGTATAAGGAGAACAGGATGAATACCCAGGAACGCGATAAAAAAGAAGCCGAAGTGGATGCGCTGGTGAAACAAAAGGATACGGACGCGGCATGCCGGTTGCTGGTGGCGTTGGTAACCGAATATGCAAAAGAGAAAAACTTTAAAAAAGCCGAATCGTTATACAACCGATTGTATGAAGTGGATTCCATGGCCCTCACCGAAATCGTTCGGGCCGGGGAAATCATCGAGGAAGAAAAGAGCGAAAGCGTGGACCGGGAGCACCTGGAAATTTGGTCCGATTTATACGGCACCCTGAGTACGACCGAAGGAAATGCGCTCTATTATTCCATGAAAACAAAAATATTTGAGGCCGGCGAGCCCATTATGGAACAGGGGACGTTTAACAGCCGCCTCTATTTTATCAACAAGGGAGAAGTCAAGGCGCTTTATCTTCAGGGAGACCGGGAAATCCTGATCACGATGCTGATGCCCGGACAGATTATTGGACAGATGCCCTTTTTCACCGCCTCGGTCTGTACGCTCTCCCTGGTGCCGATGAACCGCGTGAAAACATCCTTTTTGGAAACCGATGTGTTGAAAAAATGGAAGAATGATGTTCCGGCTCTGGAATCAAGGCTTTATGATTACTGCATGCATAACGATCCGGTTAAAAAGGCATTAGATGAAAAAAATATTGAGCGTCGCACGGACAGAAGGGAGAAGTTTTTTGGAAGAATAAAATTCGTGTTGCTGGACAAGTCGGGCAAATCCCTTGGAAATGCTTATTCCGGCGAAATCGCGGATATTTCCGTCGGAGGAATGTCTTTTATCGTTAAAAGTCCGAAAAAAGAATCCGTTCGGATGCTGCTGGGGCGGCGGCTTCGGGTCATATTCGATCTTCCCCTGAAGAGCCACGAAAAGCCTCACAAGATTGACCAGGCCATGACCGTTATCGCTGCCCAGCCCCAGGCGTTTGATGATTATTCCGTGCACCTCAGGTTTGACACTAAATGGGCGCAGAAAATGATGGATGCAATCGATTTTTCGGAAAATTTATAGCTGAGGCTATTCGCCCGCCACTTCTTTTCCGCAGTGTTTACAGACCTTGGCGCGATTTTTTATGATTTCCGCGCAAAACGGGCACTCCCGGGTAAAAAACCGTTCGTGGATTCTGGCCACCGCCTTTTCAGACGCCTGGGTCAACAGGTCGTTTCCGAAACGATGGTTGTTAATCAGGTCAACGGCATCGATTCCAGCTATGTCCCCCGCCATTTCAGCCGCTTTAATCCGGACACGCGACGGTTGCGTCGGGTCCAAAAGCATCTGGACCACCGTTATTTCATCTTTGGACACATAACATTCCGCCAGTATGGAAAAACCCTTCTTAATGGCTTCCTTCAGGGCTTCCTGTTCGGCGAGGACCTGATCGTCGATGATCTGTCCCGTTGCTCCCGCGGAACTGAATACGGGTATGGTGTCGAAATGTTCGCTTTTCGGACTTTTGATGCACCTGTAGGACGCGCGCTGGGCATAATTTTCCCACAGGTTGTCCCAACCGCTGACATACAGCGGACACTCATCGTTAAAACACATATACATATAGGGTGAATCCCATCCCAGCCCGTCGCTGAATGTCATCAGCGGGACTTCCCAGATGCTCATCTCCTGGTTGCAGTGCGGACAGAGGGGTCTGGACTGGGTCATGATTTGTTCCAGTGCCTGTTCTCTGGTTTCAATGGTCATTTTTATTCCTTATAATTGGGTCGGCGATCAAGCCGAGAATTATTATCATACCGCGATAAGGCGGGTTGTCACTCTTCCGCGTCTTCATCAAACATATCGAGTTCATCGTCGTCTTCAACTTCTGGTTTTTCTTCAGCGTCGACATCGACATCGTCTAGCAGGTCGTCAATGTCGTCGGAAGCATTATCCGATGAGGCGTCCCTGTCCCTCGGTTCCAGTTTGCGCATCTGAATCACATCATCAAACACCAATTCCACGGGATCTTCGGATGCACTGTCCTGCTGGTGGATCGTCATAACGGTATCGGCGATTTTATCGGCGTATTCGGCAATGGGATAAAGGTTGGGGGTCCTGAGTTTTGCAATCAGCCTGGTCTTGCCTTCGGCTATGGCGTTTTGGATGTTTTCCCATTCGTATGACTCTTCGCAGATCAGGGAGAACATATCCTTATCAAGTTCCGCGAATTCCTGAATGATTAAGCTGTCTGCCGTTTTATTTTTAAAGATTAGGTATTTTTGTTTCATTCAAAGTCTCCCGATCCAAGACGTCTTGAGATTTTTCCGGACCGGCCGCCGTGCACGGTCAAACCAATCCGAATGGAACATATCTGTAATAATAAGTGAAAAAAGCCGCATGTCAACCTGTGACAGCGGCAAATTAAGCCATAAACCAATTAAAACGCAAGCCCTTTTGCTATGGCGGATGAAAAATAATATTGACCGGCATTTTTAAATTCTGCTATACGTTAATTTTATTGTCTGGAGGGATGGCCGAGTGGTTTAAGGCGGCGGTCTTGAAAACCGTTGAGCGAAAGCTCCGTGGGTTCGAATCCTACTCCCTCCGCCATCAGACTGATGGTATCTGTTTTTCGGAGAGATGGCCGAGCTGGCTGAAGGCGCTCGCCTGCTAAGCGAGTGTGCGGTGTAAAGCTGCACCGAGGGTTCGAATCCCTCTCTCTCCGCCATTTCAATAAGTTAGCCCGGTTTTCGGACCGGGCTTTTTTGTTTTAAAAGGGGCTTGGCCACTGATTTGGCTACCACTTTTGAAAAACAAGGGGAGCTGCATATCCCAGATAAAAAAGCACTGGATTATAACTACTCATTTTTATTATAATAATTTACAATTTTCAGTTTTTTTGGGGACCTTCCTTGTCTTTTTTACCTCTGTCTGCTCCTCACAATGGGCATCTAAAATATCTTCCATTACCTGACCACCAGGGCTTAACGATTTGAGATACAGCTCGGTTGTCGTCGCTTTTTTATGCCGCAAAAAATGTTGGATCGCCGACAGGTTTGCCTTGCCACTATCCATCAGGATTGATGCAACTTTGTGACGCAAAGCGTGGAACCCAAATTCTTTTACGCCAATGCGTTTACACAATCTTTTCAGCAAGCCCTTTATGGGTATTTTATTCTTTGTGTACTGTGTGCCATCCGAATCACATCCCCTGTCTTTGCACCAATGGACGAAAGCGCCTCTGATAATCCAATTCGTTTCTTATCCAAAATAACATCCTATCTATCATTCGAATTTTCCTTGCAAAACTGGTAAATTACGGTTAAAATGCTCAAAACTTATCCCCACCCTTTTCGCGAGGCCGTCATGACTAAGGGCAATAAGACTCGAAGCCAATTGATCCTTGATGCACTGTTTACCGGAAAAACCCTGCTGTTGAGCGATATCAACCGTATGATTTCCGAGGCATCGAGGAAGGAAATCAGGCTGCAAGACTTCTCCAGTCTTATGGCAAAACTCACCAACTCCCGGCAATACAAATTTGCCCATTTCATCAACAGGAACAAAACTCCCCAAGGCTATGAATACAGCCTGGTCCCCGAGATATTGAATCTGGCATCCGTACACCTGGCAAAGGGCTTAATGACGGCCAACTTATTCTTCAAGGCTGGTGCCACCAAGACAATATCTCAATTTGCGTAATTGATCGTAACGACATCCGTGCATTACTTACTGGCGAGAATAGCTTCGCTGATTTAGTTTTGGCAAAATACGATGAATTAAGGTTTGTCTATACACAAAAAGATGGCGGATGAAATTATATGCCCAATGAGAACCATCAGAGGGAGACAGAAAAACATGGGAAATTAATCGGATTTAAAGATTTGTAATTATGGAAAACAGGCGTTCGTTTATCAAAAAATGTGTTTTGGGATATGCAGCCTTTACCACGGTTGGCTTAACATCTTGTTCAAATAATAAACGGGCAAACACTCCAATGAAAGATACGGCCCCTAAAAAGGTTCTGGTGATATGGTACAGCCAAACCGGGCATACGGAGAGAATCGGCCGGGTTATCGGGCATGAATGGCAAAAAGCAGGTCTTGGGGTTGAAATGGCTGAATATCGGAACCTGGGTAAAACGTCATTATCCCATTATGACCTGATCACGATTGGATCGCCGGTTTATTATATGGATGTTCCGGTTAATTTAAAACAGTGGTTGACCGATATTCCTCGTATCGATGGGGTGCCGGTTGCTGCTTTCGTAACGTTTGGCGGTTCCGGTGATGGTCAGCATAATACCGCATGCGGTTTACTCGATCTGATGACCGATAAAGGCGGCATACCGGTGGGGATGGAGACTTTTGGCAATATGTCAACTTTTGCGCCAACATGGTCCCTTGGAAATGAAAAAAGAATCCTTTCTTACAAGGATTTACCTAATGACACGACCTATAGCCAGGCACGCAGATTCTCCGCCGATGTACTTAAAAATATCAATTCCGGATTATCAATTGACGTTGAGGAAGCATTCGGCATGGACAGCCTGATGAAAATATTCCCGCAGATATGGTTTACGAAACTGATGATCAGTAGCCATATGATTGATAAAGAAACCTGTATCAAATGCGGCATTTGCACGGATAAATGTCCAGTGGGAGCAATCGATCTTGAGCAGGACATTGATGAAAGCCGATGCATAGCTTGTTTAGGCTGTATCAACAATTGCCCGGTCAATGCCGTCAAAATGAATTTCTTGGGCAAGCCGGTTTATGGCTTCAATGAATTTTTAAAACGCAACCAAATCAAAATTATTGAGCCGGCAGTTTAGTTTAATGAAGAGTAAGCCCATGCCGAATATAGAGTACTTCGTTAAAAGAGTATCTTTTTTAAGCGGCAAGGAATTATTTAACAAATACAAAATATTATTAGATTTTATAATCCAATGGGTAGTAAAAAATCTCATGCCAAAACACATTCTCATCCCCATAATAATCACCCTCCTCCTCACCGCAGCCGTCATAGCCGCAGCCACCTCCCACGCCCAATCAATCACCGGCAAAGTCACAGGAATCGCAGACGGCGAAACAATCATCGCGCTCCGGCAAAACGACCGCACCCAGCACAAAATCCGCTTCTACGGAATCGACGGCCCGGAATCCCACCAGGACTTCGGCACCCGGGCCAAGCAATTTGTATCCGACCTTGTGTTCAAAAAAGATGTGCGGGTTGTCCAGAAAGACAAGGAGCGTTATGGCCGTGTTGTTGACATTGTTTATCTCGAGGACACCTGAATCAACGAAGAGATTATCAAAGCGGGCCTTGCATGGGTTTATCGACAGTGTTGCAAGGATGTCGTTTGTAAGTACTGGCTGAAATTGGAACAGCAGACAAAGGCGAATTCCTTAGGATGGCAAGCCCGGAGCCTGTGATTGCCTAAATCCGGGTTGAAAGGAGGAAGGAATGAATTTTCCGAAAATGAACCAGATCGGCATTCTTGTCAAAGACATACCAAAAGCGGCCGCGTATTATTCGCAAACCCTGGGTATCGGTCCCTGGTTCCGCTCCAAAACCGTCAAACATGAACTTGCCTACCGGGAAAAACCCGTCAACCTGGATCTGGATATCGTGATCGCCTTCCGGGGCGGAATGGAATACGAGCTGATTCAGGTAAAAGGCGGCGATGAATGCATCTATTCCGACATGCTTCGCAAAAATGGCGGCGGCATTCATCATTTGGGGGCAATTGTGCGTGGTTTTGACGAAAAGCTCGATCAGGTCAAAAAGGCCGGGGTCAGCGTACTCCAGTCCGGCACCATCACCACGAAAGGGGCTGCCGTTACGCGATATGCCTATCTCGACACCCTGGCGCAATGCGGGATCATCACGGAACTGATCGAAACCAGGCTCAAGGGCATTTTGTACGTGCCCCAAAACAAGGCCATGATGTATGTTGGCCTTGCCACCGGAGATGTGGAGCGACTGCGCGTTTAGGCCCGGATGTTTAATGCTTCAAAGACTGATATTCCATCAAATGACTTTGACCCCAGCCTTTTGCCGTTATGCTTCAGGACATAATAGTCTTCATCCGTTAAAAAAACATTTAAAACAAGGATGTTATTCACTATGGTAAAATCATTTTTCATGCGGTCGGTCATCTGTACTATTGTTTTTTCGATCGTCTTATTCAGCATGTCGGCCCTTGCCGATGAGATTTCACCCGGTATATTCCGCACTCCCGACACACGCTTTGACAATCTTCCGGACTTTCCTTTCACGCCCAATTATAT
The DNA here is from genome assembly GCA_003597945.1 of Desulfobacteraceae bacterium. Classification (GTDB taxonomy): domain Bacteria; phylum Desulfobacterota; class Desulfobacteria; order Desulfobacterales; family Desulfosalsimonadaceae; genus SURF-33. Next base: position 29,904 of record QZJS01000004.1, on the reverse strand, counting down.
TGAACTTGACGGCCTTCGCTTTCACTATGTGGATGAAGGCCCCCGTGACGGGGCCGCAGTGCTTCTTCTGCACGGGGAGCCGACCTGGAGCTATCTTTATCGGCACATGATTCCACCATTGGTGGCGGCTGGACATCGGGTAATCGCCCCGGACCTGATGGGTTTTGGCCGCTCCGACAAGCCGACGAGTGTCGAGGACCATTCTCATCAACGCCATGTGGCGCAGATGCGGGCGCTGGTGTTAGCCCTGGACCTTAACGACATCACGATGTTCGTGCAGGACTGGGGCGGGTTGATCGGCCTGCGTGTCCTGGCTGAGGAGCCTGATCGCTTCGCGCGTGTAATTGTCGCAAATACCGGCCTGCCTGGATCGGGCGGCTTGCGCGGGTATATCGGTTACCCCTTGTTTCGTTTTCTTCTGTGGTGGGAGGGCACGGTTACCTGGGAAGAATTGAGTGAAAACCCGAGTTTCATCCGCTGGGCAGCCTACTCCCAGACTGTCGAGGATATGCCGGTGGGCAAAATTGTGGGGTTGGTGGCCGCTGGTAAGGAGGGTGCCCTGGACCTCGAACTGGTAACCGCCTATGACGCCCCTTTTCCTGACGCCCGTTATAAAGCCGGTCCCCGGATTATGCCTTATCTTGTTCCCTCAGAGTTGCGCGAGAACGCCGCCGCATGGGAAGTTCTTGAACAGTGGGAGAAGCCGTTTTTGACGGCTTTCAGCGATTCCGATCCCATCACGCGAGGCGGCGAGGTGGAATTTCAACAGCGTATCCCCGGCGCTCGAAATCGCGACCATCTGACGATTCAGGGAGCAGGTCATTTCCTGCAAGAAACCCATGGCCCGCAATTGGCCGATGCCATCATCCGCTTCATGCAGGAACCTTAATTTATAGGCGCCACCAAGGGAGGCTGTTGATTTTATCTGTAAAGCCAGGGGGCCGGCCTTTTGGGGTGCAGGCCGTGAGAAGGCTACTTCGAAAAAAAACAGTTTAAGACCTAATGCATCTCACCTTGAATTACGGAACGGGAGTGCGCTCGCCCATGGTGTAGTGAATTTCCACCCGGTCTTCACCCGCCTGCAGGGAAGCGGACTCCAGAACCAGCCTGGCGGTGAGGCGGCCGTTACGGGTCAGTTTATCCAGATGGACCGGCTCCGTGTAGATAGTGGTGGTCCGCTTCAGCAACTGGCTGGCGCCGGTGACCTTGATCTGTGAAGGCGCGATTACAGCGTTTTTCAACACCAGGCCTTCAGGGAGGCGGCCTGTCCAGTTGACCTGGACGGGTATTTTCCGGGAAGTGATCTGGTCCAGCGTCACCATGAGGGCGGCGGGTTCGATTCGGTTTAACCGCACGCCGGGGGGGAGCACCACGTTGTGCCCGTTTAGATTGAACGTGTTTTCTCCGACAATGGCATTTCTCAGGTCGATGGCCACCTTCACCTGCGCCGGCTGAAGGGTCTTGATCAGGGCGCCCGACCCGCTGAGATAGAGTTCGACGGTGCTGGCCGACGTGTCGAAGATATTTAGATTGGCGTTCCGGTTGACGAATTCAACCGGCACCTGAATGGTGGTGAGCGTCTGGATCCCCTTGCTGAAACTGAACCAAATGGCGGTGATCGTGAAAACGCACAGCAGGGCCACCGCGGATAATTCCAGTGTTTCCCGCTTGATCCCCTGGGCCTTTTTCCCCTCGATCCCCAGGTGCCGCTTCATTTCCAGCGCCAGCATGTGGTTGTCCTGGATGTCGATGATGTCATCCCCCCGGGCGACGACGACTTTGCCGGTTTCCTCGGACACCACGATGACCATGGCATCCGATTCCTGGGCCAGCCCCGCGGCGGCCCGGTGGCGGGTGCCGAACCGCTGGGGCAGGTCCGTTCTCTGGCTTAAGGGGAGGATGGCGCCGACCCGGGTGATGCGTCTCCCCTGAACGATCGCGGCGCCGTCATGTACAGGGTTGTCCTGCCAGAAAATGGAAAGCAGCATCTCACGGGAGATCATCCCCTGCCATTCCACTCCGCCAGTGACTATTTCATTTAAGTTTTCCTTGCCAGGCAGAACGATCAGCGCGCCGATCCGCCTGCGGGACAGCTCGTGGACGCTTTCCGTGATGATATCCAGAGGGGTGCTGGAGAACTTCTGGGAGAACCCCCACAAAATGGCCCCCCAGTTCCGGGTCTGGAGCACATTCCGGATTTCATTTCTAAATACGATGATGATAATCAGCGCCGCCACGGCCACGATCCCCTGCATGGCCCAGCTGGTGACGATCAGCCCCATATGTGCGGCCACCCGCTGAAACACCCACAGCAGGACCAGGGCAGCTACCACCCGGATCACGTGAGTGCCCCGGAACAGCACATAGAGGCGAAAAAGAATGTAGCTGTTGAGCAGGATATCCACTATATCCTGCCAGCGGATAATGCCGCTCAGGGTTTCAAATCCCATTCTCTTAATCCGTTACTGAAAACCGCAGCACTTCAAACACCCGGTTGTCCGCATCCACGATGTCCACCCGCCACGGACCCCGGTCGGATTCCCGGAGATGAATGCTGCTGTAGGTGGCCCAGCGCGGCGTTTTGAGCATCAGTATCTTGGTGGTCACCAGTTGATCCCGGCGGTGCCACTTGTGCAGCACGCTGATTTCAGATTCGATGCCGGAAAACTGGGTAAAGCAGATGATCGTACCCACATTTACGGAAAAGACAAGTCCCGGATTGATGGGCTGAAAATCGGCGATGGCTTCGCACATGGCGGCGTTTTCCAGCCTCAGCCCCGGTTTACCGGCATCGGCCGCCATCCCCATCGGGCAGAAAAACAGCCCGATGAGGGCCAGGCCGATGACCGCGGTCAGATGGTTTTTCAATCGGCGCATCGTTGGATTTATCCCTTAAAATTTTTTATATAAATTCATTCTGTAACCTGTATTTGCAAGACGCAAGCCATATTTCGGCCGTCTTGCTGATATAAACGATTACCATTTGAACCCGGATTTGTCACGACTGAATTTGAAGTGCGGATGGCTTTACATAAGCGAGTGAAGAGATCTGGGTCCAGGATGTGTCATCCGTACTTGCCAAACGCGCCAACAGCGACAAATGAAATCTATTTCATGAAGAAGGAAAAGACCAACTCGGCTTTAAATATAGTCTGGTCAATGAAATCAGGGAATTGGCAACGGATGAAATTTATGCCTTTACCCGCAAGTTTGGACAGCACCGTTTCACAATAAAAAAGGCAATTCGCGCGGAGCGTCAGCCGGCGCAAGTCCAGGCCCGGAAACAGTTTTTCAGGCTGATACCAGATATTACAAAGGGATGGCTGTTTTTATTCACGCCAAAGACGGGTTGATGTATGAAGCAGTCATTGGCGGACAGAAATTCAGCTTTAAACCGCTGTGAAGTCCCGGCGGTCCTGCGCCGAGATTGCTCGATACCTCAGGTCGGCGTTCGGTTTTTTCAGCGATCTGTGTGTGGGCCGCCGGTTCGAAATCCACCATGTCGGTATCCACGCTGCCGATCATCAGGTCACTGGAGATTTTCAATATTTCCCTGTCAATGTCTGCGGAAATATAGATTTCTGCTCTCTTTAGCTTCTTCAAATCGGTATCCGTGAGCTTCTGTACGGTAGGAACGATGACGATCGCCTCCCGTGATCTGCTGTCCACCCTGATAGTGGTCCGTTTTGTGGCGGTAAGTTCGATCAAGTAACGGTTTTTGCCGTTGAAGGTATCAAACTGCCGGGTATCACCGACCTCCCAGTCCATTGCAAGGGCCATGAAAGCAGCGGAGTAGGGATCAAGGGTGAAATTGTCCGGCTCGAATTCAATGGATTCAACTCTTCCCCGGTTATCTGTGGAAATGGAATGAACCGTTCCGTCGGGCAGAAAGGTCATTTCGGATTCCTTATGACGCTTATTTTCCCTTGAAGAGGAGACCGAATGCTTCGGAAGCAGGGTTTCAGCCGAAATCACCGCCTCCGTCGAGTATCGGAGCTTGAAGAAAGTGTCGATGAACTTAACAGTGTACGCTTTGACCCGTATTTCATAATCGGATCCGTTGCGCGCCAGTTCCATTTCCACGGTGCCCGCCGGAATTCCCTTCCAGGAGACCCGGTATGTATATGTGCCCATTTTTGGCGCAAACGCCGAAAGATCCGGAGTGTAGACCGGGGTCGAAATCTTGACCTGATCCACCGGGATCTTGTCCGCCCACCCAACGCTACCGGCCAGAAGTATTGCCATCAGAATGGCGATCAACTGAAAAAGGGGTTTGAATTTTACATGATTTGTGATTTTCATTTACTTTCCCTCTTGGTCCAGTATTATTTAAACCATGACGGGGAATTGCCGTGCCCCTATAATTCATCAGGAACATAGGGGCTTTAGAGCAAATTGTCAAGCAAGTGCAGGTTATGTCTTCAGGGCAGGTATACCAGATTACGCGGACGATGACACAATTGTATTTTCTCCAAGTGGCACCCATGAGCACAATATCCGAATTCATGGCGGGGACATCCGGATCGAGCATGAACGCGGGTCATCCATTGGGGAGGTGGAGTTTACTGAAAGGCCCTCAAGCACTCGTCAATGTGACCACAGACATCAAGTATTCGGGTTTTTTCTTTTGGAGACAGAAAAAAGTTTATGTATCTGCTGACGTCGTGCAGTTTAAATAGCAAGCCGCAAGCAAAGCTTTTGGGCTCCGGAATGTCAACGCAGGAAGATGCCGAGTAGTGGTGTTTAAAATGCTGAAGGGGTATTGCCTGCCTTGGCGGGTCGCGGGAGCGACCAACCCTTCAATTCAGGAGATAATCCTCGCAATGGTCTCCTCCCGGAAGGCATTTGACATGGAATCCGAGGTGAAAAGTGGGGTATCATATTATATAGAGGCTGGCTGATTATTTTTTTTTTGGCCTTTGTTTCATACGCGATCACCATGATGATCAACCACCCCTGCCAAAATCACATTGACACCTTAAAATCTTTATTATCATTGCTTTTTATTGTCTAATGGGTTTTGAAAGATAACGGTGTAAAGCTGTACCGCGGGTTCGAATCCCTCTCTCCCCGCCATTTCAATAAGTTAGCCCGGTTTTCGGACCGGTCTGTTTTGTTTCATCCCGCAGGCACCCCTGCCGCAGGTTCCGCTGCTCAAGCCTCTCCCGGATCAGACGGAGGGTTTCGGTTTTTCGCATGGCCCAATCGGGTGCGACCAGTTCTTCGGGGTGCGGGTCTCCGGTCAGCCGCTGGATCACGACGTTATCCGGGGTATGTGCCAGAAAATCGCATACGATATCCACAAATTCCTGCTGGGACATGCAGACATACTTTCCGTTTTGATACATCTCCTCCAGCCGGGTGCCCCGGATCACATAAAGCAGGTGAATTTTAAGGCCGTCGATATTCATGTCCGCCAGTTTTTTGGCGGTTTCAATCATGTCTGCCCGTGTTTCGCCCGGAAGCCCAAGGATTACGTGAACGCAGACGGGGATGCCCTGTTTGTTCGTCGCGGTCACGGCGGATTGAAACGCGGCAAAGTCATGGCCCCGGTTGATCCGGGTCAGGGTGTCGTCATGGACGGATTGCAGGCCGTATTCGATCCAGACCAGGGTTTTGTCGGCATAAGTCTTGAGCAGAGATAAAATGTCGTCTGAAATGCAGTCAGGCCGGGTGCCCACGGCAAGACCCACCACCCCGTCAACGGCAACGGCTTCGTCATAGAGATGTCTGAGTGTTTCAACCGGCGCGTAGGTGTTGGAAAATGACTGGAAATACGCGATAAATTTTTTTGCTTTGTACCGGCGGCCGAGATTTGCCATCCCGGCCAGAATCTGATCGGTGATGGAAATCCCTCTACCTGCCGCGCCGGTGCCCGATCCGCGCGGATTGCAGTAGATGCAACCCCCGGAAGACAGGGTGCCGTCCCGGTTGGGGCAGGTCAGGCCGGCATCTAAAGAGATTTTCTGGACCCGGCAGCCGAAGCGGTTTCGAAGGTAGGTGTTTAAGTCGTAATATCGGTCGGCCATCGCTTTTTAAAAAGCCGGTAAAAGTGATTGCAAAAATTTCCGTATGATTGATATAGCATACCATAAATGCGTACAAAACGAAAAAATAACCACTTGCCCGAGAGCAGACCTTCACCAGATATCGGACGCGGGTAAACATGAGCATATATCCGGAAAAATACGACGTGATTGTTGTCGGGGCCGGCCACGCCGGGTGCGAGGCGGCCCTGGCGGCCGCCCGCATGGGGTGCAAGACCCTGCTGGCGGCCATTGATCTGGATAAAATCGCGGCTATGCCCTGCAGCCCTTCCATCGGCGGGATGGCAAAGGGTCAGCTTGTCAGGGAAATCGACGCCCTGGGTGGTGAAATGGCCCGGATTACCGATCAGACCGCCATTCATTTTCGCAAACTCAACACTAAAAAGGGCCCGGCGGTCCAGTCGTCGCGGACCCAAAACGACAAGAAACGGTATCACATGGCCATGAAAGCCGTTGTGGAAAAAACCCCGGGTCTTGATGTGAAGCAGGCCATGGTCGAGAACCTGATCATTGAAAACGGCCGTGTCCTGGGGGTGATGGATCAGACCGGTTATATATTTGAAGCCAAGGCCGTGGTTCTATCAACCGGTACGTTTCTGGGCGGGCTTGTGCATATCGGCATGAAGTCTTTTAAAGCCGGCCGTGCCGGGGAGTTTGCCTCCTATGCGCTTGCCGCAAAACTCAAAGAACTCGGATTCAGGATGGGACGCATGAAAACCGGCACCCCTCCCCGGGTTCACAGGGCCAGCATCGATTTTTCCGCTTTTGCGCGTCAGGACGGCGATGATGTCAGGGAACCCTTTTCCATCCGATCCGAGGGCTTTCCCCTTCCCCAGGTAGCGAGTTATATCGGCCGGGCCGGTCGGGCCACCATTGATATCGTTGCCCGGAATCTATCCCATTCCGCACTGTACGGGGGACGAATTACCGGGGTTTCAGCCCGTTACTGTCCGTCGTTTGAGGACAAGGTGGTCAAGTTTGCCGACCGGGACGGCCACCAGTTGATCCTGGAGCCCGAAGGCCTGGATACCGATGAAATTTATGTCAGCGGCCTGGGCAACAGCCTTCCCATGGAGGTCCAGCTTCAGGTGGTGCGGTCTGTAAAAGGGCTGGAATCCGCCCAGATCATGCGGCCCGCATATGCCATTGAGTATGATTACGTGGAGCCGACTCAACTGTTGCCGAGTCTGGAAACCAAGAAGATTTCCGGATTGTTCATGGCCGGACAGATCAACGGAACCTCCGGCTATGAAGAAGCCGCAGCTCAGGGCCTCTGGGCCGGCATCAATGCGGCGTCCCGGGTCCAGAATCGGCCTGCGTTTATTCTGGAGCGGTCCCGGGCCTACATGGGGGTGATGATCGACGATCTGGTTACCCGTGGAACAAGAGAGCCCTACCGGATGTTTACGTCCCGGGCCGAATACCGGCTGATGCTCCGGGAAGACAACGCGGACCTGCGGTTAATGGAAACCGGTCATGCGCTGGGACTCATTGATGCGGATACATTCAAGGATATGCGGGACAAACAGCATCGGATCGTTGCCGAGATCGACCGCGTCCGGGGGGTTGTTGTGAAGCCCGATGATGCGGTTAACGCATATCTGGGCGAAAAGGGTTCTAATCCGATCCAGAACGGCATCCATCTGGATCAGCTCCTGAAGCGAAACGAGCTGGATTACGACGCGGTCCGGGTTCTGGCCCCGGCAGACACGGCCCCGGATCCCCGGGTTGCCCGTCAGGTGGAAATCGAGATCAAGTACGAAGGATATATCCGCCGGCAGTTAAAGGAGATCGAACAATTCAAGTCCCAGGAAAACATGAAAATTCCCGGTGATTTTGATTTTACTGCGGTTCACGGTCTGTCCAATGAACTGCGGGAAAAGCTGGGCGGTATCCGGCCGGTTTCCCTTGGTCAGGCTTCCCGGATCGACGGCATGACGCCGGCGGCCCTGTCTGTTTTGATGGTGGCCTTGAAAGTGCAGCGGCAGGCAGTTCGGCAACCGTGAGGCCCGGATTCTGACCGATGGCCTCACGCCTTGACTTTGCCGGTGACGATCTTATTGTATTGAATATGAATATTATAGGTATTCAAATGGTTATTCAGTATAAAGTCGGACAGGCCTTGCATAAAGTCGACAGTTAAAGAACAACAAAGCAGACAAGGAAATCGAAAATGGCCCAGAAGGATTATTACGCCATACTCGGCATCAAAAAAGATGTCGGCCAGGATGAGATCAAGAAAGCTTATCGCAAACTGGCCATGAAATACCATCCGGATCATGCCAAGGGAAAGGAAAGCGACGAGAAGTTCAAGGAAATCAGTGAAGCTTACGCGGTCCTGAGTGATCCGGAAAAGCGCAAGCAGTATGACACCTACGGCTCCGAAGGGTTTCAGCAGCGGTTTTCTCAGGAAGACATTTTCAAAGGGTCGAATCTGGAGGATATTTTAAGGGAGTTCGGGTTCGGCGGAGCGTCATTTTTTTCCGGGTTTTCCAAGGGAAAACGATCCAAGGCCGGTGGAACCCGCTTTTCATTTGATCCGGATTCCATGTTCGGCGGCGGTGGGCGCCGACAGGCCGCGCAGATGAAGGGTTCGGACGTTTCGTACGAACTGCCGCTTTCACTTGAAGAGATTGCAACGGGCACCACCAGAACATTGAGTCTCCAGACGCCGTCGGGCCCTGCGGACACCCTGACGGTTAAAATTCCCAAAGGTATGATTTCCGGCAAAAAACTTCGGATTGCCGGACGCGGCCAGCCATCGCCATACGGCGGGCCTTCCGGAGATTTGTATATCATATCCAAGGTGCTGCCGGACCCGGTTTTTTCCTTACAGGACAATGATCTTTATATCAGCCGGGAAATCCGGCTGACCGAGGGCCTGCTGGGCACCCAGATCCAGGTGCAGGGTATCGACGGCAAACAACTCAGCCTGAAAGTACCGCCGGGCACAAAGCATAAAAGCAAAATGCGCATTGCCGGCCACGGCATTCCCCGGATGAAAGGCGGTGGATCAGGCGATCTATATGTTGAAATTCTCCTGAACATGCCGAAAAAATTAACCGCCGAGCAACGTCGGTTGATTGAAAAACTCGCAGAAACAGGCATATAAACAACACCTTTGCATGCGCCCGCATGCTGTTTGCGCAGTCGGTTTCTTCGCTATGCCTATGCCTAATCGGTAAAAACAAAAGACTATCACATAAATACATTAAATTAATTGACAAAAGTAGGGTTTCCAGGATATACGAAAAAAGATGGGAAATCTGTTTGATAAATTCATTCGTATGGGATATAAAAAAAACGCATCGGCATCAGAAAAAGAAGTCATGCATGCAGCAATATAAGCCATATCCTTTCTGATGCAGCGCGGACTTTGACAGGAAACCATTTCCCGCCCTGGTATAAAATGGTGAGCATGGTATGGTTGATCTCATTCCAGTATTAACGGAAGATCAGATACGCGACAAAGTGGCGTTGCTGGCCAAAAATATTTCCTCTGATTATCAGAGCGACAACCTTGTTCTCATTTGTGTTTTAAAGGGCGCCGTTGTTTTTTTGAGCGATCTCATGCGACATCTGACGATTCCGGTGGAAATCGATTTTATAGAGCTCTCCAGCTACGGTAACAATGATGTCTCCTCCGGCACCCCCTTGATTCGCAAAGACGTTCATATGGATCTCAGGGATAAGCATGTCCTTGTGGTGGAAGATATCGTCGACACCGGATTGACGCTGGCCGCTCTTGTTGATTATTTAAAATCAAAAGGCCCTAAAAGTGTCCGGGTCTGCGCCATGATCGACAAGCTTGAGCGACGAAAGACGGATATCAGGGCAGACTATGTCTGTCATACGGTAAACGGAGGCTTCCTGGTGGGCTATGGGTTGGATTATGCGGAAAAATACAGGAACCTGCCGGACATATGCCATCTAAAAAAATAAGCAGCGAGGAACAAACATGATTATCAACTGTGATGCTTGCGGCACGAGTTTCAAAGTTAAATCCAGCCTGATCAAGGAAACGGGATCTACTGTGAGATGCTCCAAGTGCCAGTATCTGTTCATCGCCTATCCCCCGTCCGCAGAGACTGTCGCACCCATAGAATTGATGTCGGATGAAAATATTGAAACGTCTATCGATGATACCTTTGGAAAAGAAGCGGATGAAAAATACCTGTCCGATTTCTTTGGGGAAGAAGATCAGGCTGTCGAAGCCAAACCCGAACCCGAACCCGCCGAATCCCTGAGAGACCTCGAAGCTGAAATCGATGCGGATATGAGTGCTTTATCCGCTGAGATCACAGAGGACTTGTTTGATGAAACCCAAATGCGTCTTGACGGGCCGGGACAAGAATCCGGCGAGCCGGAAATTTTATTGTCTGATCTTGAAGAAGAAGACGGGGAGATGCTCGACCTTGAGGATCTCGAAGGAGAAACGGAAGGCGTTATCGAGCTGGATGCCCTGGCAGAGCCGGAAGCCGACGATATTATCGATATCGGCAGCCTGGTGAGAACAGCGGAAGAAGAGGAAGAAAATGTTTTCCTTGAAGATCTTGAATCCGAAGAAGCCGATGAAGGGATTTCTTCAGAGACCGTCGACGCTGAAGAAGAAATGGACTTTGAAAGCCTTGAAACGGCGGAATCGGATATGGATGAAACCGTCATCATCGAGGATTTCGAAATCGGGAAAGACGGTGTTGCGCAACCGGATTTTGCTGATTTCGAAGACCTTGAGACAGACGAAGGCGTGATTTCACTGGAAACCGTCGACGCTGAAGAAGATATGGATGATGAAAGCATAGAGGCGGCCGCGATGGAAGACGCAACCGAAACGGCTGAATATGCAGATGTTGAAACCGATGCGAAAGGAGGTGTTGAGGCGCAATTGGATGAATTCGAAGCGGAAAAGGAACCGGAAGGAGAAAAACCCTCTAAGCAGGCCGCTGAGGTAACCGGTAAAAAAGAACCGGAGGAAGCTTTCCCGGCCGAGGACAAAGCAGCCGACACAGAGGATGTTGAACTGGATTTCGATCTGGATGATACGGTTGCATTGGAAAAGACGACCGAGACAGCCGAATTCGAACTTGATTTCGAAGCCGATCTGGATGAAGCGTTGGCTGAGGACAAAGTATCCGCGGATTCCAATGAAGAAATTGGGGAGGATTTTGACCTCGATTTCGAATCCGACGAGGAAAAGGCGGAGCCCGTGGAAGCCGCATCAGAGGCAGAAGATGCCGAACTGGATTTTGATCTGGATGAGACGGTGGCATTGGAAACATCCGCGGTTACGGATGAGTTCGACCTGAATTTAGAAGAGGAAGAAGACCTCGGGGAAACAGCATCCGACACTCAAGACCTTGAACTGGATTTTGAATCCGACCTGGACGAGGCGCTGGAAGCACTTGAAACTGAGGCCGACGCACAAGATCTGAATCTGGATCTGGATGAGACGGAGGCCCTGGAAACAGCGGGCCTTGATGAGGATTTCGATCTTGATTTTGAAGGAGAATCGAAGGTTTCATCACCAACCGAGGAATCCGAAGATATCGGTCTGGATCTGGATCTTGATGCCTTTGATCTGGATCTGGAAACAGCCGAGGGCGAGGATGCCGGGGAAGATGAATTCGACCTGGGTCTGGAGCCTGAGGATATTGATTTAAAGACGCAACTTTACGAAGTAGACGAAACCGCCGAAGCGGATGCCGAAGACGAAATCTTTGATCTTGATCTTGAGCTGGCGGCTGAAGATAAGCCTGCCGATCAAGTCGATGATTTTGTTATGGATCTCGATATTGAGCCCGAGGCGAAACCAGATAAGGAAGCTGATGAGTTCGAACTCGATTTTGAAGAAGTCATCGAAGAACCCGGGGTTGTCGCGACCCAGGAAGATCTGGATTTTGGCGAGGAGGAAGTCGCACCTTCAAAGAAAACGAGTGAAGAACTCGATTTGAGCGAAATCGAGGATTTTCTTGATTTCGGAGAAGATGAAGAAGAGACGCAACTCGCTGAAGCTTCTGAATCCATGGGTAGGGTTGCCGAAATGGAAGCTGATACCCTGGATATGGATATGGACCTTGATTTCGAGACTGTAACCGCACCGGAAGAGGAAGCAGAAGTCTCCGAGATTAGTATTGATCTGGAAACCATGATCGATGAAGAAATCGGCATGGAAAAGGAAGTTTCTCTTGAAACAACGGAGGAGAGAAAACAGCGGATAACCGATCAATATCGTAAAGAGGCTGAAGTTGTCCCGCAACCGCGGAAAGAAGCCGAGAAAATCGCGGCTGTGGACGCGATGGAGGCGGATGTGACCGCTGTTGCAGCGCCGGTCCCGGTAAGGGAAAAGCGCGAGTTGTTGAAACCGATCCTTGTTATTATCCTTGTTCTTTTACTGTCCGGCGTTTTGATCTATACAGGCATCAAGTTTTTCAGCGCGCCCAAAGAGGTTCCCGAAGTAGTGGATCCCACGGGCAAGCTTCAGATCGAAATGATCAGAAATCCGGAATATGCATTTGTTGCAAATGACATTGCCGGCGAGCTTTTTGTGGTGACCGGCCATGTGACGAATCAATACGACCAACCCCGCAGCCATATACAGGTTAAGGCGACAGTTTATGATGCTGCGGGGAAGGTCGTCGTTACATCCGGGGCATACTGCGGAAACATGCTGTCGGATTCAGATCTGTCCGCTCTTGATCTTGAAACCATTAACCGCCGTTTGGCCAATCCTGAAGGGGACGCCAACGCGAATGTCGGTGTAAAACCCGGCGCACGGGTCCCCTTTATGGTTGTATTTTCGAATTTGCCCGAAAATATTGATGAAATGACGGTTGAAGTGGTCGCTTCCATCCCATAAAAAAGGGGCTTGGTGGATTTGGCTTGACTTGAAAAAAACGAGCTGTTAAATAATTTTCCTTTCAATGGGAGATGAAGATTTCGTAAAATGCCCGATTCCCGGACTATTGTCCCGTGCGGGGCTGCGCCGGTCAGCATGTTTTGTGCCATGAATTGTGGGGGCTTGGGTTTTTTATGAAGTTTTTAATACGGCGATGTAGCTCAGTTGGTTAGAGCATGCGGCTCATATCCGCAGTGTCCGGGGTTCAAATCCCTGCATCGCCACCATTGGACGACAAAAAAGCCTCTCTGTTCATCCAGAGGGGCTTAATTGTTTAGGGGGAATCATTTTTTAGGGCCATGCTGAGCGGATTTGCAAATATCGTTGAGGAACGGATTCAGCAATCCATGCGAAATGGAGACTTCCAAAACCTGCCGGGCGAGGGGAAACCATTAAAGGCTGATGATCTCAGTAGAATCCCCGAGGAACTCCGCCTTGCTTACCGGATTCTCAAAAATGCCGATTGCCTTCCTCCGGAACTCGATCTTAAAAAAGAGATTATCCGGGCGGAAATGCTGTTAGAAAACCTGACCGATGAAAAGCAAAGATACCAGGCCATCAAGAAATTAAACTTTTTAATCATGAAACTCAACACGCTGCGCAAAGGCAGCGTGACCTTTGAAGTTCCGCAAAAATATGAAGGCCGCATTCTGGATCGAATCGCTTCGGGTAAAGCAGATGCGTGTCGATCATGATGAATGCCTTTTCGTCCATCCGATGAAAACCATTAATAAAAAGCATTCAGCGGGCCGGCGGGAATCGTAAAGAGAAAGCGGATGTTAAGAGATATTTTTACTAAAAAAAAACAAGAGGAAAGCGTTGTCGGCGGTCTTTTCATGGCCATGCTTATTCTCCTGTTTCATGTGGTACTGCCGGTGGTGATTGTCCTGGTGGTTCTTTTTTTCCACATTATCGTTAATTATCTGCTCTGGATAATAGGGGGAATCCTGCTGCTGGCCGGCGGCGGCGGATATTTTTTCCTGCGTTATCTGAGAGGCGCCGGGGGCGAAGCGCTCCGTGATGTATTGACCAGTCCTGATTTTAAAGGCAGAAGCGTGGAGGTCAATCTTCTTGGCGGATTGGCCTCTCTCAAAATTGGGAAAAGCAATGAATCCATGGAACAATTGCCGGATTTTACGATTCCTCCGGATCGCCGGATCGAGGACGAAAACTCCATTCGAACCCGGGAGCTGTTGACCCTTGCCCGACTGCTGGAGCAGAATCTGATCTCCAAGGAAGAGTATCTTCAGGCAAAAAAAGAGCTGTTTAATGGACGTCGGGGATCATGCTAAATGAATAAAAAGATAACCGTGGCACTGCTTTCCGGCGGGGTGTCATCCGAAAGGGACGTTTCCATTAAAAGCGGAGACCAGGTTTTTCAACACCTGGATAAAGAAAAGTATCATGTTCTCCGGTATGATCCCCGCGCCGATATCCCGAAACTCATTTCCGATGCGCCCGGCATTGATATCGCCATGATCATGCTGCACGGCCCTTATGGCGAAGACGGCACCGTCCAGGGACTTCTCGACCTGCTCAATATTCCCTACCAGTGTTCCGGCGTCCTGGGCAGCGCCGCGGCCATGAACAAGCTGACATCCAAGCATTTGTATGAACAGGCCGGCATTCCGTCTCCGGCATACCTGGCCATGGAAGCGAATGAAAGAATAGATACGGGCGCCTGTGTCCGCCGGCTGGGTCTTCCCCTGGTAGTAAAACCGGTCTGCGGCGGATCGAGCATCGGAACGAGCATTGTTTATTCGGAGGGGAAATTGGCCGACGCGGCTGCGTTCGCGTTTGCTCAGGATGACACCATCTTGCTGGAAACATTCATCCAGGGCACGGAAATCACGGGCGCCGTCATCGGCAATAATGATATCGAGGCCCTGCCCCTGGTGCAGATTATTCCGGGCGCGGATCGCGGATTTTTTGATTATGCGGCCAAATACGACAATGCCGAAACCACTGAGATCTGCCCGGCCCGGATTCCCGATGACGCGGCGGCAAACGCACGCAACCTTGCCGTGCGGGCTCACCGCGCGCTTTTTTGTCAGGGCTACAGCCGCACGGATATGATCGTGAAAGACGCCGACGTGTATGTGCTGGAAACCAACACGATCCCTGGCATGACTACGTCCAGCCTGCTGCCCCAGGCCGCGGCAAAAGCCGGCATGCCATTTTCAATGCTGTTGGATCGCCTGATCGAACTCGGGCTGGAGCGGCACCGGCATGCGGGAAAGAATAGATGCCGATAGTCCCTGGCGCTTGAATGTTAAAACCCTGTCAAAAAATAATAAAAATGTTAGACTCCTTGAAAAAGAAAGAATTCATTAACTCCAGTTTTTGCGGCGAGGCCGCCTCAGGGAAAGGAATATGATATGAAAGTTCTGATCATCGGCGGCGGCGGACGGGAGCATGCCCTGGCATACAAAATTGCCATGAGCCCGGCGGTCGAAAAGATTTATTGCGCGCCCGGCAACGCGGGGATCGCCGCACTGGCTGAATGCGTGGCTATTGACCCGGAAGATATTTCAGCCCTGGCGGACTTTGCCAAAAAACAGGCCATTGATCTCACCGTGGTCGGCCCGGAAGGCCCCCTTGCCGCCGGCATTGTGGACCGGTTTGAAAAAAGCGGTCTCCGTGTGTTCGGCCCCTCGAAAAAAGCCGCCCGGATCGAAGGCAGCAAATCATTTGCCAAGAAACTGATGATAAAATACGGCATTCCAACGGCACAGGGAAAATCTTTTTCCAATGTTGAAAAGGCCGCCGCCTATATCCGGAAAATGGGAGCCCCTATCGTGGTAAAGGCCGACGGCCTGGCAGCGGGCAAAGGGGTTATGGTTTGCAGGACCGAGGCCGAGGCCATGGCCGCCGTGAAATTGATGTTGACGGATCGCGGTTTCGGCGATGCCGGTAACACCGTGCTGATCGAGGAATGCCTGGCGGGCGAGGAGGCATCTTTTATCGCTTTTACCGATGGGGTTCATGTGCTGCCCCTGCCGACATCCCAGGATCATAAGACCATTTTTGATGATGACCGCGGCCCCAACACCGGCGGCATGGGCGCGTATTCGCCCGCGCCGGTGGTGACCCCGGCCCTGCATCAAAAAATTATGGACAACATTATGCTTCCCACGATAAAAGCCATGGCCGCTGAAGGCCATCCTTATAAAGGGGCGCTTTATGCCGGGTTGATGATTGAGGGAGAACAGGTCCGGGTGGTGGAATTTAACGCCCGTTTCGGTGATCCGGAAACCCAGCCCCTGCTGGTACGGATGAAATCCGACATTGTGGCGGTCATGAACGCGGTCATCGACGGCCGGCTGGATCAATGTTCCATTGAGATTGACAACCGGCCCGCGGTCTGCGTGGTCATGGCATCCAAAGGATATCCGGGGTCCTATCCCAAAGGAAAACCCATATCCGGGCTGGAGGTTGCCGGCCGGATGGCCGACGTGATGGTGTTTCACGCGGGAACGGCGGAAAAAAAAGGCAGAATCATCACCAGCGGCGGACGGGTCCTGGGAGTGACGGCCCTGGGCGACACGGTTCAGGCCGCTATTCAAACCGCTTACAAAGCCGTCGCAAAAATCAAGTGGGACGGTGGCTATTATCGAAAGGATATCGGCATGAAAGCCATTAAACGACTCAAAAACCCGGCACTGGTGGGCATTGTAATGGGAAGCGATTCGGATTATCCGGTCATGAAGGAAGCAGCCGATGTGCTGGAAAAATTCGGCGTGCTTTTTGAAATCACCGTGGCCTCGGCCCACCGGACCCCGGCAAGGGCCATGGATTTTGCCGCCGGCGCCATTTCCCGGGGAATGAAAGTTATTATCGCCGGCGCCGGACACGCGGCCCATCTGGCCGGGGTCCTGGCGGCCCATACCATTCTGCCGGTGATCGGCGTTCCCATTGATTCATCGGCGTTAAAGGGCATGGACGCGCTGTTGTCAACGGTGCAGATGCCGCCGGGAATTCCGGTGGCCACCATGGCCATCGGCAAATCCGGGGCGCGAAACGCCGGGATTCTGGCCGCCCAGATGCTGGCCCTGGCTGATCCGGCCCTGGCCGAACAACTGGAAACCTTTAAAAAGGAAATGGCCGAGGCGGTTGAAAAAAAAGCCGCCCAGCTCGGCAAATAAATGCCGTCGTACCCGAACCGTATTCGAACCATTGATCCCCTTGCGCCGGACCCGTCGGTCATCATTGCGGCGGCTGATATCATCCGAGCCGGCGGGGTCATCGTGTTCCCTACCCGAAATCTTTACGGCCTCAGCGCGGATGCTTTCAATGCGGATGCGGTGGCCCGGGTGTTTCGCATCAAGCGCCGACCGCCTGACAAACCCGTCTCCATCCTGGTTCGGTCCCGCATGGACGTAAATGGCCTGGTACCCCATATCCCGGCCGCGGCCCGGAAACTGATGGACCGATTCTGGCCCGGCCGGATGACCATCGTGTTTGCGGCCCGGCCCGAGGTGCCGCCGGCATTGACCGCGGGCACCGGAAAGATCGGCATCCGGCTTCCACAACATCCGGCGGCCGTGGCCCTTACAGCCGCCCTGGATCGCCCCATCACCGGCACCAGCGCCAATTTGTCGGGCATGCCAGGCGTTCATCGGATCTCGGATCTGCCCGAAGCCATCCTAAAAAATGTGGATCTGGTTTTAGATGCCGGAGATTTAAAAATCGGAATCGGTTCCACCGTGGTGGACGTCACCATGGATCCGCCGCAGGTGCTGCGGGAAGGGGAAGTTCGCATTTGTGAGCTGACGGCGATATTTTGATCCGGTTTGGTTCCGATCCGTTGAATTTTTCCGTTGAAAAATTCTTGCCTGGTTTGCGTGAACATGCTAAAGCGACTTAACCGTATTTTTCAGGCGGCAACAAGCAAACATGCCGGAGTGGTGGAACTGGTAGACGCAGAGGACTCAAAATCCTCCGCCCGCAAGGGTGTGCGAGTTCAAATCTCGCCTCCGGCACCATAATAAAAACAAGGGGTTGCGGCAATCGTCGACGCCCCTTTTTTACTCCAATTTGTTCCAATATCCGAAAAAGACCACCGAAAAACAGCCGTTTTGTTTTCAGTGTCCAATTCTGCGAAACGATGCGATTCTTTGTCAGCCGAATGCAAATAAGCATATTGAAAAAAGTGGCTTTTTAACTAACCGCTTGCCAAAAAATATGTTATAAAATAAGGATATTTTTCAGGGGCGCGAGCTGCGGGTTGCTATGCATTTTTTTTGAAACAAAAGGCTTTTGATTGCGGGCCAATATGTTTTCACGCCGCGCACCGGATCATGTTTTATAATATTGCCAGAAAGGAGTCCGATATGAAGCGGATGCGATTTGTTCTGCCGGTCATGCTGGCCTTTTTATGTGTTTTCATGGGGGGGTCTGTGGTGTCGGCGCAGGCAAAGGCAAAAGTCAAAAAGATGCGCGTGGGTGAAACCTATCCGGAAATTTTGCTCGGGGCGCTGCCCGGTGCCGATGCGGGGCAATACCTGGGCATGGCGGATGTCGAAAGCGTTGTATTACAGCAGATTCCGGCCCGGTTGGTGATCATCGACGTATTGAATGTGCTCTGCCCGGATTGCCATAAAAACATCCCGAATTTGAACCGCCTTTATAACATCATTCAAAATGACGCGGATCTCAAATCCGACATCCGCTTTATCGCTATTGCCGCCGGTAATGATGAAAAGCAGATCAGGATGTTTGCAGATCAGTATGGCATCCGGTTTCCTATTTTTGCTGATCCGAAAGACGCGGTTTATTATCGTTTAGGCGCTGTCGGCCCCCCGGGGCTGATCATCACCGAAAGTGCCGGCACGGTGCGCTACCTCCATGAGGGCGTGATCAAAGATTTTGACGGCCTGCTTGAGACCATCCGAGATATTCACCGGCAGCCATAAGGACGATTCCGAAGAACGGATATATTACAAAAAACCCGGCATTCAGTGATGACATTGCGCGTTTACAGTCCTGACGATAAAATCGATCATCCGGTCTTAAAAAAACTCCCGCCGGGCATCCAGAGGGAGATTATGCTGGCCGCTGAACACCGGCAGGTGCCGGCGGGCCGGATGGTCTTCGAGCAGGGAGATCCCGGCGATTCTTTTTTCATGATCACATCAGGCCGGGTCCGCATCTTTCGACAAAACGCGGAAAAAATGGAAACCGACCTGGCAGTGCTGGGACCCGGGGACAGTTTCGGTGAAATGGCCCTGCTCACGGGCGCGGCCCGTTCCGCCAATGTCGAGGCTGTCGAGGATCTGGCCCTGACCGTGCTGGCAAAAACCGATTTTGACCTGATTCTTCGCAACTACCCGGAAGTATCGCTGACGCTTATCCTGCAGATGGCCTCCTGGCTGATCAAGAACGACCAGATGCTGGAGATGGAAAAAAGCCGTCAATATCAGCCGGCAAGGTTGTCTGTTCTGGATTTCGTGCTCATTATCGGCCTCAGCCTGCTATGCGCTTTGGTCTTCAACAGCTCCAATCCCAATGGAGTGGCTCTGTTTCCCAGGGTCAGCCTGCATGACGATATTTCCTATATTGAGCCTGCTGCCGCGGTTCAAAGGCATGCTGCATCGTCGGCCGTGTTCGTGGATGCCCGGCCCACCAATTTTTTTGATCAAACCCACATTGAAGGCGCGATCAATATCCCCCTTTCGGTTTTTGACATCATGTATATGATGACCCTTCAGGCCGATGACAAGAATCGGCCGGTCATTGTCTATGGCCGGACTATCAGCCGGCGTTATGATGTGGATGTGGCCAACAAGCTTTATCTCCGGGGACACAAGCAGGTCATGGTTCTTGACAGCGGTTTTGGCGCCTGGGAAAAAAGAGGATATCCGGTGGCCGAATGAGACAAATCAAGGAATTCATGAAAAGCATTTTCACCAGTGCTTATCTGGCAATGGTTTTCAGAATATGTATCGGCCTGGTGTTTGTCTACGCCAGTATGAGCAAGATTCCGTATCCGGCGCAATTTGCCGAATCGGTGGCGGCATACCGGCTGGTTCCCCACTGGGGGGTGAACCTGGTGGCCGTAATTCTTCCCTGGCTCGAACTGATCTGCGGACTGTCGCTGATCATCGGGCTTCGGACCCGGGCGGCCGTAACCATCGCGGGCATGCTGCTGGTGATGTTCATTGTTTTTATCCTGAT
This sequence comes from Desulfobacteraceae bacterium, assembly GCA_003597945.1. GTDB lineage: Bacteria > Desulfobacterota > Desulfobacteria > Desulfobacterales > Desulfosalsimonadaceae > SURF-33. Next base: position 9,786 of record QZJS01000004.1, on the reverse strand, counting down.
AAATATTTACTGGGATTCCCCCATCAGTTGTGGGTGTTATGATACGACGGGCGAGGATATCGGCTGGAAAAAGGTGATGGAGAACTTAATACTGGCGTTGATGGCTGTTCAGGTCTTTTACTGTGACCGTATATACCTGCTTTCCAGACTGTATCATCAATTTACCGGAAAGTTATTTTGATATCCGCTTAAAAAGGGCTGTATTGTAGCATGTTTTTATTTGCGTGCAAGGAGGCGCGATCGTGAAGGCAAACTTTTGTGCCGGAATTACCGCGATATGCGGCTGTCTGCTGTTGATGACGGTGCTGATGTCATGCGATTCCCGGCAAACCTATATCGGGACTTACCTGGCGGCCGATGCCGGCGGCGGTCCGTGTGAACCCACCGTAGTCGATCTCAGGGAAAACGGCGAGGGAACCTGGACTTGCAATCATGAGGAAGTTACTTTTACCTGGCATGTCAAGGATGGTGAGATCCGCATCCATACCCGGGAAGGCGGGATCATGACCGGTACGCTGACGAAAAACGGCTTTTTACTAAGGATGCCTCTTGAAACGGAACTGCGGTTTGAAAAAATATCCCCGGCCAAAAATTAAAAAAACCTTTCAAAACCTCGGGTGCATCCGGGCAACGTTGCGGAAACGGTTTGCCGGTTTGCTGCTGCTTATTTTTTTGCTGCCCGCCTGCATGAAAATGGGGCCGGATTATACCGGCGCCGATCTTGATTTTGCGATGCCGGCCGCTTTTGAACAGGAATCCGGTGGTTTGGATGCGCTAAAGCCCGAGAACCTCTGGTGGCGGGAATTTAATGATCCGGAACTCGACCGGGTAGTGGCCGAAGTGATGGCAAACAACCCGGATATCCGGGCAGCGGCTTTCCGGTTGACCGAGGTGGCGGCCGTCCTGCGGCAGATCAGCGCGGATCAATATCCTTCGATCAACCTGAGCGTTCAGGCCCTCCGACAGCGGCAGGCGACATTGAACCCGATCACCGGCAATGCTGTTTCAGTGACCGGGTCTTCGTATTCCCTTTCCCTGCCGGCATCTTTTGAGCTGGACCTCTGGGGCCGCCTGGCCCGGGCGACAGAGGCGGCCGAGGCGGACCTGCTGGCATCCGCGGAAAACCAGCGGGCCGTGGCCCATTCCCTGACGGCCGAAACCGTAAGTCTTTATCTCCAGATCGCGGCCCTTAAGCGTCAGATCCGGGTGAACAGGGATATGGTGGACGCTTACGAGCAAGGGCTGGCCCTAACGGAAAGCCGTTACCGGCGAGGGTTGACATCAATCCTGGACGTGCGCCAGGCTCGCCGGGCCCTTGCCGGAGCCGAAGCCCAGCTTCCCGATCTGACCGCGGCCCTGGGCGCCGGCCGACAGATGCTGTCGGTTCTGCAGGGCCGTTACCCCACGGCTGAAACCGACGATTTCAGAGCGCCCGGCGCTTTTGTTCCTCCCCGCCCCATACCCGCCGGGCTTCCTTCGCAACTGCTGGAACGGAGGCCTGATATCCGGTCCGTCGAAGCCGTCCTGAAGGCCGCCTCGGCCCGGATCGGCGTTGCAAAAGCGGCCCGCTTTCCCGGCATCACCCTGACCGGCAGCTTCGGATATGCCTCCGGCGATATCGGCGACCTGTTCCGGCCGGAAAACGAGTTGTGGCGAATGGCGGCCGGCGGATTACAGCCGGTGTTCAACGCCGGAAAACTGTCCGCGGCCCAGGCCGCGGCCGAAGCCCGGTATCAGCAGGCGAAAATGGCCTATGCGAAGACCGTGCTAAACGCCTTTGCCGAAGTCGAGGGGGCCCTGCTGAACCAGAAGGAACTGGAAACCCGGCGCCTGCGGATGCGGGTTTTCCTGGAGGAGGCCGTTGCCGTTCAGGAGGTTGCCGTGGACCGATACCGCAGGGGGCTTGTGGATTACCTGGCCGTTCTGGATGCCCAGTTGGCGCGCTTTGCAGCGGAAATACGAATGGTGGAAGCGGAATACGCGGTTTTATCCAACCGGGTGAGCCTTTACCGGGTTCTGGGCGGCGGCTGGGATGTTGTCCCGGACCCTTCAAATCCGAATATTGATAACATCGCGGACAGCGTCGTAACAACGCCGTGATGCGTCGTTTAAACGCACGAAGAGCTTGGAAATCTTCTTGCGAAAACTTCAAACATTGAGAAAACCATATGTCCCGATCTAAACGCATTCTGATACAGGTATTGATCGCCATCATTATTGTGGCGGCCGGTGTTTTCGGATTCAAGGCGCTTAAGGCCGGCCGGCAGGCGCCGCGGCAGGAAATGCCGACGGCCCCCGTGCCTCTGGTGCGGACCGTTTCGGTGACCACCGGGCCCATGGAAATCATCGTGACCGGTTACGGAACGGTTCGCCCCGTAATGGAAATTCAGCTGGTGCCCCAGGTGGGTGGCAAGGTGACGATGATCTCGCCTTCCCTGGTGGACGGCGGGACCTTTGCCAAAGATGAACTCATGCTGGTGGTGGATCCGGCGGATTATGAAATCGCGGTCATTCTTGCCGAAGCCAGAATCAAGGAGGCGGAAAGCCAGCTTGAAATGATAAGAGAAGATGCGGCCGCATCCCGGGAGGAATGGCATCGCCTGAATCCAGGGGAAGAACCGCCGCCTCTGGTGGCCAAGGAGCCCCAGCTCGCCGCGGCCCTGGCCCGGCTGGAAGCGGAAAAGGCGAATTTGACCGATGCCCGTCTTAAACTGGCGCGCACCCGATTGAAAGCGCCCTTTGCCTGCCGGGTCGTTGCCCGACAGGTGGGATACGGCCAGTTCGTGGTCCCCGGCCAGCCACTGGCCACCCTTTACGCCACGGATGCCGCGGAAATCGTGATTCCCCTCGAAGACCGGGATTTAGCCTGGTTTGACCTCCCCGGCTACACCACAAACAAGGCCGTCGGCTCCCCCGCTGAAGTCCGGGCCGAAGCCTCCGGCCGGGAAATGATCTGGCAGGGCCGGGTGGCCCGCTCCGAAGGCCGCATCGATGACCGGACCCGCATGCATCGCGTGGTGGTCCGGGTGGCAAATCCTTATGACGCGATCCCGCCCCTGGCGGCGGGCCAGTTCGGTGAAGTGCGCATTAAGGGCCGGGTCCTGGACGGGGCTGCCGTGATCCCGCGCACGGCCCTGCATGCGGACGATACCGTCTGGGTGGTGGATCCGGAGAAAGATCGCCTGATGTTCCGGAAAGTGACGGTGTCCCGTGCCAATGACGGGGGAGTGACCATCGCGGGAGGGCTTTTAGATGGCGATCTTGTGGTAATATCGCCGCTGAAGGTGGTCACCGACGGCATGCAGATCCGGCATTTACCCGTTAACGGAGGCGAAATCCGATGAGGACCGCCGTTGCCTGGTTCGCGGAAAACCATGTGGCCGCCAATCTGCTCATGTTTTTTTTTCTGGTGGCCGGCATCACCACGGGCGTGGGCATCAAACTGGAGGTGTTTCCCGAAGCCAGCCTGGACATGATCAGCATAACGGTGGAGTATCCCGGCGCGTCCCCCGAGGAAGTGGAAGAGGGGGTCATCCGCCGCATTGAGGAAAATATCGCCGGCCTGACCGGGATCAAAAGGATCGATTCCACGGCCAGGGAAGGCCTGGCCACCATCACCGTCGAGGTCATGAAGGACTGGGACGTCCAAACCCTGCTCGATGAGGTCAAGGCCGAGGTGGACCGGATCACGACCATGCCGGCCGAGGCGGAAAAACCCGTTGTCCGGGAAATCATTCAGCAGATCCAGGTCGTCAGCGTGGCGGTTTACGGCGATGCCGATGAAGCCGTCATCAAGCACCTGGCTGAAACCATTCAGGACGACATCACCAATCTGCCAAATATCACCATGGCCGGCATGGCCGCAGCCCGGGAGAGTGAGATCCATATCGAGATCCCGGAATCGGCGCTTCGCAAATACGGCCTGACATTAGGCATGGTGGCCGAAGCCGTCACCCGGAACAGCCTGGACCTGCCCGCCGGCCGGATCAAGACCGATGCCGGCGAAATCCTGGTCCGGACCAAGGGCCGGAAATATCACGCCGTGGATTATCGCGACATCCCCATCATCACCCGGCCTGACGGCAGCCGGGTCACCCTGGCCGATATCGGCGTGCTCAGGGAAGGATTTGCCGATGTGGACCTGTTCGCCAGCTTTGACGGTAAGCCCGCGGTCATCATCAATGTCTATCGCGTGGCCGAACAGAGCGCCCTTAAGGTGGCGGCCGGCGTCAAGGCGTTTGTGGCGGACCTGGAGCCGAATCTGCCCGCCGGCATGCATGTGCAGGTCTACAATGATTACGCCCGGATACTTAAAAGCCGGCTGGAGCTGCTGGGTAAAAATATGTTCTGGGGCCTGATCCTGGTGGCGATTTTGCTCGCGATGTTTCTCAACATCCGGGTGGCCTTCTGGGTGACCCTGGGGATACCCGTCAGTTTCGCCTGCGCCATGTGGCTCATGCCCCATTATGATGTATCCCTGAATATGCTGTCTTTATTTGCGTTTATCATGGTGCTCGGGATCGTGGTGGATGACGCCATCATCGTGGGGGAGAATATCTTTTCCAAGCAGGAGGCGGGCATGGCGCCGCTGACCGCTGCCGTGGAAGGCACCCTGGAGGTGGGGCGGCCGGTGATTTTTTCGGTTCTGACCACCATTGCCGCGTTTTCACCTCTGCTGCTGGCCGGCGGGATGATGGGCAAACTCATGCGAAATATTCCGCTGGTGGTCATTCTGGTGCTGGCGGCTTCCCTGATCGAGTCGCTTTTTATTCTCCCCGCGCATCTGGCCCGCAGCAAGGCCGCCAAAATCGCCCATGACGGCCAGAGTCGGCCCGGCATCATGGCGCGGGCCCTTGATTGGGTGACGCGGAGTCTCTATGCCGGCCTGGCGACCATCTGCGTGAAATGGCGGTATATCACCGTTTCCATCGGCATTGCCCTTTTGTTGGTGACACTGGGCGTATGGACTTCGGGAAGAATGAAGTTCACCTTTTTTCCCAAGGTGGAAGGCGATGTGATCCAGTGCATGATCACCATGCCCACGGGCGCGCCCATGGAGCAGACCAGAGAGGTGGTCCGGTTCATCGAACAGACCGGCATTGATCTGCTGGCCGAACAGGACAGCCTCCGGCCCGAAGGGGCCCCGCCGCTGCTGGAATACAGCGCGGCTCTCATCGGGGCCCATGTCAAGCGGCGCGGGCATTCTGGGGATACCGGCGGACATCTTGCCCAGATCTGGATTCAGCTTTTAGATGGCGAGATCCGCGATATCAGTTCCGAAAAACTCACCAATCTTTGGCGCGAAAGGGTCGGCGCCCTCCCGGAAGCCGAGTCGCTGACTTTTCAGAGCGAAATTCATTCCGTGGGCAATCCCGTGGAGGTGCATCTCTCTTTAAACGATTATAACAGATTAAAGGACGCGGCCGAATCCTTGAAGGCTGAACTTGAAAAATATCCCGGCGTGTTTGACATCAGAGACAGCTTTCTTCCCGGAAAAATGGAAATGCAGCTTCGGTTAAAGCCCCAGGCCGAAACCCTGGGCATTACCTTAAGCGATCTGGCCCGCCAGGTGCGGCATGGATTTTACGGGGCCGAAGCCCTCCGGTTTCAGCGGGATAAAAACGAAATCCGCGTGCTGGTCAGGTTCCCTGAGGAGGAACGCCGGTCCCTTTATTCCGTTGAACAGATGCGTATCCGCACCCCGTCGGGCGCGGAAGTTCCCTTTGACGCGGTGGCATCCGTGGAAATGGCAAGGGGATATACCCAGATCGAGCGGGCACAGCGCCTCCGGGTGGTCAAGGTGATGGCCGACGTGAACGAAAGCATCGCCAATGCCAACGAGATCCGCCAGGAACTGATCAAAGACGTCCTTCCCCGGATCGCCAACCATTATCCCGGTCTACGCTTTGCCATAGAGGGGGAAGGCAAGGAACAGCGCGAATCCTTAGGGGATGTATTCAAGGGCTTTATTATCGCTCTGTTCTGCATTTACGCGCTGCTGGCCATACCGTTTAAATCGTTTTCACAACCGCTGGTCGTTATGATGGCCATTCCCTTCGGCATTGTCGGCGCCATCTGGGGACACCTGCTCATGGGTTTTAACCTCAGTATTGTCAGTATGTTCGGTATTGTCGGGCTTTCCGGCGTGGTGGTCAACGACTCCCTGGTCCTGGTGCACCGGATCAACCGGCTCCGGGATGCCGGCATGGCGCTTCGCGATGCGGTGATCCAGAGCGGCATTCAGCGATTTCGCGCGGTGATTCTGACATCCCTGACCACCTTTGCCGGCCTGATTCCCATTCTGCTTGAAGCCAGCATCCAGGCGCGGTTCCTGAAGCCCATGGCGGTCAGCATCGGCTTCGGCGTGCTTCTGGCCACCGGCATCACCCTTTTCCTGATTCCCTGCGGATACATGATCCTCGAAGACCTCAAAGGCGTCGGGGCCAGGGCGAAAAATTGGGCGGTGGGATGATGGCAAAGCCGTTCAGAAGAAATACTCAAGCCGGGCCGATGAATGCATCGTCCGCACACCGGTGAGACGGCAAATGTGAGGAACAATGGGGCTGACGATTGAAGATCACTTGAAGATGATTCGGGATACTCTGGCCCGCGGGAATTTCAGCCTGCTGGAGGTTTCGGGATCATTCCGGGTGGAACTCATGCCGGGCCTGCATGTTTACATTTATCCGGAAACCTTTGAAAATATAATCACCGCGCGTTTTGACACCCGGGAAACCAACCCGGATATCCGGGCGGCCATGAGCGTGGACGCCGGACAAATCCTTTGCCGCATCCTCGAGTTTGCGGATATCGCTCCATTCGCGCATTCCGACACATTGGGATTAATGTTTGTCTATACCGCCCGCATCGACATCAGGGTTTCTGAAAAGATTTCACCTCAATCGCCTCTCGAATCGCCGGACATCTCCCATGGACCATCCGATATTGCCGCGCCCGCCCCGTCCGACCTGACCGAACGGGCCATGCAGGGCCTTGAAAGCCTGGATGCGGGAAGTCTTCGGGAGCTTTTGGACCAGATGTATCTCAAGCGTTCCGGCAAGGTACGCGTGGCCGTCAGCCGGATCTTCCGGTCCTTCACCGACCGCCAGTCCCTGGAGCAGACCATCGCGGTGGAGGCAAAAAAAATCGTCTCCCCGGCCGACCGCCAGGAACTGCAGATCGCCCGTTCCCTTGATTCGGACAATCCCCTCGAACCCCTGATTGAGCTGATCCACGATTCCGTGTTCGCGGAAAAATAAAAGATCAGGAAGAAAAAGTAGGGTAAAAAATGACGAGTCAAATCGAATCACGGCACTTTTTTCTTTTCCAGGCGCTTAAATTCCTCCTGTGGGGCGGGGCGGTATACGGGTTTTCTGCAGTGTTTGTCTCATCTAAATTATGGTTGGCGACATTGATCGTGCTTTTGTTCAGCATCCCCGTTTTTATCAGCGCTGTTTACATGTCCACGGTTTCAAGAATTGAGAAACTGCATAAATTTGAGCCCGGCGGCCTGCTGCACCGGCTGCTGTCCGGGAGGCTCCTGATTTATTTGATATGGGGTCTGTGGGCGCTGGCGACGGCGTTTTTCATGTTCCTTCAGTTTCATACCTACACCACATGGGAATGGATCGCATTCTTTATGGCGGTCCCTTTATTTTACGGCGTTCATGAGCTGCTGCGGCGCTTTCTTAAATCCGAAGTTAAACCGCATCTTTCTTACGGCACGGCATTGCGTTGGGCCAGGTGGATAACCCCCGTGATCATGATGGTTTTTTACCTGCTGATCATTTATCTGTTTATGCAAATTCCCGGTTATCCGAGCTTTGACGCGGCTATCCGCGCACACAAAAGCGCATTGGCGGGCGCCGGAGGCAGCGCGCTTCTGGAAGAAGCCGTCCAGTGGCTGGCCTGGTATGAAGGTGCCAAGGCCTACGCCCTGGGCAAAACCGGCGCGATGAGCCGGTGGCCGGCATTATTTGCCGTGGCTGCGGGATATTTTACGGTTTTTCTTAATGCCTGCCTGATGCTTTCCATTTTCCTGATCCCGGGCCGGGAATTCAGGCGGATTTTAAATCCGCTCGTGGATGAGGCCGTCCCGTCGCCGGTTTCAAATTGGCGCATCGGTATTTCCATGGCAGTGGTTGTTGTGGTTGTCTGGTCGTTTTACATATCCCTGGTCGCGCAACTGGAACAATGGCTGCATGCAAATCCCCGCGTCGTGGAGACAAGGCAAAAGCTGGAAGCCGACGCAATGCAAATCGTCACCATAGCGGAAATGATCGGTGATGATTATGTCCGGGAAGGAACAATCGATAAGATCAATACCGCAAAGATAGAAGCGTTGCATCGCTTTGAGATATCCGTTGCCAGGATGGAGGGGGAAGCGGACCGCGCGTTTGACCGATTGGAAGTCAATGTGGACGCCTTTCTGGACTGGTATTACAGCGTGCCCGCGGAATATGGCCGCATTGGCATGCTCATGGTCGGCGAAATTGAAACCTATCTCCAGGATAAACTGGTAAAACATCTGCAGAAAGGGGATGTCTTTAAAAAGGTGGAATTGGTCCTGAATGCGGCCATTCAAGAAAATCAGGCCGCTTTATCAGAGTACCGGGAAACGGTGAAACAGCTCATCGCGGAAAACCGGATCATGCCGGGCGATGAGGAAATCCGTGTCAATCGGCGCATGAATATTTCGGATGCGATTAATCCTCCGGTATTTAATGATAAAATTGTTTTTAGCGAGCGGATGGGCTACAGCGCCGGCGGCGGGGTGGCTGCCGGGCTCCTTACCGGAATCATCATCAAAAAAATTGTAGCCAAAATGACCGCCAAAACCACCCTTAAGCTGGCCGCCAAGGCCGTGGCCAAGGTTGTGGCTGCCAAAACAGCCGGAACCGCGGGCGGCACGGCGATTGGCGCGACCATCGGCGGGGCCATCGGATCTTTGGTTCCCGGCGCCGGAACGGCCATCGGCGCCGGCATCGGTGGATTTATTGGCGGAGTCTTAACCACCGTTGCTTTGGACAAGTTGCTCTTAATGCTGGAAGAATCCATGAGTCGCGAGGATTTCAAAAAGGAATTGATGGCCGCCATTGAGGAGGCAAAAACCGAATTTAAAAAGCAATTAAACAGTGGACAGGCGGCCCTGCCGCACTGATTTGTCGAATGTGATTGCCGATTTGATGCCTTGACATCATCATCAAAGATGGCATAATCACCTATGGTACTTAAAAAAAGATACTGAAAACATATCAATCGGTAATGAGTTGCTGAGAATTCATGGAAATCAAAACGCCCGACGCCATTAAGACGGACCTGCTGGAGCCGCTGGACTATGACTACCGGTCCCGGCGGGATATTCATATCGTTATTGAGCAGCCCGAATATTCTTCGGTGTGCCCCCGGACGGGCCTGCCGGACACGGGATGTATCACCATTTCCTATGTGCCGGATCAAACCATCGTTGAACTCAAATCCCTGAAGCTGTACCTGCTCCAGTACCGTAATGTCGGTATTTTTTACGAAAATATCGTCAACCGCATCCTTGATGACCTGGTTTCCGTGCTGCATCCCAAACAAATGACGGTAACCGGAAAATTCACCCCCCGTGGCGGGATCACCTCCACCGTGACCGCGGCGTTTCCCTGAGTGCAAACGCTCCTTTTATTTCCGCCGTACCATCCCTGGCCGCCAAAAAAAGTTCCATATCTTGTAGATACTCAATAAACTAAAAATTGAGATTTATACCGACAGTCTTCACTATTTGAAAATTTCGGAATACTG